>JBDNIL010000009.1:0-11849 GCA_041688355.1 Verrucomicrobiales bacterium | reverse complement strand
GACATTGCGGTAGCGGGCATAATCCATGATGCCGAGGTTGCCGTTGCGGAAGGCTTCGGCCATGGCGATGGGGATGAGGGCCTCGGCCTCGACGAGCTTCGCGCGCATCTCCTGCGTGCGGGCGGACATCTCCTGCTCGGTCGCGACGGCGGCGGCACGGCGGACTTCGGCGCGGGCCTGGGCGACCTGCTTGTCGGCCTCGGCTTGGCTGGCCTGGAGCTTGGCACCGATGTTCTGGCCCACATCGACGTCGGCGATGTCGATGGAGAGGATCTCGAACTGGGTGTTGGCGTCGAGCCCGCGCTCAAGGACGCGTTTGGAGATGTGATCAGGATTTTCCAGCACGTCCTTGTGCGATACGGCCGAGCCGATCGAGGTCACGATGCCTTCATTGACGCGGGCGATGATGGTCTCTTCGGTCGCGCCGCCGACGAATCGGTCGAGATTGGTCCGCACCGTGACCTTGGCGCGGGCACGGAGTTGGATGCCGTCGCGGGCGACCGCGTCGATCTTGCCGCCGCCGCCGGGACAGTCGATCACGGCGGGATTGATGGAGGTCCGCACCGCCTCGAGGACGGTCTTGGAGGTGCCTTTCACGGCGAGATCGATGGCGCAGGCGCGGTCAAAGGAGAGGGGGATACCCGCTTTGTCCGCCGCGATGAGGGCGAGGACGACATCGGCGACGTGACCCCCGGCGAGGTAGTGGGCCTCGAGCTGATCCGTCGTGAAGTCGAGTCCCGCTTTGGCGGCGGTGATGCGGCTGTCGACGATGAGAGATGTCGGGACTTTCCGGATCCACATCGCGACGAGGTTGAGTAGTTTGATGGGGGTATTCGACACTCGCGCACGGATCCATAGCCCTATGAACTTGGCGAGGATCATGAAAATGACGAGGACGACCAGAACGATGAGGCCGATGATGATGAAGTTTGTCATGTGTTAGGGGCTTTGGGTCAGGAGAAAAGAAAAAGGGCTTAGTTTTGCCCGAGGGCTTGGCGCAGGACGGGTTCGAAGAGGTCGGCCTGGCGCATGAAGCCGAGATCGTTGGGGTGGGAACCGTCGGTGGCACCCTCGGTGTCGTCCCCGAGCAGATTTTCGCCCTCAATGTAATGGAGGTTCTTCACACCAGAGGTTACGAGTAGATCAAAGGCGCGGATTAGGGAAGCTCTATTTTCCGCATGGCGGTCCCGCCGGGCTTTAAAGATCCAGGAATTCGTGAACGAACGGTCTTCGACAAGAATGATAGGCGTTCCCGGCCTCGCCTCGCGGAGCTGGCGCACGAGAGCCTCGGCACGCTCGGCGACTTCGGGACCGGTCATGTTGGGGAGGCAGTCGATCACGTAGACGGCGGCATCGATTTCACTGAGGAGGGCGCCGACCTCGGGCTCCATCTTGCCGTTCCCGGAAAACCCCAGGTTGATGACGGGTCGGTCGAGACGCCGCCCGAGGATGGCGGGATGGCAGAGTCCGGGGCGCGAGGCGGAGGCCCCGTGGGTGATGGAGGTGCCGTAAAAGACGATCGGTTTCCCGGTCCGGGGCGCGATGGGCTCGAAGGCGGCCCCTTTCGGAACGCCGATCTCAAGCTTTACGGAGCTGTTATAAAGCGGCAGGTAGCCCATGTAGGTGCGCTTGCCGGGATCGAGTCCGGCGATGGCGTAGACCGTGGTGGCTTCTTTCGGCCGGGTCACATCGACCCATTTCCAGGCGCCTTCGTCGAGGGCGTAGAGATCGACCCCGCTCACCCCGGTGGCCGGCATGTGAGGCAGTGCGAGCGACTTGCCACCGACGGTGTAGCGGATCTGGATGGTAGTCGCGTCAGTGTTGAACCGGAAGGCGAGGCCCGCACTGTGGCGGCTGAGATCCCAGACGGGAGGGCGCACGATTTTTTCCGCTTTGGCGGGGAGACGGTCGTAGCGCGATTTCAGATCGACGGGCATCCAGCCCTGGCCCTCGACGCCCCACTCCGGGAGATCCGAGAGATCGTGCCACTGGGTGGTATCGGCCGATTTTTCCTCTGCTCGGGACGAATGCGCCAGTGACGAAAGTAGAGCGAAGGCAAACAGGCTGAGTGAAAAAAGCGAGGAGCGGTGAAAGAAGGGCGTCATCATCGGCGGACTAAATCAAAGACACCAATGGAAGCAAGGCTGCGCCCCGCGTCAACTCCTGATCCAGGGTGTGATGGCGTCTTCATTGTTGAGACTCCGCCAGTCGCTGATCGAGCCAGAGGAGGGCCTCGTCGCGGCTTGTGAGGGTACCCTCGAGTTGGAGATCCTGTGCCTCGGTCAGGATCTTCCCGAAGGCAGGGCCTGCCATCATGCCGCAGGCGATGAGGTCACCTCCATTGATAAATCGGGGCGGGAGCAGGGGCGTCTGCGCGGCACCGAACTCGTGCCGCTTATCGACGACGAAGTCGTAGTTCTCGAAAAGACGATTGCTCCCCGCACAATCGACGCGATGCAACTCGAGTTCATCATCAAAATTTTCCCGCGCCATGAAGCGCTTCAGGGTCGAGGTGCGCATTTTTCGCACGTCTTTGAACTGCATGTGATGCGCCACCGCCGAAGCGGTGGCGGTGATGACGGCGTTGGAATACCGCAGTCGCTTGAGGATGCCCTCGGTCATCTGCGCGCCAATATGGTCGTGGCCGGAAAAGCGGATGCGATCTTCTTCCGGGTCGTAGGTGTAGGTGGCGGGCTTCGCGATGTCGTGGAAGAGCACTGAGAGCACCAGCGGCAGGCTCGCCCCGGCAGGGAGCTGCGAGAGCATGAGGCGCGTGTGGACAAAGACGTCCCCCTCGGGATGCCATTGCGGAGGCTGCTCACAGCCCTGCAGGTCGATGATCTCGGGCAGGATCGCCTGCATCAGCCCGCTCGCGACGAGCAGGTCGAAGCCCCGCAGCCGTGACGGGCTGAGCCAGAGACGATCGAGTTCTTCGCGGATGCGCTCGGGACTGATGCGGGGGATGCGATCGGCGACGGAGCACATCGCGGACCAGGTCGTCGCCTCGATTTCAAAATCGAGCAGTGTCGCAAAACGCACCGCTCGGAGGAGGCGCAGGTAATCTTCCTCAAAACGATCGAGGGGCACACCGATCGCCCGGATGAGGCCCGCCCGCAGATCGGCTTCACCGCCGACGTGGTCGATTACCCTGTCCCCAAGGGGATCGTAGAACATGCCGTTGATCGTAAAGTCGCGCCGTCGGGAGTCGGCTTCGCTCGTGGAAAAGGTGACGGACTCGGGGTGGCGTCCGTCGGTGTAGGTGCCGTCTTCCCGAAATGTCGCAATTTCAAAATGATGGCTGCCGCGTCGCACGAGGATGACGCCGAAGTGCGCCCCGATGGTGTCGCCACGGGGGTAGAGCTTCAGGATCTCATCGGGCCGCGCGCTGGTGGCGATGTCGTAATCTTTGGGGGTGACTCCGCGGAGCCTGTCGCGCACGCAACCGCCGGCGAGATAGGCCTCGTGGCCCGCTTTCTGCAAATCGCGGACGATCTCGATGGCGGTATTTTCCATGGCTCAAACTCCTCACGGCATGCGGATGCCGAGGTCCGCAGCGGTGACGTTGCGGATCCCTCCCTTGGCGTTTATGTCGTCAAAGTGCCACCACTCGGACTTGATGACGCGGAAGCCGGCGTCCCGCATCGCATTCTGCAGCAAGGTGACACGTCGGGCGATTTCCGGATCGCCTCCGGTGTAATTCGAAGCGGCGCGCGGCGAGAACTCGTCGAAGTCGGACGGCATCGCGACGGGCTTGCCGTCGAGGGTCACGAGAGTGAGATCGACGGAGATTCCATAGCAATGCCACGAGAGTCCCTTGCTCGGAGGGACGACGAAGTTCGGATCCTGCACAGCGTCCCAGAGAGCCTGATGCGCCTCGGGCGGTCGCCAGGCGTCCCAGATCTTCAGCGCGTAGCCGCTTGCTGCGAGCACCTTGCTGACTTTGTTGAGCTTCTCCGCCGTCGAGCGGTGAATGAGACAGGGCATCTCGGTGCGGTAGAGCGGACGATTCGCCGCCGAGGTGATCTTATACCGCATCTCGATGAAAGCGCCGGGGACCGTTTTTTCCACGGAGACGAGATTGTATTGCTTGGCCTTGCGATAGATTGCGGC
This sequence comes from Verrucomicrobiales bacterium, assembly GCA_041688355.1. Lineage (GTDB taxonomy): Bacteria > Verrucomicrobiota > Verrucomicrobiia > Verrucomicrobiales > DEV007 > Arctic95D-9. Next base: position 7,739 of record JBDNIL010000009.1, on the reverse strand, counting down.
ATTGGCATCGCGATCAAAGAGGCCCTGACCGCCGGAGATTAGGGGAAGGCAGAGAAGCAGGGAAAAGAACAGGGCGGTCTTCCGGGGAGGATTCGTCATGGTGTCGGGAGAAGGTAGGCTGAATCAGTTGATTCGCAATGATTCGGTGGGATTTGAGACCTTCCGGGAAAGGAAAGTGATACCTTTCGATATTGATACTTGTCAAGGCAGGGTGGCTGACTAACATCATTACCCATGAGTATGTTCTCCAAACTAATGGGCCGGATTTTCGGCAAGAGCGAAGAAGACGCGCCACCGACTCCGGCTCCCGAGGCGATAGTTGTGGACGCCGCGCCGGGTGCTGAGGCCGATGCAACTGCGGCTGCACCGTCAGAGGCCGTGGCAGAAGCAGCACCGTCAGCGCCCGTGGCGGTCTCGGTCGTGGATGTCGAGGCCAACCTCGCGGCCATGGCCAAAGAGAATTCCGAAGACCTCGACTGGAAGCGCTCCATCGTCGATCTCCTGAAGCTCGTCGGCATGGACAGCAGCTTTGGTGCCCGCAAAGAACTCGCCCTCGAGCTTGGCTACATCCAGGCCGACATCGACAGCAAAGGCTCGGCCGAGATGAACATGTGGCTGCACAAGCAGGTCATGAAGAAGCTGGCGGAAAACGGCGGGACCGTTCCTGCCGATCTGCTGGATTGACCCGGACGACCTTCGTTGAATTTTAGAAACTCAGGGCCGACCTCCTTACCGGAAGATCGGCCTTTTTTCTTTCCAGCCCAATGCCCCGCCGACAGGGAAGAGGTGGACTGGAATGTCCAACCTCCCTCGTCTTCTACTGGCCGCGGGCGTGGACTGTGTAAAAGCACTCGGGGCTGAGAAGCGATTCACCCGTTTCCGACGGCGCGCTTTTGCAGACCACGCGCAGCACCGTCCCGGCAGGGATCGCACCGGTCTTCAGCACCACGGTGCGTCCGTCTGACTCGATCACGATATCTGAGACGATGAGATCGGTGCTGCCCGTGGCCGCGAGAGCCTTGATCGTGTAATTGCCCGTCTGGACCGCCTGCAGACGATCCACGGGACGATTGAAGTCGAGCACGATGCCGTCTTTTGCGAGACCGAGTCTGGTGATACGATAGGGCTCAGCCGCACCGGTGAGGGGGAGGAAACCTTCGTCACCACCGCCGAGGACCATGCCCGGCGACATCTCCACGAGCGCCTCAATTGGCGCAGAGACCACGGAACGGAGGAGGATGGATCCCTGCCAGATGCCTTCGGTATTCTCCGGGACGATCTCGATGAGTTGTCTTGACTCGGGGCAGGTGAGGAGGAGCTTCTCTTTTTCGTTTTCCCGAAAGAAGCAAAGCTGAGTCGGGGGGGCCTTTTTTGTCAGTCCTGCCGGGATCACCAGAGAGGGTAGAGTGGCCGGCATGGGATCGGGAATGGCGTCGGGCTGCTCGGCGACGAATGGCGGCAGACCGGTGAGGGAAAGGAAATAGCCGTCAGGGTAATTCGGCATGTGGAGGCGCGCGGCGAGTAGCCCGGCCCGGTTCACTGCGAAAGCATCGACCCGCAACTCGCTCTCGGTCACAGTGACGAGACCTTTTGCGGTCGGGTGCCAGGCGACGATGCGCGCGCGCGGAGGATCGCCGGGCTTCGCGGGAGCGGGAGAGAGGGCAAAGAGGATACGGCCGAAGGGATCCGCGACCGGACCGGCAGTGATGACAACCCCGGCGTCACGACCCGGCCAGTCCTGCACGAGCGCCTGGAAGAAGTCGAGGGAAACATCCTGATCGGTGTCGAAGGACTGGGTCACTTCGTTGCCTGAGGCGGTGATGACGGAATAATGGGGCCCCAGGGTGATCGCCGGCAGAGCAGAGAGCTTCACCTCGGAGTAAAACTGCCACCCGATCTGGCTGAGACCGGGGCTGAATTTCGCGATGCCGATCTGTCCCCGATGATTGAGGAAAAAGACGTTGGCCCCGTCAAGCGGCACGATTGCCCGCACTGTGGGCGTTTTGTCCTGCGGCTTCAGTTGGACGAAGGACCGTGCGGTGCTGACTGGAGGATTCGCATCGACGGCTGCTTCCTCCGTCTGAGCACGGAGCGCACTCGCCGCGAAGATTGCCGTCGCGACGAGCACGGCAAGGAGCATCGACGAAGAACCCGGGGATGAAACTTTGCGGCTCAATTGGAATCAGCGGGTTCGGGGGCCACTTCGGTGAGACGGTAGGTCAGGATGACTTCGCCGGTGGACTCGTTGGGGACGGAAAGGACGTTCTTTTTCCAGGTGCCGACAGAGGCGGTCGCGCGCCGTCTCCACTCCTCGGGAAGGGTCAGCTGAATGCCGCGCCTGGCATCGCGCACGGAAAAACGTTGCTTCAGCACCGTGCCCTCTTCCTCGAGCCAGAGCCGTTCCTCTACCGTGAGTAAGCCGAAGGTGTAGAGGAACTCGGGCATGCCGCCGACGAGGCGAAAGCCGAAATACCGCGGGGCTCCGCCTGCCCCGCCCGAGCCGGTGAGGGGCGCCGGGCCCGCCGCAAGGAGAAGGTAGGGGGAAGGGGGCGCTGGTGCTTCCGGTGTCTCGCTCTCAACGGGGGCGTTCTCTTGCTCCACGTCGTTCGATGCGGGCGCTACAACCGGGGCAGTTGCGGGCGGCACAGGTGCCTCGAGATCGAGCACCCCGAGGAGACGGCAGGCGAGGGGATCCCAGAAAACAGCTCGAGGAACCGCGTTCGAGCCGATCACGAAGACCTCCGGTAGCGAATCGGTCAGGCCATCGGGCCCTCGGTAGGCCGTGAGTGCCTCAGGATCGGTGAGGAAATTCTTGAGATCGCGGCGGGCGATATCGAGCTTCAGTGGGGCAATCACGGGGGCGATGGAGACAGGCTCGGGATCTGTCGTGGGTGCGGCTGCGGGCGGAGTGGCTGCGGGCGGAGTGGCTGCGGGCGGAGTGGCTGCGGGCGGAGTGGGGGCTGGCGTCGTGGGGGCTGGCGTCGTGGGGGCTGGCGTCGTGGGGGCTGGCGTCGTGGCTGCGGGCGTCGTGGCTGCGGGCGTCGTGGGGGCTGGCGTCGTGGCTGCGGGCGGGGAGTCTTGAATCACGAGCGAGCCGCCGGCCGGACTCTCCTGCGCCGTCAGTGACCGCGACATCGGCCCCCACGACGCCAGCCCGACGAGCGGGAGGATGACGGTCAAGAGGCGGGGAAGCGAGAGCATGAGAGCGTGGGGAGGCAGCAGTCGACGGGCTCAGCCCCGGGTAAAGACCCAGTTATCGGAATCGCCGAGAGCAGGATTGAACCGGTAGCCGTCCGTGTCAAAGGACTTCATCGGCTCGGGATCGGTGATCGCGTTTTTGATGATGTAATCGACCATCATTCCCCGGGCTTTTTTCGCAAAAAAGCTGACGATCTTGTATTCCCCGTTCTTCTTCTCTCTGAAGTGCGGGGTCACGATGCGTCCCTCCAACCTCCCCGTCGGGACGGCTTTGAAGTATTCCTGCGAGGCCAGATTGACAAGAACCGCCGAGCCCGATTTGGTGAGCGCGGCATTGACGCCCTCGGTGAGCCCCCCCCCCCAGAACTCGTAGAGATTTTTTCCCTGCTTCGTCTTCAGAGCGGTCCCCATCTCGAGTCGGTAGGGAGACATGAGGTCCAGAGGCCGCAGCAGCCCGTAGAGACCCGAGAGGATGCGGAGGTGCTTCTGGGCAAAGCGAAGGTCCGCGCTGGAATAGGTGTCGAGGGTGAGCCCAGTGTAGACGTCGCCTTTGAACGCAAAGATCGCGGCGCGGGCATTGTCTTCGGTGAGGGGAAGCGACCAAGCACTATATCGTCCGTAGTTGAGGTCGGCGAGGGCGGGGCTGATACTCATTAGCTCAGCCAACTGGGCGCGGGTCTTCTTGCGAAGCAGGGTGATCAATTCGTCAGCCGACGCCAGATAATCGCATTCACTGGCCTTGTGGGGAGGGCAGGTGGATTCGAAGTCCAGAGTCTTGGCAGGGGAGATGACGGCGAGCATTGGTTGGGAATAGCAGCGAGGATTGAGCCGCCCAATCTAGGGCACCGCTCGCAAAAGCTCAACAGGCAGGTGGCAAAGCTTGATTGCATTGGCACAAATAAATTTAAAAAAATGTAAATAATAAGTTTTAAATTTCTTAAAATTTGTTAATATTATTGGAATCCTAGTTTTCCATGACTTCTCTGCCTCCGGTATCGATCGTATACCTTGCCTTTTTCAGTGCCTCGCTCTTCGTGCTCTTTCTTATTGCCTGTGTGAAGATGCCCGAAGCGGTGCGAGGTATGCAGCGGTTCCTGCGTCAGATGGGGGCCCGGAAGACCCGCGGAGAGCGTATGCTGGCCGATCTGGAAAAGCTCATCGCCGACTCCCGTCAGCTCGAGGGGGTCTACCGCTTCGACACGGTCGAGCCGCACATCTCGCCCAGTCAGGCCGATGCGGAGGCCGCGAGGGCTTCGATGTCGTCAAAGGTCGCGGCCAGGTAATCGGCGGCGATGTCCTCGAGTTCGGGGACGGAGTTGACCACGGAGAAGCGGCTGCGGAGGAGTTTGCCGTGCCGGAGTCCCTTGGAATAGGCCATCAGCCGCGAACGCAAGGCCTGCATGGCGTGCCGCTCGGTGGGGAACTTGCCCCACTCGATGAGGAGACGGGCGTGCCGCAGGATCAGTTCCCACCTTTCCTCGCAGGAAACAGGGTCAGGATGGATTCCGGTTTCAAGGTATCGCTTCGCGTCGCGAAAGATCCAGGGGTATTGCATCGCGGCGCGGCCGATCATGACCCCGCTGACGCCCGTGCCGTGGCGGCGACGCTCCACGTCCATGCCAGACTGGATGTCGCCATTTCCAATTACTGGGACTGAGACGGTGCGGCTGCACGCGTCGATGACTTCCCAGTCCGCCTCGCCCGAGTAGCCTTGGGCGCGGGTGCGCCCGTGGATGGCGATGGCCTGCATCCCGCAGTCTTCAAGGATATGGCAGACTTCCGGCGCGTTGATGAGGCTCTGGTCCCAGCCGATTCGGATTTTCGCGGTGACGGGGACCCGGTCGCCGACGCCTTTTGCTATCGATGAGGCCACTTGCGCGAGGACGGGGCAGTCGCGGAGGAGGGAGGAGCCGCCATTTTTTGAGACGACCTTTTTCACGGGGCAGCCGAAGTTGATGTCGATAAAGTCGGGCTGCTTCCAGTCGATGATCTTTTTCGCCGCCTCGGCCATGCGGGGACCGTCGGCGCCGAAGAGCTGGACCCCGACGGGCCGCTGCTCGTCGTCGAACTCGGTGTAGATGCGGGTGCGTTCGTCGGCCTGCATGATGCCCTCGGCCGAGACGAACTCGGTCACCATGACGTCGGCCCCGAGCTCCTTGCAGATGCGGCGAAAGACGAGGTCCGTTACTCCCGCCATCGGGGCGAGGTAGAGGGGGAATTGATTGTTCTGAAACCAGGGCAGCATGGCGAAGCGCTCAGTCTACCCGCGAAGCGGGGCAGGGGCAAATGGGGGAAATCCTTTCAATCCCCGATTTTCGGGGCCTTTACAATTCGACGCTTGATCCGTCTCGACAATTTGCTATCATCGGTAAGTCTCTCCAGGTTTTCGCTACTCCCTCCAGATGAAACCAACGTTCCTGTCCACCTCTCTCGCGTGTCTGGCTCTTTTTTCCTTGCCTCCCGCCAAGGCCTCGCTGGTTGAAAGGGGAAAACCGTCCCCGCCTAGAGTGGTGAAAAGTCTAATCGATGAGTTCTCAGTCACGGATCTGGATGGCAACGGTCGTCTCAGCCGGGAAGAGTTCGCAGGAGGAGGGCAGCCTTCGGACAATCGTCTTTTTCGACGAATGGATCGAAATCGCAATCGCTCGATCTCTCTTCTTGAATTCGCCGAACACCGTGGAGTGAACCTCCCGAGAGGGACACGACCGTTTATTGACGAAGCAAAAAAGGGCTTTCGAAATCTCGATGCAAACCGTAACGGGCAGGTAACTATTGAGGAAGTTGCGGCGGTGACGACATTCACCGACGGTAATGCGCTGGAGGAATACTTCTCTAAGTTGGACTCGGATTCTACTGGAGGAATCTCCCTCGAAGAGTGGCGTGCTGGAAACGACTACCCGAATCAAGGCAAGCCAACCGGATTTGGTCGATATCTTGGCCTGACTTTGGAGGCGGCGGAAAGTATCGCTCAGAGCGAAGGTCGCTCCAGTCGCGTGGTTAGAATCGACGGAGAGTGGAAGCTGGTGACGATGGATTATCAGCCCGATCGGCTTAATTTTTCGATCAACGGCGGCTTAGTGACCAGGGTTACGACCGGTTGAGCTCGACTCTCTGGAGTTTGGACCGTCTCCCGGCGGCGGATTTCAGCTAAAGATCGCCAAACTGATGGCAAAGGTCGGGAATCGAAGCTCACGCTTCTTTCTTATCCATGTTGTCGTAGACCCCGAAATCATTGAACCACCACCTTTTTGCCCAGCGGTAGACGGGATGCTTCTCGGGAATCTCCTCTCCGGTGGGGAGCCACTGGCTGTTGCGAGGGGTCATTGCCTCAAGCTCGGCGATGGCGGTTTTGCGAATGGTGGTGTCGGTCGCGGAGTGTTTCTCGGCGAGGGCTTTGACGAGGTCGGGACGCTCGAGGACGATGCAGCCGCGGGTGTGTTTCGCGGCGGTCTCTCGGAAATCCTTCATGAATTCCGACTTCGTGAGGCTGTCGTAGATCGACCCGTCGCGGATGTTTTCGGTAGCGAACTGGATGATGGGGCAGGGCTCGATCGCGCCGGTCGGGGAGATGTGGTGGGAAATGCCGTTGGCCATGGGGCAGAGGGCGCGACCTTCTCCGTCGTAGTAGGCGTCGATGATGCCGAGGGGCAGCTTCACCCGCATGTTGACGACGAACTCGCGGACGCGGCGGGCCTGCTCAGGGGTGAGGGCGAGGGCCTCGTTCGGCTGGGGGCCGACGGGCCGATAGGTGTGATACCAGGCATAATGAACGCCCCGGTCGATCAGCTTGCGCAGCCACGTCTCGGTGAGCAGGTCGTCGATGTTGGTCTGACAAAGGCTCGTCGCGACTCCGGTGAGAAGCTTATTTTCAAGGCAGTGATCGAGGCCTTTGAGGGTGCGGTTGAGGACGTCTTTGCCGCCGCGGCGCTCGTTGGCGATGAGTTCGGTGCCCTCGATCGAGATGAGCGGGGTCGCATTGCCGAGCTGCCGGAGCTGTTTGGCTTTCTTCTCCGTGATCATCTGACCGTTGGTGAAGACCTGGAAAAAACAGTCGGGATGCTCGGCCAGAAAGTCGAGCAACTCGCTGTGCATGAAGGGCTCGCCGCCCAATATTCCGAAAAAAGAGTTCCCGTGGGATTTCGCTTCGTTGACGATTTTGTTGAGGTCGGCGAGGTCGAGTTTGACCTGCGGTTTGTCGACATCGACCCAGCAGCCCTGGCAGCGCAGGTTGCAACTGTTGAGGATGGAGATGTAGATGAAAGGGGGAAAATAAATGCCCTCCTTCATCCGCTTTTTGTAGAGATTGACCGAGTGGATTCCCTTGACCCCGAAGTTCCACATGAATTTCGCGAGATGTCGCTTGTCGGCGGTGCGGAGGACACGTCCGGCGTATTGGAGGCTGGGGAGGATCATGGGTGTTTTGGCTTTTGGCTCATTCACATTGTCATTCCCTTACTCCTAATCTTGATCTTAATCTTAATCAGTGAACGTCGAGGGACGCCCGTTTAGATTAGGATTAAGATTAGGATTAGGATTAGGAT
>JBDNIL010000056.1:0-36441 GCA_041688355.1 Verrucomicrobiales bacterium | reverse complement strand
GGGGGATGGAGACGAGGTCATTCGTGGCGATGCCGAACATCGTTTTCCCCGGGGCTTTGGCGGCTTCTCCCTCAGGCGCATTCTGCCGCTCCCCGTTCCCGAGGTGATACCAGTAGCGCCCCGTCTCATCGACGAGGTAGGCCCACTCTGGAAGGTTCTTAATCATTCAATTCTTCTTGTCGTCCAACTCAGGATAGACCCCAGCTCGCCATTGTATTGAATGGTAACCGACCTTTCAACCGCTATTGCCCCGGACCGGCCGATAGAGATAAGCCGCTTTGCAGGATCTTCAACGGAGAGACGGGGGGAGATGTCCTCGATCGCCCCCTCGGGGACCCGCAGGATCTGGAGGGCCTCGTCGATCGATTCGAAGCGGATGTCGTCGATCGTGCCGGGGATCTGGTCGATGCCGTCGCGGATCGAAATGAACTGATCGGCGACCGCGACCGAGCAGAGGCAGGCGGCGGCGATGAGTTCGGCGGGGGCTTCGTTGATGTCGAGCTCGCCCGAACTCAGGAGGGTGAAGGCGTCTTTCCATGCGGGGTTGGCGGACACGACGAGGTTGAAGTCCTTCACGAGGAGGGCCTCGTTGAGGGCTTCAAAAGGCCGGTTGAAGGGGTGGTTGAGGCGATCCTGCGAAAAATAATAGGTCTGCTCGGCCCCGACATTGGTTGGCTCGCTGTCCTCGTCGATCCAATCGATGAGATTATCGACGACATCGGCCGCTATATCGGTCCGGAGGCCCCAGTTCGAGAAGAGTTGCTCGAGGACGATGCGGTCGAACTCCGCATTTTCCAGGAGAACGTTGAGATTGAGCCTGTCCCCCTCGCTGCTGATGCGGGCGGCGAAGGAGTCATTGGCGTTGACGGTCTGGACGAGCAGGGGATCCCCCTTTTCCACTTGCGGATGCGAAGCGATCGCGATGCCCCGGTCGGCGAGCAGTTCGGCATGGAAAAGGGCCGAGGCGTTCGACTCGGACTCGAGTTCGATGAAAAGAAACTGGGTTGCCGAAAAGACCGCGATGCTGAGGATCGCGATGATCCACAGGATCGCGACGAGTGCGGAGCCGCGTGCCCCTTTCCCGGCTCGGGAGGTCTCTGGATGGGCTGCTCTCATTGACTACCGTCGATGTGCCAGAAGACGGTGCGCAGGGGAGGGGCGCTCCCGTCGACCTGCATGGTCATTTCCGCCAGTGAGGTGGTGATTCCGCCGTCGAGAGTCTGCTGCCATTTCCGAGCCTGGGGATCGTAGAACTGCCAGGTGAGCTGCCGCATCCGTGGAATGAGTACGACGAAAGGCGCTTCGATATTCTGGAAATCGCTCTTTTCCGCAGCTTCGTAGTCCAGATCGGTCATGTAATAGACCCCGCTGCGGATGAATCCCCCCGGCTGGATCTCGGCGGCGAGGACGACGCGGGTGATCTCGTCCCGCAGATTGAGGCCGAAGTCAAAGGCCTCGGGCGCATTGACGAGGGACAGGTAGGTGTCGAAGCGCCCGCCGCGGTCGAAGTAGTTGAACTCCACACTCGAGTTGGCGGAGAGACTCTCGAAGGCGGCGCGACAGGCTTCCACGAATCGGAGCCGCTGGGCGGACTGGGTCTGCACCTCCGAGACCTCGGACATCAGCTCCGTGGTCGCGCCGACGAGGGAAAAGGCGGAGGTCACGAGCAGCACGAAGACCGCCACCGAGAGCATCATCTCAAGCAGGGTGAAGGCCTTCCGCGACTGGGGGGATCTCGTCATGTAAAGGGCTAGAAGATGGCCGGGTTCACGATCGTCGAGGCCGAGTCGAGGGTTTCCCTGCGTCCTCCCGACTGGATGCGGATCGCGGTGACTTTCACGGAAAAAAGATTGGCGAGGGAATCCCCCTTTTCATTGTCGAGTTCGAGCCGTTCGATATCGATGCGGAAAGCGAGACCCTGTTCGTTCGCTTCTGTCTCGCGGGTCTCCGCAGTGACGTTCGGGTCGCGGGAGACTTCGAGCATGACCGCGCGGAGTTGCTCCCGCAGCTCGGACTCTTCGATGGTTTCTGTCACCGTCAGGCTGATCACATTCAGCGCTTCTGCCAGACTCACCGCCGCGATTGCAAAGAGGGCCATGGCCATCAGCAACTCCAGGATCGTAAATCCGGCTTTTCTGGAGGGTCGGGAAGACATCTATGATAGAAAACTTCAGTCTAGCGGGGCGGGGCGCTTCCGGCAAGAGTCGCACTCGTCACAAAGTGATGTGACAATTTTGGCCAGTCCCACAGGTTATGGCGATGCCTCTTTCTTACGAACGAAAAAGCCCCGTCGCGGGAACGACGGGGCTCTGGACCGGGATACGGTGAAATGTTTGCGCAGATCAGTCTTTCGGTTTGTGCTGGGAATGGCAGGCTTTGCAATTAGAGGCCTTGTCGAGGCGGTTGATGGCGTCTTCGCCTTTGTCACCTCCGCTGACGACTGTGATCGCCGCGATGAGTTCGGTCACTTTTTCCTCATACTTGGATTGGTCGCCGACGGGGCCCTTCGTCCCTTTCATCGTGAGGATGAGGGCGGCCAGCCCCTTGGTGTCATCATCGGAGGACTTCCCGTCGAGGACGAGAGCGAGGGGACTTTCGTCGCCCTTCATACCCTCTTTCATGACTTTTTCGATGGTTTCATGGTTCTCGTCGGCAACCGAAAAAGCGGTGAGGGCGGCGAGAGCAACGAAGGCGGCAAAGATCGATAGTTTTTTCATTGGCGGTGTGAATACAGAAGGGCCGCTCTCCCGACAAGCAAAAAGAGGGAAGAATGTGAGGTCCGCGTCAGTTCGCCGGAGCCGTCACTTTCAAATGGCCCTTTTCCTGCTTTATTTGCAACATCCTACTGACACGGAGTTCTCTCTTTTCAAATGTCCGATTATTATCGCCACACCAAAATCATCGCCACCCTGGGTCCTGCGACCGAGTCGAAGGAGATGCTTGCCAAACTCATCAATGCCGGCGTCGACATCCTGCGACTGAACATGGCGCACGCCACCCATCAGTGGGTGAAGGACGCAATGTGGTTGATCCGCGAGGTCTCGGCCGAGATCGGGCGCCATGTCGCGGTGATGATCGATGTGAAAGGTCCCGAGATCCGGACAGGGAAGGTCGAGCGCCCCATTTCTCTCGCGATCGGCGACCGGGTCGAATTCCACATCGAGGGCGCCGAGCCGACCGGGGATCTGCCCTTTGTCTCGGTGAACTATCCCGGACTGCCCGCCGATCTCGAGGTGGGAAACATCGTCCTCGTCGATAGCGGCCTCATCCGCATGCGGGTCTTTGAAAAAGACGAAAGCCGCATCAGGCTCGAGGTGCTCACACCCGGCGAACTTACGTCGAAACGTCACATCAATCTCCCCGGCGTGCAGGTCAATCTGCCCGCCTTGACAGAGAAAGACGAGGCCGATCTCCGGGCCGGGGTCGAAGCGGGCATAGACTTTGTCGCCCTTTCCTTCGTCCGCCAGGCTGAGGATGTGCGTACCCTGCGCCGCCTCCTCGACTCGCTCGGATCCGGGGCCCGCATCATTTCCAAAATCGAGGACCAGGCAGGGGTGCGGAACATGGTCGAGATCGTGCGGGCGTCCGATGCGATCATGGTGGCCCGGGGCGACCTCGGCATCGAGATCGACTACCACAAGCTCCCTCTCGTCCAGACTGCGCTCGTGCAGGCCTGCCAGGCCGACGGCAAGCCGGTCATCATCGCGACCCACCTCCTCGAGTCCATGATCACCTCTCCCATGCCGACGAGGGCGGAGATCTCGGATGTCTCCCACGCCGTGCGCGAGCAGGCCGACGCCGTCATGCTCTCGGGCGAGACGACGGTGGGGGCCTACCCGCTCGAGTCCGTTCAGGTCCTGAAAAACATTATCCAGAGCATCGAGCCGACCGTTTCGCCGGGACTGAACAAGCTCATCGTGCTGAAAGAACCCAAGGCAAAGATGCTGCGCTCTGCCGCCGTCCTCGCCGGGGATCTCGAAAACTCCGGCATCGTCGTCTTTACCCGGAGTGGTTTTCTCGCGTATGTCCTCGGGGCTCTGCGTCCCCACGGGATCCCGATCTACGCTTTCACCGATATCGAGGCGATCTTCCGTCAGCTCCTCCTGCCCTGGGGGGTGGAGCCTTTCCTGATCGAGTTCTCCGAGGATCCCGAGGTCACGATTCTCAATGCCCTTAGCTACTTGAAAAGGAAGGGATGGGTCGAGCCGGGCCATTGCATGGTCGTGATCACGAACGCCCTCGCGAACGACAAGATCATCGATACGCTGCAACTGCGGGTCGTCGAGTGAGGCGGGGAATCCCGGTAGTGGTGACCTCCAGGTCGCCACCGGAAAGCGTTCTCAAAGAGCTAAAGCCCTCATTCCAGCGCAGTGGAACAAGGGCCGAACCGTCCGGCCAAAAAAAATCCCGAACCGAGATGACACGGTTCGGGATGGAAAGGGGCTCACCTCGATTACACCATACCGCCGATGGATTTCCCCGTGGAAAGCAGGTCGTCACAGGCCTCCGAGATACGAGCGGCCATGCCGATTTCCGCCGCCTTGAGATAGGCGCGCGGGTCGTAGGCTTTCTTGTTGCCGATCTCGCCGTCGACCTTGAGGATGCCGTCGTAGTTCTTGAACATGTGCTCCGCGATGGGGCGGGTGAAGGCATATTGGGTGTCGGTGTCGACGTTCATTTTCACGACGCCGTAGCCGAGAGTCTCGCGGATTTCCTCGAGGCTGGAACCGGATCCGCCGTGGAAGACGAGATCGAACTCTGCGGCAGCACCGAATTTCCCAGTGACGGCATCCTGACCCAGCTTGAGGATTTCGGGGCGGAGCTTCACTGCCCCGGGCTTGTAGTGACCGTGGACGTTTCCGAAGGTGGCGGCGAAGGTGAAGCGGCCGAGGTGATGGAGGGCCTCGTAGACCTCGAGCATGTCCTCGGGAGTGGTGTAGAGATCGGCGTCGGGAGTGTCTTCCGTGCCGGCGGCGCCGTCTTCTTCACCACCGACGACACCGGCCTCGACTTCGAGGATGATTTCGTTTGCGGCACAGAGCGTCAGATACTCCTTCGAAAGCGCCATGTTCTCCGCGAGGGGGAGTTCAGAGGCGTCGAGCATGTGGTTCTGGAAAAGATTGTTTTCCCCGCGGGCGCGGCGGCGGGCGGTCTCCTCGATGAGCGGCTTGAGGAACTCGGCCGCGACCTGCGGGCGGCAGTGGTCCGTGTTCAGCGCGACGAGCACATCATATTGATCGGCGAGACGGTGGGTGAGCTCGGCGAGGGCGATCACACCGAGGACGGTGTTTTTGTGATTGAGACCGGAAGCGAACTGCCCGGCACCGGTCGAGAACTGGATGATCCCGTCCGACTTCGAATCGGCGAACGCTTTCAGCGCCGCGTTGATCGTGACGAGGTTGCTACAGTTGATGGCGGGATAGGCGTAGCCGCCTTTCTGGGCGGCGTCCAACATGGCGGAGAATTGTTTGGGTGTGGCTACTGGCATAGTGCCGCTCCCTACGGCCTCAGGGACCATTTTTCAAGCGTTGATTCTGTTGATTTGACCGGCTCGTAGGATGATTCCCTCAGAACTCCCGACCCGTGGCAGCGCCTCATCAGGATCCCTTTGCGAAACACGGGCCGCCGCCCGGCACCCGAAGGGCACGGCGCAGTCGCAGTCAAGCCGCGATGACTGCCAGAAGCGAGCAAACGCGGGGTCACAGACCCCACCTACAATCGTCGGCTCATTCTGTCTGTGCGGCGACAATTATAGTTACCCCCTGACGACAATTAAAATTACCCATTGAAGGAAAGGTTTTTCGGGGTGGGCGGCAGATGCCGTTTGACGCCGGTTGGGGTGGCGGGCGCTGCTCTGGGTTGTGGTCACAAATAATTAACCTGTCACCAAGAATTGTGTCACCAAGAATTGCATCACCGCTCCTTGCCAAGCCCCGGAACGGCTTTGTTCCGGGGCGATTTTTGTCTTTGACTTGCTTCCAGATTCGCCTCTGCGAGGAAAGGCCTTTGTCCTCTCCTCTTTTGCCAAGGCGTTCTTTTTTGGTTTGTCAAAATCGGGGACGGATTCTAATCTGTCGTCGTTCATACCGATGTCTGAGTCGATCTTCACGAGGGAAGGATATATTAGGCCGGCGGTGCTCATCGCGGCCTATCGCGGCGGCATGTTTCCCATGGCGATGGACAATCGCGGGGAGATCGGCTGGTTCTCCCCCGACCCGCGCGGCGTGATCCCGCTTGACGAGTTCCACATCCCGCACGGACTGAAACGCACGCTGAGGAAGAACCCCTTCGAAGTCCGCATCGACACCGCCTTTTCCGAAGTGATGAAGGGCTGCGCCGATCGCAAGACGACCTGGATCAGCCGCGAGATCGTGACGAGCTATGAGAAACTCTTCGAGCTCGGCTACGCTCACTCGGTCGAGACCTGGCGCGACGATGAACTCGTGGGTGGTCTCTACGGCATCTCCATCGGCGGGGCCTTTTTCGGCGAGTCCATGTTCAGTCGCGCGACTGATGCGTCAAAGGTCGCCCTCGTCGCTCTGATCGATCGTCTCCGCGAGCGGAACTTCCAGCTCCTCGATACGCAGTGGACGACAGATCATCTGAACCACTTCGGCTGCCGCGAGATCCCGCGCTACGAATACCTGCGTCAACTCAATCGCGCGCTCCTCGTAACGACTTCCTTTCAGTGAAAAAGGAGTGTGGTACGCTGGCTATCAACCACCCGCGACCATTCGGATGATCTCCAAGACGTCGCCCTCGAGGACGTTCTGATTGTCAAATTCACGACTGAGGATGGCTCCGCCGTTTAGTTCGACGAGGACCGGGGCCTGCCCCAGTTCGAGCGCTTTGAGGAGTTCGCTGACGGAAAGCGCGGCCCCCGGCAACTCGCGGGTCTGGCCGTTGATGATCAGGTTCATGCCATGAGCGGGGCGAGGATGGAAGCGTCCCAGTCTTTCCAGACCGGTTCGAGGGCGAGAGAGCGCAGGTAGGCGGCGACGGCGGCGGGGGAGCGTTCGTCGGCGATGTCGAACTGCCCCGTCGCGGTTGTCTCACCGGGGCGCGCCGTCATCGTCGAGCACGGGGTCGCGGTAGTCGTGACGCTGTCGAGCTCGACGCGGCGGCCCTTCACGGTGAGATGGACATCGTCGGCCCCTTCGCCGGTGTAGCCCCCGGGTTCGGTGTGGCTCCCTGCGCTGATCGAGGTGACGCAGAGGGGAAAAAGGGCGTTGCGCAGCGATTCGGACTCGCGCGTGCTGAGCACGATGCCGACCTGCGGGAAGCAGACGCGGAAGGCGCAGAGTGTTTGGACGAACTCCGCATCGCTCATGGCGTATTTCGGGACGAAGCCTCCCGCCGCCGGTCTCAGCCTCGGCAGGCTGATCGTGAAAGTTGCCTTCCAGCAACTCCGGTAAAGATACTCGAGATGGGCGGCGAGCCTGAGGGCATCGTAGCGCCAGTCGGTCAGGCCCATCAGGGCGCCGATCCCGATGCGTCGGAACCCGGCCTCGTAGCCACGTTCGGGACACTCGAGACGCCAGTCGAAATGCTTTTTCGGCCCCGCCGTGTGATAGATCGCGTAGGCCTCGCGGTCGTAGGTCTCCTGATAGACGACGAGACCTTCGCAGCCGGCGAGGACGAGCGGGACATACTCGGGAGCCTCCATCGGCCCGACTTCGATCGCGAGAGTCGGGACGAAATCGCGCAGAGCCGCGAGGCATTCCTCCAGATAGCCTTCCGAGACAAAACGCGGATGTTCCCCCGCGACGAGGAGGATGTGGCGAAAGCCGAGGCCCTCGAGGTGGCGGGCCTCCCTCACGACCTGATCCACCGTCAGGGTGGTGCGCAGGATAGGGTTGTCGCGCGAGAAGCCGCAGTAGGAGCAATTGTTGACGCACTCGTTGGAGAGGTAGATCGGGGCGAAGAGCCGCATCGTGCGTCCGAAATGCCGCCGTGTCGTGGTCACCGCTTCCGCCGCGAGCGCCTCGAGACCGGCCGGCGAGACTGGCGCGATGAGGCTCTGAAAGCGGGTGAGGAGAGGGGAGCGGGGCGCTCCGGCATCGAGCGCGTTGAGTTGGGCAACAAATGACATTCCGCGCCAAGATAGCCGTGGCAGCCGTCTCGGCAATGCCTCTTCTCTCGGAAAAGCGGGGCTGCTTCCCCCACAGGGGGAAAAGAAGCCTAAAAAAAGCGTTGCCAAACTTCTTAAGCACCGGTAATAAACCGGACAATCCAAACTATCCCCCTTTCAAATGGCTGACGCATCAATCGAAGAAAAAGTAAAAAACATCATCGTTGAACAACTGGGTGTGAGCGAAGATCAAGTGAAGTCCGAAGCCAAGTTCGTCGAGGACCTCGGTGCCGACTCCCTCGACACCGTTGAACTCGTAATGGCCTTCGAAGAAGAGTTCGACATCACCGTTCCCGACGAAGAGGCGGAAAAGCTCACTAGCGTGGGCGAAGTGGTCGCCTACATCGAGTCCCAGGCGAAGTGATCGATCTGCGGATTATCTTTTCCCACGGAATGCGCCTCCTTTTCAAAGGGGCGCATTTTTTTGTGTCCGCCCGTTGCGAGGGGGATTGCACGGCCGATCGTGTTGCTTCTGCATAAGAATTGGATTTCCCCGCTGTTTTCAGCTAGCTTTCGCTCCAAAACCTATCATGCCCGCCCTTTCATTCGACGATATTGCCTACGCGATGGAGAACACCATCGTGCTGCATGAGCCGGACCGACTGATCGACACTTTCGGGACGACGAACTTCCAGTTCCATCTCCTCACCGAACCGATGGACTCCGTGGGCAAGGTGAGAGTGCGCGAGGGCCGCATGGAGGCAGAGCGCCCTCGCATCCTCAAGCCCGAGGGCTACGAAGATCTCCTCTTCGAAGGCTTCGGCGATCAGGCCTCCGTCTTTGCAGAATGGTTCCGCCAGCACGGAAATATCAACTTCTTCAAATACGGTTTCCACTTTGCAAAGCGCAGCTTCACCGAAGAGATCGTGCACGAATCCTTCGAAGCCGTGCGAGACCGTATCCTCGAGGACATCCGCGTCAGCGGCAGCCCCTCGCGGGCCCTCATCTGCGGGGTCGACGATTCGTGGGAGGTCTCTCTCATCAAGTTCACCATGGAGATGATCGGGCGTTCCCTGCAGATCAACGCTTTCGATTTCAAGCGCCGCGGGCTCCTCTGAGCACCATTTCCCCTTTTTCACGACGATGGCCCGTATCAAGTTCCTCCTCGCCTTCTTTGCGATGCTGATCTGTGTCGGTGGGGTCGCCGGCGCTTACTTCTACTGGAAGAAATTTGCCCAGCCCGAGATCGTGGTGAACCGCCATATCTCCGGAAAGGGAGGCTCCACCCTCGAGAAGCCCGATCTCGGGAAACGCCATTTTGATGCTGCTGTCGCTCTCCTCAAAGAGGGGGAACTCGTCTCGGCGCGGGATCGGCTCCTCTATCTGATGGAGTATTTCCCCGAGTCCGCCACCTTCGCCGAGGCCCGCCGCATCGTTGGCGAGCTGAACATGGATCTGCTCGTCTCGAAGATCCCGCTCCCCGGAAAGGTTGAGCACACGGTGAAGCGTGGCGAAGCCCTCGTCACGATCTCGAGCCGCAACAAGACCACGATCGATTACATCATGCGGGCGAACGGGAAAACGTCGGAGTTTATCTTCCCCGACGAGGTGCTCACCGTCTATCCCCTTGATTTTGCCGTCCGCATCGCCCTCGACGCGGGGACCGTAACCGTCCTCGACGGCGACAAACTCTTCAAGGAATACCGCATCGTCGATCGCCACCTGCCCGCCGATCTCCGCGCGCCGGTCTCGACCGCGGTCAGCGAGAAAGTCGCCTGGTCCGACAACCAGCCCATCAACTTCACGGATAAGAACTACATGAACTGCAGCAAATGGCTGCGGACCGGGAAGATCGGGCTTTTTCTCCGCCAAGTCGATACAGGCTCTTCCGGCGGCGGCGAATCCCGCCCCTACGGCGTCATGCTGGAAAAAGCCGATCTTGAAGAACTTTTTACCATCCTCCGGGTCGGCTCCAAGGTTGACCTCCTGAAGTAGCGTGCGAACAAGTACCCCACCACTCTCGAAATATGATCATGATCACCGAGCCCCTCGAATTCGAAAAACCCATCGTGAACCTCGAGCGTCAGCTCGCCGAGCTGCGCGACCGTGCCGCCGACAGCGATATCGACATGTCCAGTGAGATGAAGCGCATCGAGGACAAGCTCACGAAGATGAAGGGCGAAGTCTATCGCAACCTCTCGCCCTGGCAGCGCGTCCAGATCGCCCGGCACACCCAGCGACCTTTTATGCTCGACTACGTGGAGCATTCTTTCGACGACTTCCTCGAGCTCCACGGCGACCGCCACATTGGCGAAGACGAGGCCATGCCCGGCGGCTTCGCCCGCATCGAGGGACGCCGGGTCGTTGTCATTGGTCATCAGAAAGGCCGCGACACCAAGGAAAATCTCCGCCGCAACTTCGGCAGCGCCAACCCCGAAGGCTATCGCAAGGCCCTGCGGCTAATGAGAATGGCCGAGAAGTTCGGTCTGCCCATCGTCACTCTCATCGACACTCCCGGTGCCTATCCCGGCATCGGATCCGAAGAGCGCAATATCGCCGAGGCGATCGCTTTCAATCTTCGCGAGATGATGATGTTGCGCGTTCCCATCGTCGCTGTTGTCATAGGCGAGGGTGGTTCGGGCGGGGCTCTCGGGATCGGCGTCGCCGACCGCGTCCTCATGATGGAAAACTCCTACTACTCCGTCATCAGCCCCGAAGGCTGTGCCGCGATCCTCTGGAAAGACCGCAAGTATGCGACCGAGGCAGCCACCGCCCTGAAGCTCAGCGCCGCCGATCTCATGGAACTCGGCATCATCGACGAAGTCATCCCCGAGCCTATGGGCGGTGCTCATCACGACCATGTCGCCGCAGCGAACAATCTCAAAAAGCAGGTCATTCGACAGCTCACCGAGCTCTCGGCGATTGATCACGATACGCTGCTCGAGCAGCGCTATCAGAAATTCCGCGGTTTTGGGGAATATCGTGAGCGCGGACGCAAGGTCTGAGGCGTAGTTCCTCCCAAAGGAGTCATAATCGACTTGATTCCTCGCTAACCTGAATCATTCTTTTACCATGAATTCTCTCTCCCTCGGCTTCCTTTACGTTGTTGGTGTCACCTGGCTGCTCTGTGAAGTGTGCGTCAGCGCCAGCGGCGGCAACTGGACGCCCCTCTGGCTCTACCTCATCGGTTTCATCGTGATGTTCGCCGTGCTTGGTTGTCTCCCGCTCTCTACGAAGGCCATTGAGATCGCCGGTCCCATCTTTGCGATCCTTATCGGGGTGAGTATCCTCGCCTACGGATTTGGTGCCTTCGGCAGCGGCTTTATGGGTGGTGCGATTCGCAGTGTCGGTGGTCTCGCCCTTGTCGCGCTCGGCGTGATCGGGTTCTCCTACCGCAAGACCGAGGCGCATTGATCTGTTCGGATCGTTTCCGGGATGGGAGACTTATCCAATCCTGAAACCTTTATCGTGGAGGGTGACCTCGGCGTTTCGGCGCTGATCGAGTCCCCCTTTTTCGTGCCTCGCGAGGTCTTTCTTGAAAAGGGTCGCCACCCCGCGATCCTCGAGCAGTGCTCCGCACTCGACATCACTTGCGAGGAACTCACCCGCGAGGGCATGCTCGCCCTGGGGCGCCCCGACTTCCTCCGCGGCGCCTGTGCCGTGGCCGAGCGCCCCGAACGCGGCGAACCCGACGGCGACTTCCTCGTCGGGGCAAAGCGACTCCTTGTTCCAATTGATTTCTCCGACGGCGGAAATCTAGGCCCACTCATCCGCAGCGCCTGCGCCTTCGGGGTCGATGGCATCGTGGTGGAAGCCGGTCGGGGCGTGGATATTTTTTCCCCCAAGTGCCTGCGCTCCTCCGCCCGCGCTCTCTTCCGGGTGCCCGTCTTCGAAGTGTCCCATCTCGGCACGACCCTCGACCGTCTCGCCGAGGCTGGCTTCATTCTCCTCGGGGTGAGCGATGCGGAAGATAGCCTGTCCCTCACCGGGGTCCCCCCCGGCCGCCGCACCGCCGTCCTCTTCGGAGGCGAGGACAAAGGACTGACGCCTGAGATCGAGGGCTACTGCGCTCAGCTCATGCACATTCCCGTGCGCCCCGGATCCTCGCTTAATGCTGCAGCGAAGGGCTCGATCGTGCTCTATGAACTTTTTGGCAGGGCCTGACAGGGTTGAGTCTTAGACCTGACAGGGTTGAGCGATCTGCTGGCCCGAAGTTTGGATCTCCTGCCGTTCTCCGGTGAGTCCGGCCAACGATTCTCACAGCCAACTCAGTTCATCGGTGGGCAGGAGAACGAACGATGCCGGTGTCGGCGGATTCACTGCCCTGGTTTCGCGGTGGTCCAGTCGAGCGATTGGAGGATGGGGTTGCCCCTTAGCTTCAGGGGAACGCCGCTTTGAATGATATCCAGCGACAGGGTCGTGATGTTCGTCCAATCTGGCATGGGCTGTTTCCCGGCATTGAGGAACTGGGCGAGGCTGAAGACAAACTCGGACTCACCGGGCTGGGTGAGAAGGTTGGCGACGTAGTCCTCTTTCGGTCCCTTGACGCCGGTGAGAAAGAAATTCCGGGTGACGCGGAGCCGCACGCCGTAGCGCCCGTCGATGCCATTGAGTTTTAGCCGCAGGGCCTGGTCCGCGCCGGGGAGTTTCATTTCAGGATCGCGAAATTTGTAAGTGACGAGGCCGCCGCCGTGGTTCTCTCCCCAGCCGATCGCAAAGGTGGGCGTGAAGTCCTCGCCGGTTCCCAGCATGGCAAGGTTCTCCCATCTCCATTCGCCGGGCAGATGGACTTGCTGGCTGGAGGTAATCGTAAACGTGGAGGTCGTGCCTCTGAACGACTCACGCTCAGCGCCGAGCGGATAGGTGCAATCGGCAAAGGCGAAGAGGGGAAGTCCGGCGTGGAGCGGCAGGGTGGTCCGCCAGGTGTCGCCCTCGCGCGTGACGGCCGTGGCGAGCTTCCAGTAGCGGGTTTGGGGATTCGGATCGTAGCTGTAGTAGATGTCGAGGGCTGCCAGTTGGTCGGCTTGATCGGGCTTCGCGGTGAACACGGCTGAGCCTGCATCGTCGCTGATGACGAGATCGGACTCGGCCGTTTGCGGGATGTCGATGACCTCACCTTTGAGGTATTTGTCGAACCACTGGCTGAGTAGGATCCACTGCTGCGCGCCGAGGTTGTGATTGAAGTGCATGTTCAAACTCACGCGCCAGTCGCGATGCGGCAGTGTGGCCATGGAGGTGTAGGCGCGATCGGTGATGCCGTGGAAGTCATTCGACGCAGTGAGCAGCAGCACCGGGCACTTCACGTGCGGATAGTAGGACTGAGATTCCATCGTCTTGGCGAAGAGATCGACGTGACCGCGATACGATAGCGCTCTCGTGTTCCCGGGGATGCCGGGAAACTCACTGGTGATGAAACCGGTCCCGCCGACCATCGGAGCGACCGCCTTGAGCCGCTCGTCGATGGCGACGTAGGAGGTGATATTTCCCCCCATGGAGTAGCCGGTGAAACCTATTTTCTCAGGATCGACCTCGGGCTGCCGCTCCAGAAACGTGATGGCACGACGTCCGGCGTAGGCGAGGAGGAACCAGTTCCCGTTTCGCGGACTCACCACGGTATCGATCGTGAACTCGTCGGGCACAAGAGTCAGCTTGGTCCCGGGGCGTTTTGACCCCGGATAAAACTGCGGCCCCTGACTGGGATCGACCGCACCCCAGTCGGTGTTTTTCTCCATCCCCTCGACCATTTCCCGGCCACCCCAATTGATGTCGACCATGGCGTAGCCGTGCTTCGCAAAATATTTTCCATGTTCCAGTTCCGCCCGCTGTCCGCCCCCGTGCGCCCAGACGATGGCGGGTAACTTCTCTGCTCCCTCGGGAAAGGTGTAGAAGGCGGCGATTCTCGAATCCGCGCCTTTGAAGGTGCCGACTTTGAAAATGACGTAGCGACAGACGACACCGTCTTCGACCCATTCCTTCACGATCTCCGTTTCGAGGGCGTCTTTGCGGGCATCGACGTCCTTCCACAGATCGACGACATTCCCGGGAACGTTGTCTTCGTTGTAGGGAATGAAAGTGTCAGTAGCCGGCGCGGTGCCGACGAGGGAGCTGAGCGCGAGGATCAGGATCAGGGTCAGGAGAGGAAATTTGGCAGTCATGCTTTGCCCGGGGCCGGTCTCCGGGGGGGATTGAGGTTTCGGCGGAAGCCTTTCGCGGCCCATCCTCAGGGAATCGTCCGCCCGTGTCCAGTTGGTTCTGAGAGCCGTCCCGCACTCGGACCTCGGCTTCAGAGGCGGCATCGCGAGCTGCGCTATTTTGGAAAACCGCACCGGGATGGCCTCAGATCGAACAGAGAGGCGTGTCGGGTGTCGGTAACGGGCGTCTTCGCGGAAACCAAAATCCCCGGACAAAACAAATGAAAAAATCGGAACCCACCGATTCGGCAACGATCTCCCCGGCATCCCTCGTTTCCCCCTCGATGCCCTTCCTCAGTCTGGGCCTTCTTGCTGTCTTCGGGTTGATGCCGGCAACGGCGCTGCGCGCCGTCGAGTTTGATCGCGATGTCGTCAAACGATGCCTCGGCGGGGTCGTCACGGAATTCGGTGTCGATCTCGACGATGGCTTGACCGAGACCGAGGTAGAGGTCGATATCGATGAGGGTCGCCCTGCCGAGCGGTTTCGTATTTTGATCCGAATGGACGGACGCACCATCTACAAGCGAACCAAAAGGACCAACGCGAACGGTGAGATCAAGGTTCGCCGAGTCCTGCGCAGCGGCTCCCAGCCAAGGCTCTTCATCGCCAGGATCACTCGATTGGAGTCGGGTAAATCCTGCCAGGTGAGAATCCGCGTCCCTCGCTGAGGCGGTGGGCCAGCCTCCTGCCAGGGCCTGCCGTCTTCAGGGTGCGGGCCGGCACAAGCGGAAGCCGGTGTCGTGGAAGACGGCCGTGGGGAGCGCATTGCTGCGGGTCGTAGACCGCAGGGCGTTCGCTTCGTCGAACCAGCTCCCGCCGCGGAGGACGCGCTTGGTTTCCCAGGCGATGCCCTCGGTCCATTCCCAGACATTGCCGCTCTGGTCGAGAGTGCCGTAAGCGCTCAGCGAGAGGGGATAGCTGCCGACGGGCGTGAGGGTGATCGACCCGGGCCGGTAGCCGTCGCTCTGGGTCACGGCATGGCCTTTGTTCATCCCCGTGCCGGCGAGCTCGTTCCAGAAAAAATTGGCGGCGTTCGGGGCGGTCGTGTCGGGTGGACGGCTCTGGGGACGCTCGTCGCTGCGGGTCGCATAGAGCCAGTAGCGTTTTGCCCCGGCGTCGTAGTAGGCGGCTTTGTGCCACTCATCCTCGCTCGGGAGCCAGACTTTGGCCTCGGGACGGCGGGTCGCCATCGCCCGCAGGGTTGCGATGTCGTAGGCGCCGGTCTCGGTCTCGCCACCGTGCTTCCAGTTGGTGTAGCGCATCGCATTGGCAAAGCTCACATTGACGATGGGGATGTGCTCGCGACCGGGGGCCACGGCGTAGCGATATTGGCCCGCCTCGCCGGTGCGGATGAGGCAACCCTGCTCGCTGCGGATGTCGTCCCGGCCCGGCGGGAGCGGGGCCCCATCCATCTTCTGATGCCACAGTCCATTGGGATCGGCCTGCGCTTTCGCGTTCAAAAAGGTGACATACTCGGCGCAGGTGACCTCGTGTTTCATGATTTGATAGACCTGAGCCACGGAACCAAAACCATTTTTGTCGGCCGGATTGCCGGGATCACCGATCGTGACCCATTCCCCGGCGAAGACGGAAAGCGGCAGGGCAAGAAGCGGGAGGAGAAAGCGCATCGGTCGGCAGGGGATCGGAGGGCGGCACCGGATCACGGGAGGATCGGCCCGAAACGGACGTCATCGAAGTAGCGTGGACGACCTCTTTCTCCGTGCTGTGAACGCACGCCCGGCGAGGTGTGCGCCTGGAGGGTGCCGTCTTTGATCACCCACCAGAGGGGCCGATCCTCTTTCTTCGACGAGGTCTCGCCGTCGGGGTGCCAGCCGTAGGCGCCCCAGTGTTGGTCAAAGGCGGTCTCGTCATCGACGGATTCCGTCCATGTGCCGGGCGCTGCAGAGTCCCGGGTGAATGTTAGGCCGCCCGTGGCGGGGCTCAGGAGGATGGTCAGGCAAAGGAATCGTGTCATGGGTCAGCAGTGTCAGGCGTTGAATCCGGGGAGCTGGGTTTTGTTGCTCGTGCCGAAGCGCTCGATCTCCTCGCCCATCTGGCGGGCGATCTGCACCCAGAGATTGCACAAAGGCGGCGGGTTCACCGGATCGTGGGCGAGATGCTGCCCGTGCTGGAACCCGCCCCCGGCGACGAGGATGGGCAGGTTCGTGGCATCGTGGCTGGAGGCGTTCCCCATGCCGGCCCCGAGGACGGTGATGGTGCTGTCGAGGAGGCGCACCCCGCTCTCGTCGGGGGTCGCGATCCGCCCGAGGAAGCCCCCGAGCTGGGTGAAAATGTCGCGCTCGAGCAGGGCGAGCTTTTCAATCTTCGAGTCATCCTGCCCGTGGTGGCTGAGGTCGTGATACGAGTACCTCTCGGCAGGCTTCGAGGGCGTCTTCACCGTGCCCATGAAGTAGAGGGTGATGATGCGGGTGAGATCGGTCTGGAAAGCGAGGCGCGCGAGCTCTAACATTTGCCCGAAAATAACCGTCTTCTCCTCGAGTGAGGGGTCTTTCATTGCCTCCACTCCGGGGTCCGGCTTGGGCCTGACGGCGAACTCTTGTGAGGTTGCGAGGCGTTTCTCGAGTTCCCGGACGCTGGTGAGGTACTGGTCGAGCTTCTCGCGATCCGTCGCGCCGAGGGTGCGCTCCATCGCCCGTGCCTCGCCGGTGACTCGGTCGAGGATGCTGCGGCCTTCTTCGATACGGAAGACCTCGGCCTGCACCTCGGCGGGGGTTCCGTTGAGAAAGAGCTTGGCGAATTGCTTTGCCGCGCTAGGCTCGGCGGGCACGGCGACACCGCTCTGGGTGTAGCTGAAGCTAGACCCCGTCCCGGGAGAGAGGACGAGGGAGGCGAATCGCGTTTGTGAACCGATGCGCTCGGCGAGGAGTTGGTCGAGTGAAATGGTGTTGCGGAAGCTCGGCGAACTCGGGTGCGGCGCCCCCGTGAGAAAGGACTTGTCCGAATTGTGCCCGTCCCGCACATCGGGATGATTCAGACCCGAGTGAACCGTGAAGTCGCCCCGGTGAGCCTCGATCAGGCTGAGATAGGGCGAGGGCGTGTAGTCCGCGCCGCTTTCTTTCGGGAAAAAATTCGGGCCGTGGTAGCTGAAGTAATTTCCGATGCAAAGAAATCTGCGCGGTGGTGGCGAGGCGGACGCGAAGGCCGCCTCCATCGCGTCGAGCCAGGGCAGGGCGAGAGCGACGGAACCCTGCCGCAGCAGGGTTCGTCGGGAGAGGTGTTTGCCGGAGGTGTAGGTCATGACAGGGGGTAGAAAAGGTTTGTGGGGCGGAGGTTTATCTTATTTCTCCCGAAAGACGCGGCTCTGGATCACCTCGTGCAAGAGGGTGCGGACGCCGTAATCGGAGGAGGCCCCGGCCTTTGCCACGATCGCCTCCACCACGGCGCGGTCCGCGAACTGCACGGGAGCGCCGGTGAGATGGGTGATGAACTTCTCGGTGAGGGCATGGGCGAGGCTCGCCGGATCTCTGAGAATGAGCGCTTTGTACTCATCGACGTCGCGAAAGGGGCGACCGTCCGCGAGGACGTAGGCAGGGTCTACGACGGGGCCGTCCACGTAGTAGCGGAGGTCGCTGCCGGGGATGTTCACGATCTTGTCCTTCGCCGACTCCGGCAGAGCGCGGTAGTGCTCGCGCCAGCGCCCCGTCACGTCGAAGGACTCCAGGGCAAAGCCCGGGGGATCGAGCTGGGCATGGCAGCCGGCGCAGGCGTTGTGGTTGCGGTGTTTGTCGAGTTGTTCGCGTATCGTCGTCGCGCCCCTGATGTCGGGCTCGATCGTCGCGACATTCTTCGGCGGCGGTTGCGGCGGCGTGGCGAGAATACGGTCGAGGAGATAGGCCCCGCGCACTACCGGAGAGGTCGTCGTGCCATTGGCGCTGACTTTGAGGATCGCGCCCTGGGTGATGAATCCCCCCCGGCGCGAACCCGGCTGGAGCGTCACCCGGCGCAGATCGGGACCGGTCACCCCGGCGATGCCGTAGTGCTCGGCGAGTCGCTCATTGAGCATCGCAAAGTCAGAGTGGACGACGTTCGACACGCTGAGATCACCCGTGAGCAGCTCGTTGAAAAACGCATCGGTCTCCCGGACCATCGATTCCTGCAAATAGCCCTCGAATTCAGGATACAACTTCACATCGGGCTGGGTGAAGTCGATCTCGCGCAGGTTCAGCCAACTGGAGAGAAAATGGCGGGTGAAACGCTGCCCGCGCGCATCGGCGAGGAGGCGATCGGTCTGGGCTCGCAGGATCTCCGCTTCGCCGAGTCGCCCCTCTGCCGCGAGGCGCGTCAGTTCCCCATCGGGCGAGGTGCTCCAGAGTGCGTAACTGAGCCGCGTCGCGAGGGCCGTATCCGCGAGGGTTCCGGGCGATTCCCCCAGAAAAAGAAACTTCGGCGAGCAGAGCGCCAGCTTGTAAGCCGCGCGAATGGCCTCACCGAAGGTCCGCCCTTTGGCCAACTCCTCCTTCATGAATCCGAGATGGGCCTCGATCTCGGCCTCGGTCACGGGGCGACGGAAAACTCTCGGCAGGAACGTCGCGAGGAGGCGGCGCGCGTCCTCTTCCGGAGCGATAGACTGCACCTGCTTTCCCTCCACCGGGAGATCGCCATAGAGGAGACTATGCCCGCGCGGCGGCCACTCTTCGTGGAGCGGGCCTTCGATCTCGACCCACTCGATCACGGCGGCGTAGCTCACGTTCATCGCTTTTTCCGTCGCCGTCTCGGGCACGGCTCGATAGGGGCTCGCAAAAATCGTCCGGCCATAGGGGATCCGCGCCTCCACCGTGAATTCGCGGAACTCGTCCGGGCTCATCTCGAAATACCCGAGGGGATCGACGAGACCGGTGTGGTACTTCGTGGTCGTGCCCAGCTTGAGCATGACCCGTCGGTCAGGCACATTCTTCGAGGCTCCCCGGGAATAGCCGCTGTCGCGGTCGATCATCGCCCTGGCCCGGAAGGTGAAACGATAGCGCTCGCCCGGGACCGGGGGATTCCATGCCTGCAATCCCCCGTGCGGGGACTGGCCGCCGAGAGAGCGAATCGCGAGGGTGCCCTCGGGAGACCGGGTCCAGATGATGCGCTGAAAGCCGGCCCGCCATTCTTTCCAGGTCTCTTCGTAGTCGGTGCGTATCGTCGTTCGGGGCGGTTGCGGCCCCGTGATCGTCGCTGCCTGGAGCGCCGTATCCGCCGCGAGCAGATACCGCTCCAGATGAACTGCCGAGAGATTCAGCGCCGCGCCCACCGTGTCGAAGCCCTCCACCGTCCCGTCCTCCGGGAGTAGCTCCCGCAGAGGAGTATCGATCCCGAGGAGATCCTGCAGAGTGTGCTCGTACTCGCCGCGGTTCAAGCGGCGCAGGACGACTCTGCCCTCTCTCGCCTGATCGGCGGCGGAGAGTTCGTGAAGCGGTTCGTGGAGGGTCTCGAGGAATCCCGCGAGCAGATCCGCCGCAGGTCGCTCCTTTTTCGCCGGCGGCATCTCGCCTCGCTCGACGAGATCGTGGAGCTTCGTCCAGAGCCGGAGGTTCTCGGCGACCTCTGGCTGCCATTCCAGCGCCGTCAGGTCGAGGCCGCCCTTTTTTGTCACCTCGTCGTGGCACTCGTAGCAATGCTGATTCAAGAGCGGGTCGAGGCGCGCCCTTTCCAGCTCCCCGGCCCGGCCCGCGCTCACAGACACCCCGACCCAGATCAGGGAGACGACGGTGACGGGGCGCAAATGGTCCGTGAGGGTCATGCAATGGTGGCTACTTCGGGGGGGCGGGGCGCATCGTCACCCGTGCGCCCTGACAGGGCATAGGAAGGTAAGAGGAATGAACCGCCGGAAACCTTTAATTCAACCCCGCCGCCCGCTTTTCCTCATATACGTAAGGGGCTGGTAGTGCCGGGGGCAGGTGGGTGGGGTGATTTTTGCGACCACTCGCCATGTTGGGGACGATGCGGCCTGGTGCGACGAGATCGTCACGCTAAAGATCCTGCCATTGATCGAAGATCCGCTTCCCGTTCCGAAATGGTCATAACATTGGCAGGCCCGCCTATTTCGCGGTGTCCCGCGCCACTACCTCCTCGGGGAGCAGGAGATCGCCGGCGTCCCGAGCGAGGCACGGAGGCACGGTCATGAGATGGCGCGTGCCGATGCTGTTCTTGAAGCTCCAGAGCTTGCCGTCTTCACCGGGGGGAACGGGGATGTTGAAAAAGCCGGGGCGCGCAGGGAACTCGTGGACCGTTTCCCCCCGGGGATCACAGAGCGAGCCGACGCCGTCACTGAAGCCGCCAATGACGGGCGTCCCTTTCGGCACATAGAAGTGAAGATACCAGCGGGAGAAAAAGGGAGCGGGCTGCTCGCGGCTGCTGATGATCGTCATGGGCGTGTCCGCAGGCCAGTCGATGAGAGTGCCCTGGGTGCCGTCACTCACTTCGATGCGGTGCAGGCCGGTAAAGCGTGTCTCTAAGAGCAGGTCGTGGGCGGCTTTATCCGGCGCGACCTCGGCCTCGGCCACGACCTTGCCCTCGGCCTCAGCGAGGGGATAGAGCGCGATCCGGGCGGGGCCTCGATTGGCGTAGATGAGGCCCGCCGTGGCGGTGAGCGACAGCCTCGCAGGGGCCTCCTCCACATAGGTCCAGTAGTCACGCACGCCGCGCTGGTAGGGGCCGATGGTGCCTTTGGAGTAGGCTTTTAACTTCAATGCGGTCGCGGGCACGAGTTTCATGCTGAAGGCGACTGGCTCGAAGTCGAGAAGCTGCCGCGTCTTGATGCCCTCGCTGAGCAGGTCTGCGATCTGTGGTGCGGTGTAGGGCAGGTCGGTTTTCCAGGGGTTCGTGGCGTCGCTATCACTGTAGCTCGCGAGAGCGGGTAGCTGGACGGCTTTGTCACGGTGGGGCAGATCACGCCACAGGGCCTTTGTATGCACCATGCCGGTCTCGCGGATACGCCAGACATGACGGAAGAGCTTTTCAAAGGCCGCCTGTCTTTCAGGGCCTGCGGCGCTGCTGTAGTCGAGGTAGAGCGCCACATACTCGGTGTAGAGCGCGAGGTCACTGAGCCGCTCCCGCACGGCGGCATCGGCGGTGGCCTGCCAGGCCGTCTCGAGATGGCGAAACATACGGCCGATCAAGTCATCGCTGAGCGGCTGACGCTTAGTGCCATCGAGCAGCTTGTAAAAAGCAGCCATAGGCTCGTGCGCATTGCCAAAGCACTGCTGAAGAAAGTCCGCGCTCAGGGCATCGACATGCTCTGCTTCCCGCACGTCCCAGAGCATGCGACTGGCGAGGTAGTAGCCGAGGCCGTTTGGCCCCACGTTGTCACTGGCCTCGGCGGACATGAAGCGCGCCCCATTCGCGTGAAAATGCGGGATCGTACGGCGCAGGTAGCCAATATCGCCGCCCCGCGCCGCGCCGGGCAGATCACGGTCCCAGGTGTTCACACTGTAGTATTCGCGGATGCCGAGCGTGCGGGCTTTGGCGCTCCAGCCGGCGATCAGTTGATCCACCGTGTAGCCGCCGCTGATGAAGCTGGTCGCTACACTGATGACCACCTGCGGATGGGCCTCGATCGTAGGCGGAGGCGAGTGCTCGTTGTAGGCATACATGCCGATGAGGTGCGCCGGATAGAGCGCATGCACGGCTGCCGCCATCGTGTTCGCCAGCAGCAGAGCTCGATCCGTGATGCTGCCGATTTTGAGACAGTCCTCACACTCGCACCAGCCACCGCCATCACTCGGATCACAGGAGACGGAGTCTCGCTCGGGATGATTTTCTAGCTGCCTCAAGGCGTCCTCAACCACCAGGTCGCGCAGGCCGGCATTCGCGGTGCAAAACTTTGGACCCTGTCGCTTCCCCTTCACCAGCGCCAGATACTCGGGGTGCGCGGCAAACGCTGCCGCATGACGGTGGAGGATGCTTTCATACGCATGCCCCGTCCTCAGGTCGATCCCTGAGGTCGCGCGGTTGCGGCGGTTCCACTCCTGACCCACTGCCTCACGCTGCTGCGTGTAGCCAAAGCCCGGCCAGATACTACGTGTGTGGTAGTCTGGCGATTCGCTCACATCGAGCGTCAGACTTAGCGTCGGCTTGTGCGGCACGATCTCCCACTTCTTCCCCGGCAAGAACTGCCGGAAGCCGATGCGGTGCAGTAGATCCCAAACCGCATGCTCGACCGCGAGCGGGGTGCGGCCCGTGATGACGATCTGGTCGCCCTGCGACCGCATCGTATAGTCTTCGCGCTGCGTCAGAGCGGGTGCCTCGGGATGCACCGAGAGAAAGATGCCGCGTGGTTGCGAGTCTTTCTCAATCCGAAACTCCCCACCGGTGATGCGTAGCAGCATCGCGCCGAGTTCCACCGCTGCAGGCCGCGTTTGCTCGTCGGCGAATACGATAGGGAGCAGGGCCTCGCCAAGGTCGCTGAGGTGTACCGCGTCTGGTGCGATGGCGTGTGCCGTAGGGCCGCTCGCCGCCATGGCGCCCGCTCCGAGTCCGATCGTAGCGATGGCTTCGCGGCGGGAGAGCGGGCTCGTAAGGTCGAGCCTATGCGGGAGGTGCTTCGGGAAAAAGAGGGGCATGGGATAGAAGGATGATCCGATTTGACAGGGGGAGTCAACCGGTTTTCGCCTGGGACCAGGGGCAGGCATGAGATACTACCCTGAATGAACATTTTTCGCTGAACATTTGGTGCTTGCGTAGGTGTCCCGTTCCGCGAGAGAATCGGCCCCGTATGAATCAGCGCCATATTCTTCTATTGAGTTCCTTCTTTGCTCTCGTGAGTCTCGCGCATTCCCGTGAATGGACCGCCAACGATGGTCGCAAGCTGGAGGCGGACTTCGTTTCTGCTGACGCCACGTCAGTCATCGTCAAGCGTGCCGCCGACGGAAAGAGTTTCACGCTGCCCCTCGGCGGCATCTCCGAGGCCGATCGCGCCTGGATCAAGGAAGAGCAGGCGAAGAGTGCCAAACCCGTCACGGGGGCCTACGCGCTGGACTTGATCAAGGAGTTGCCCATCGATGAAAACCGCGCCTATGTCGTCGGCTATTCTATGGGTGGCTTCGGGGCTTGTCATTTTGCAGTGACCGAACCAAAACGATTTGCCGCCGTCGTCGCCGGGGCTGGCTGCACCGGCCCGAGTTCCGCCGATGTCTTCAAGCGACTCCCGTATCTTTCACCGTCATGAAACTGCCACTCTCCCTCGCGTTTATCGCTCCTCTCTTTCTCGCCACCGGCGCGGAAAGCTGGCAGACCTCCTGGCCGGGCTCTATGAAGGTGCCCTTTTTCGCCGCCAGGAACGGAAGTTGGGCGCGCTGCACTCCCGCCGCCGCCGGTGGTGCCATCTATGTCGGGGGTATTCAGGACGTCCTCGTGAAGCTCGACGCCGCGAGCGGCAAGGAAATCTGGCGCATCGACTTCATGACTCGCGACGGCACAGAGCAGCCGACCTTCGGTCATGTCTCGTCGCCTCTCCCCGACGAAGGGGCGATCTATGTCCAGGCGGGTTGCGCGGTCGCGAAACTCGACGCCACCACCGGCGGGACTCTGTGACGGGCGCTCGAAGATCGGCGCGCCATGTTCGAGAGTGCCTTTTCCTCACCCATGATCGCGACGCTGCAGGGCAAACGGCAGCTCGTTGCGCTAACCCGCTCCACTTTAGGCGGACTCGACCCGGAGACCGGGGACGTGCTCTGGTCGATCCCGGTGGAGTCCTTTCGCGGGATGAACATCCTCAATTCGCCATCCTGAGTCTCAGCGGTTCTCGTTCTCCATGCGGTTCCTTTCGATTTCGTAGTCGTGAATGAGGGATTCGAGTTTCTCCTCGAACTGGTTTGCGACTCCGAAAAGATCCCCGACGCGGTCGGCGAATTCCTTTTGTTTGAGCTGGTCTTCGATCACCATTGAGAGTTCCGCCAGCCTTTCGATCCTGAGTTTCGCCCGGAAGGACATCTCCTTGAACTGCTCCAGGTGAGTGTTCATTTGCTTGATTGTCTCTTCGATTTTTTCGTCGCTTATATTGTTTTCCGGGTGTTTTTTTGAAGGTGGCCCCGAGCAAGTTCGCCCGAGTCCGTTTTTTCAATGCTAGGGACTGGGCATTCATCTGGCAAGGCCCATTGATGCTAAGTTTGCCGCTGAGCGCGCAATACCTTGCGAGGTGGACAGGAGTGTCCACCCTCCTTGGGCGTGGGGGTAGCGCGTGCTCTTAACACCTCGAACGTCACCAAAGGATAACGTGCCTGTCGGCTGGGAATTCGGCATCTTTGCAAGTGTTGATCGAAGCAGGACCCGAATCTCAAAAAAACTCTCTCTACCTAAGATCTTAAACTCCAACCGCTAATGAAATCGTCTCTTCCAAAACGGGGGCCCTTGTTTCAGCCGCGCCGTCGATTCAGATTGGAAGCCTCTCTGCGGAACCGCCGCGAGGGCGGTTGCTCGCCTCCCAGTGTTTTCAGTGCCATGGCACCAATGGGCAGGCCGTTGGTGGCTTCGAATCTATCTCGGGCAAGAGTTCCAATTCGATGTTCGACGAACTTCGGGAAATGAGCCGACGCCGGCCCGAGGGCATCATGGACCTCCAGGCCGGCGCCTACACCGAGGACCAGCTTCGACAGATCTCCGACTATCTCGCGACCCTGCCTCGTGGTCGGGACGAGGCCACAAAGGGGGACGCCAGGATAGAAATGGTGAAGGCCAGGAGAAAATCGCGGGAATTGAAAAAGCGCAGGAAGAGTAAGAAAAGGTCGCGATCCAAAAAGTGGAAACGCTGATGGCTACTGAACCGGGAACAGTATCTCGAGAGAATCAAAAATTTACCCATTGGCATCACATGAAAGCAAATCGAAGAAAATTTCTCGGAATGACGGGAATGGCGGTCGCGGGCTTTGCCCTGCCCCGTCCGGTGAAATCCAACACGGCAGCTCCCCGTGTCGTCGTGGTTGGCGGCGGGTTCGGCGGCGCCACCGTCGCCAAGTATCTCCGCATGTGGGGAGGCAATATCGACGTCACCCTGATCGACAGGGGGGCTTCGCACTACTCCTGCATCCTCTCCAATCTGGTGTTGACCGGTTCCATGGATTTGGAATCACTGAATCTCGGATACGGAGATTTGCAAACCAAGCGGGGAGTCAACTTTATTCAGGGCGAGGTGCAACACGTCGACCCGGTGGCGGCCACGGTCACCGCCAATGTCGGAGGCAGTTTGACCACCTTTCCTTATGACAAACTGATCCTTTCCCCCGGCGTCGAATTCATCAGTCCCAACGGGAACTACGATCCGGAACGCACGCCCCACGCGTGGAAAGCCGGTCCCCAAACGCTGCTACTGCGGCAGATGCTTTCCGCAATGGGCCCGCGGGAAACTTACCTTCTCACTATTCCGGAGTCACCCTACCGCTGCCCGCCCGGGCCCTACGAGCGAGCTTGCAGCGTCGCCGAGTACTTGATGAAGCACAAAAGCGGGGCCAACATCGTGGTGTTGGACGGCAACTCGTCGATCCAGGCGGAGCCGAAGAATTTTGGAAATGCCTTCAACGGCATCTACCGGAACGTCCTCACCTACGTGCCGGGAGCCAGGATTCTCAGTGTCGACTCCACAGCCAAATCGATCGAAACAACTAAGGGCACTTTCCAGGGGAACGTCCTGAATATCATTCCCAACCAGCGTTCCGGCCAGATCGTGACCTCAACAGGTTTGGCCAACGATGGCACCGGCCGTTGGTCGATTGTCGATCCGCTCACCTACGCTTCCCCCGTCTATCCCGACATCCACATCCTGGGGGACTCTCAGGCTACCGGTCAGCCGAAGTCAGGACACATGGCCAATGCTCAGGCGAAAGCGTTCGCCGACGCCATCATCCGGGCGTTCAATGGCGAAGCTCCCGATCCCCATCCGGTGACCTCCTCGGCTTGCTTCAGCCCGATCACTTCGGAAAAGGCAGCCTGGTTGACGGCGTCGTATCAGTATGACCCGGTCGCGAAAGCGATGAAACGTGTGGATGCGTCCTTTGCCGAAGCCGACCAGCCGACCTCCGACGGCATGCAGCAGATGTTTCAGTGGGCCAACAATATCTTTGCTGATTCCTTTAGTTGACCGGCAGGGCAGTCGTCACCCGGGTTTGCCGAAACTGAACGCAGCCCCTGCGGAATGACTAAGCTGACCCTGTTCCCGGGAATTCGCTTCTCCGACTGTTCCCCGGCCGTTGGCCTTTGGTCACAGCCCCAAGCCTCACTGCGATGTCAACTCATCGATGAAATCGACTCCAAGCCCCATCTCACGACCAGGCCCGCCTCACCACCCGCAAAAAATTCCCGTGGAAGATCGCGCTGACGTTCGCATCGGAATACCCGCGTCCTTTTAGAATGCCCTCGATGCTCTGCAAATCCGCAATCGTCTCGAGATCCCCCGGGCTTTGCTCTTTGCCGAAGCCGCCGTCGAGATCGCTACCGATGCCGACGTGGTTTGTGTTGCCCGCGAGCTGGCAGATGTGGTCGATGTGATCGGCGATGTGGGCGATTTTGACTCCGGTGGATTCGGGGGTGGAGGTGCCGCGATTCCAGCCGGGGATCATCATCCAGGCGTCAAAGACGGCCCCGAGAACAGCGTCGCGCTCGATGAGCAGCCGGATCTGTTCGTCGCTGAACTGACGCGGGTCGTTGACGAGGCTGCGGCAGTTCGAATGGCTCGCCCAGACGGAGCCGGTGTAGATATCGAGCGCTTCGAAAAAGGAGTCGTCGCTAAGGTGGGTGACGTCGAGGATGATCCCGAGCTCGTCCATTTTACGAATGAGCTCGGCCCCGCCGGGACGGAGTCCGCCGACCTGATCGTGGCCCATCGCGTAGCGTCCGATTCCGTAGTGAGACGGTCCCATCGCGCGCAGGCCCGAGGCGTAGGCGCGCTCGAGGTAATCGACGGTGATGATGGAGTCGGCTCCTTCGAGGCTGAGGAGGAATCCGATCGGCGCTTTGGCGGCGGCGGCAGCGACGGGGTCACCCCAGAGGGCGAGGTGGGCGTCGAGCTCGGCGAGGTTGGTGATCTGGACCATCTCGCCGAGTTCACAGAGGGCGCGGTAGTAGGCGAGCTGGCCCTGGGTCATGCCCCAGGCCTGGGCGGGGGACTCCCAGCAGGCGACCGAGGCGCGGGGTTTCATGCAGCCGCCGATCTGGGTCGCGACACAGAGGCCGATGCCGCCTTCCCGCATGTCCGGGAGGGCGACGGTGTTGAGGGCGCGGCCCTTCATGTCGGTCATGCCGGACTCCACTTCACGGATGCTGGCGACGGGCTGGGTGAGGTCGCGGTTCCATTCGAGGGCGTTGAGGCTGAGGTCGAGATGGACGTCGAAGATCAAATTCATGGTTGGGAGCTGGAAATTGGATGGAAATGGGGCAAGGATAGCGGGTAAACACGCAAAACAGATGAGAGCGACACTTTGGCCGATGGTGGCAGTAACATTATTCACCTCGCTTGGCAATACACAGGATGACGCCGCTGCGGTTCCCACCGGGGGCGTATCTTCGGAAGGGGTAGCGATGGGCTATGCGGCGCAGGGCAATGTGGCCATGAGCAAAGCCCAACACGAGGCGGATCTCCAGCGCGCCGCGCTCGCCGCCCGGCAGGAGAAGGCGCTCAAGGCAGCGATGGCGTCCTACGCGCAGACGCCCCCGCCCATCACCACGGCCGAGCAGTTTCTCGCGGTGAATCGGCCTCCGGCCGGGCCGCCGCGCGAGGGGGATTTCGCTTTGTCGCCGGTGAAGACCTCGACCTATGTGCCGGAGTTTCAGACGCCGTCTGGAAGCGTGAACTCGTCCGGCGTGGCTCCGCAGACGACGACCGCGTCGCCCGGGCGCAAGCCGGGGCTCTTTGACCTTTTTAAATCGAAAAAGAGTTCTCCGACAGCGGTGGATACGGGGACCAATCCCTACACCGCCGAGGCGCTCGCGCCGCCGGCGGCGAGTGATGAGCAGCCGAGCGTCGCGGCGGCTCCGGTGACAGGCGGGGAGGCGCCCATGGTCGATCAGAGCGAGGCAATCGCCGCCGCGACGGTATTCCCCGCTCCAACTGAGGCTAAGCCTGACTTTTTCGGGCGGCTTTTTGGCAAAGGGAAAAAGGCCGAGCCCGCTGTGGCCGTGGCTCCGGCTCCGGATTCCGTTGGGACAGTGACCGGGGCTCCGGCTGAGCCTTCGGCAACGGTGGCCGCCGCGACGGAGGCGACTGGAATTCCGACTCCGCCGGCGTTCACGGATGGTGCAACGCCGCCGCCTGCCGCGAGTCCGGGGGCGGCATCGGAGAACTAGGCTAGTCCCTTATCAAGATGCCCATTCGTAGATCCATCATGGATTTCCAGGGCGGCACTTACATTTTTCAAGTGAAGGCTCCAGGCGCGAAATCTGCTCCCGGACTCTCGCCGTTTGGATGACGCCCCGGTCGCCATCGGGGGGAATGGTGAGGGCAACGGTTGAAGCAGAACGGGTCTCCAGGCCCGTTAATCGTTGCTCTGAGGAGCCATGAACGGGCCTGGAGACCCGTTCTACGTTAAAAATTGATGCCAATGCGGGCTCGATGGAGTTTGCGCGCCGTGCTTCCTTGGGCGTTGAACTTTGGGTCCAAGGAGGGTGGACATTCCTGTCCACCGATTGGGTTTAAGCGGGAAAGGCGAAGCGCTGGAGTGACGGATTCTCTCCCTAAATCGTTATCCGCCGATTCCGCGCCGCGATCTCCCAGCTCTCGCCGGTGAGGGCGTGGTTTCGAATGAGGCGGGCCTCCTGGTGCAGGGCCACGGTGGGGCAGACGTGAATGGGAATCCCGATCACGGCGGTGCCGACGGGCCAGACGGCAGGGTCTATGCCTTCGACGACGAGGTGTTCTTCGCTCTGCGAGACAAAGCGGGCCTCGGGCATCGCGGGGAAGCGGACGCGGCGGGCGATCACATTCTCGGCGGCGACGGCCTTATGCCCGAGATCGAGGCAGATCCGTCCATTGCCGGGATGACTGACGACGCGGGTGAGGAGAAAGGCGGCGGGTTCAAAGGGGAGATCGTCGTAGTATCCCCCGTAGCCCGAATCCCACAGGACTGTCGTCCCGGGCGAGCACTGACGGGGACGCGGTGACATCGAGCACTGTGCGGCGTGGAGTCCGAAAGTGGGCGAGCCTCCGGCGACGACGAGCGGCACCGGGGCGATCTCGGATTCGATCACTTCGACAAAACCGTCGAAAAGGGCCATGGCGGCCTCGAATTGGGTTTTGCGATCCTCGATCGAGGCGTCGTGGATGTGGCCATCGTAGGCGTGGACGCCGGCGAAGTGGAGTGAGGGGTGATCGACGAGGGTGCGCACGAGAGCGATCGCTGCGGGTCCCGGGGCAATGCCGGTTCGGTGCATCCCGCAGTCGAGGTCGATGAAGAGCGAGACGGGTTCCGCCCCCGGCCTGACGAAGGCCTCGAGGGCGAACTCATTATCCACGAGGGTGGAGAACTTGCTCGCCGGGTAAGTCTCGATGAGCCGGAAAAAGCGATCCACATTCGGCCCCACGAGCGGGTAGGAGATGAGGATGTCAGGTACTCCGGCGAGGGCGGAGAGCTCCGCCTCGGCGATGGTGGCGCACTTCACCGCGGTGATCCCGAGAGCGAGCTGCTGCGTGAGGATCTCGCGGCACTTGTGGGTCTTGATGTGGGGGCGCAGGCGCGAGGGCTCGCCGCCGACGACCTGGAGCATCAGCTCGAGATTGCGGGTGATCGCGTCGGCGTCGAAAAGGAGGGCGGGCGAGGCGGTCCCCTCGAGGTTCGTGATGGTCTCCATGGGGATCTTTGGAAAAGGTCAGTCTTTGATTTCGAGGATGACTTCGATCTCCACGGGAATGTTGCCGGGGAGGGTGTTGGTGGCGAGGGCGCTGCGGGCACCGACTCCGGCATCGGGTCCGAAGACTTCGGCGAAGAGTTCGGAGTAGCCGTTGACGACCTGCGGCTGTTGGGTGAAGTCGTCAGACGAGTTGACGAGGGCGAGGGTCTTGATGACCCGAACGACGCGGTCAAGGGAGCCGAGCTCTTTTTGAATGGTCGCGAGCAGACTGAGCCCCACCATGCGAGCGGCGTCTTTTCCTTCGTCGAGGGTCATGTCGGCTCCGACCCGGCCGGTGAGATAGGTCGAGCCATCGGGGCACGGCCCGTGACCGGAGAGGTAGGCAAGGTTGCCCGCGATGACGAGGGGTTTGTAAACACCGCCGGGCTGTGGGGCGGGTGGGAGGGTGATTCCGAGTTCGATCAATCTGGCTTCTGCGCTCATGGGTGATAGGGGTGGGAGAGGTCTCTGATGACCCTTCTCCCTTCGCCTTACACCAGAACGACGCCGTCGGTCAACCCGGGTTTGTGCGGGAGTGCCTCCCAGGCCTTGCGGAATCGCGCCGGGGTATCTCCGAAAAGCGGCGAGATTTCAAAGGCGAAAGGCGGCAGCCCCGTCTCGTCGGTCTCGATCTCGATCTCGATCCCGGCCTCGCGGGCCCAGCGCACATACTGGCGCAGTTGGTCGTCGCGACAGGTCTGCGGGGAATCGACCCCCTCGGCATTTTTCACCGGGGAAAAGTCGTCTTCGCGGGCGGTCTCGATGATGACGGGGTTTGCGGCAAAGGGTAGCGCGTCGAAGACGAACATCTCGAACTTGTAGCCGTTCGGCGAGGCGGGTTCGTGTCGCACGCCCCCGCTGTCGATATAGGGGACTTTCTTGTGGGCGAGGTGAAAGGGGAGCGCGGTGCCGCCTTCGCCATTTCCACAACTTCCACCGAGGCGGGCGATGAAGTCGCGGTTAAAGACGTGGATGGCGATGCTGCCCGACTTGAATCGCAGTTCTCCGCTGGCATCCTTTTCTTCGGCGAGGCGCCCGGGGAGATCGCTGTACTCGACGACGACGGACTTTCCGTCTTTTTGGCAAAAGACACCGACCTTTTCGCCGGCGTAGGCCTTGGGCACCATCTTGCTGGAGAGGTCCGACTTGCTCATGAGGTGGAATCCGATGAAAGTCGGGTCGAGGCAGCGCACGAGCGGATTGTCGACCTGGAAGTAGCTGATCGTGTCGATCCCGTCGGCCTCCATGAGTCGGATCGAGCCGGACCGCACGAGGGCGCGCAGGGCTCCGCCATGTCCGTCGGGACTGAGAGCGATCTCGCCGCGGTCGGCCATGAGGATCTTGCCGTCGGCATCGACCGCCGGCATGAGCCCCTGGCGGAAAAAGTGGACGCGCTCGGGGAGGAGTCCGAAATAATGATGGGCTTCGAAGAAAGCGACGGTGTCCTCGTGGTTCAGATCCGAGGTCATGATGAACCACGGGACTGGACGACCGAAGAGGCGGTTCGCGGCGAGGATCTTCTCGGCAAAGACCTGAAAAAGCGAATTCTTCAGTACTGGGGTGACCCCGTAGGAGCCCTTCGGTCCGTCAAAGCCGAGACGGGTGCCCTGACCGCCCGCGACGGTGAAGGCGGCGACACGGCCGGTGCGCAGGGCGGCCTCGCCGCGTTTGGCGGCTTCGTTCCAGAGACTCGGGTCGGCCTTCTCGCAGTGGCCCGGCATGGGGATGTAGCCGGCGGGGCTGAGATCATCGCCGGCGCTCTCATCGGCTCTCCCGGGACTGTGGATGAGCGTCTTGACGAGCTCGCTGATTTCTCCCAGATCGATCGCGGCGGCTTGTGAGAGGAGAGTCTGCTGGTCCGTTTCGGAGAGGGAATCGAAATGGGCAAAGACGTGTCCTTGTCCCGATTCGTCGTAGTGTTTTCTGATATCGGTCATCTTGGTCTTGTGTGAAAACCGTTTGTTTGTCTAGGAAAGTGAACGATTTAACTAATTCCGTCCGTCGCGATTCATGCTTTCCCGAGTTCACGGGAGCGATCGGCGGCGGCTTTCACCGCCAGAGTTACGATGGTTTCAAACTGATTGGATCTCAAAGACTCCAGCGCCGCAAAAGTCGTGCCGTTCGGGCTCGTCACGTTCTCACGCAGGGTCGCGGGGGATTCCCCGGTCGCGAGGACCAATTCGGCGGCCCCGGCGGCGGTGTGGACGGCGAGATCGCGGGCCATTTCGGGCGTGAGACCTTCTTTGATCCCGGCAGCGATGAGCGCCTCGATCATAAAGAAAAAATAGGCCGGTCCGCTCCCGCTCACGGCGGTGACGGCGTCGAGGTCGTCCTCCTGCACCCGGCAGACATACCCGACCGCGCCGAGGAGGGACTCGGTGAGAGTGGCGTCGCCTTCCGTCGCGGTGGTGCCGAGAGCGTAGGCGGACGCTCCGCGACCGATGAGGGCGGGAGTATTGGGCATCACTCTCACGACGCGGTGTTTTCCCCCGCTGCCCGATTCGATCGCGGCGAGGCGGATCCCTGCGGCGATGGAGATGAGGAGGCGGCTACTACTCTCCCCGAGTTCAGCGAGCATTTCAGGGAATCCCTGCGGTTTCACGCAGAGCAGCACGACATCGGACGCCACAACGACCTCGGCATTCGAACCGGCGCGGGCCAGGCCCAGCTCATCGGCGAGGGAAGTGGCCGCCGTCGGGTAGGTGTCGTAAATAGTCACGTCCGACGCTTCACAGATGCCTGCCCCGACGATGCCCCCGACGAGAGCCCGTCCCATTTTTCCACAACCGATCACTCCGAGTTTCATTTCTTACAGGTAGACCAATTTTTCTTCCCTGCTTTCTCAAAATGACCGCTTCCGAAAAGCCGGGCCCGCCCGGGCGAGCGGTATCGACTCTTTCGCAACCGGCTCGGCGGAGGATCAGGTGGCTCTAAAAGGCTCAGTGTAGCTGGAAAAATTTCGTTGCGAGGGGCATCCGCGCGGGTCTAGGATGAATTAAGTTGAGGTCATGTCCGCAAGAGATTTTCCATTAGCCGGTTCCGTCGCTGTGTCCGCGTCCGATTTCGTGAACGCGTATCGTGGCATGCTCACGGCCAGGACCTTCGAGGATAAAATTTCGGCTCTCTACCGCGGCGGCAAAATCGTCGGCGGAGTCTACGTCGGACGCGGGCAAGAGGCCTTCAGCTACGCCCTCGGCGGGCAGCTCGACCGCGCTCTCGGGGATGTTTATGCGCCCCTCATTCGCGACCAGGCTGGTCGGGGGGCCTTTGGCGAACCTCTCATCGATGCTGCCCGGACCTATCTCGGCTCGGTCGAGGGGCCGATGCGGGGGCGAGACGGCAATATCCATCGGGGCAGGCCGCGCGAGGGCATGCCGGCGATGATCAGTCACCTCGGGTCCTCTATCTCGGTGATCAACGGCATGCTCATGGCGAAGCGCGCGCGCGGATTGAACGGGGCAGTCGGGGGAGCCTCGGCCGGCGACGGGGCCACCTCCACCGGTGCCTTTCACGAGGCTCTCAACCAGGCCGCCGTCGAAAAGCTCCCGCTCGTCCTCGCCGTGGCTGACAATCAGTTTGCCTATTCCACGCCCACTTCCCGCCAGTATGCGTGTGACGATCTCGCGGATCGCGCGATCGGCTACGGCATCGCCGGTTACTCCATCGACGGGACGGATTTGATGGAGTGCCTCCTCACCTTCCGTCAGGCCATCGCGCGGGCGCGGGCGGGGGAGGGGCCGCAGCTCGTCGTGGGCAAGTTGCTGCGTCTCGCCGGGCACGGCGAGCACGATGACGCCAGCTATGTGCCCGACGAAGCACGGACGGGGAAATGGGGAGGGGACTGTCTCAGCCTCGCTCGCGAGCGCATCCTCGCTGATGGTTTTGCCGACGCAGCCGCCCTGCTCGCCCTCGAGGGAGAGGTCCAGGCACTGGTCGAGTCCACCGTTGCGACCGTCCAGGGCGAAGATCCCCCCGATCCCGCGCAGGAGAACTGGCAGGCTCTCTCCACCGCCCGGCTCATCGAAGGACATTTCTAGAAATTCAGGGGTTGTCATTCGCGGTGTTTCTTGCCACCCTCTGCGACTCCATGGACAACCCCTATTTTCCTTTCTTCATCCTTTTCGCCGGTGTCGCCGTTGTCATCGGCATGATCATCGGGCTGCGAATCAATGCCTTCGTCGCCCTCATCTCTGCCGCGCTCGTCGTCAGTCTGATGGCTCCGGGAGAGATCGCCGACAAGGTCGCCCGGGTCGCCTCCGCCTTTGGCAGCACTGCCGGCGGGATTGGGATCGTCATCGCGATGGCCGCGGTGATCGGTCAATGTCTCATGAGCAGTGGCGCCGCCGATCGCATCGTGCAGGCTTTCGTGCGCTGTCTCGGGGAAAAGCGGGCCCCGCTCGCCCTCTCGGGCAGTGGTTTTGTGCTCGCCATACCCGTATTTTTCGACACCGTCTTCTACCTCCTCGTGCCGCTCGCGAGGTCGCTTTTTCGCCGGACGAAAAAGAACTACCTGCTCTACGTCCTCGCGATTTCCGCCGGCGGGGCGATCACGCACACGCTCGTGCCGCCCACTCCGGGGCCGCTCCTGATGGCGCAGCAGCTCGGGGTCGATCTCGGCGTGATGATCGGGATCGGGGCCCTCATCGGCATCCCCGCCGCCATCGCGGGTCTGCTTTTTGCCGTCTTCCTCGACCGGCGCATGCCCATCGAGATGCGGGCGCAGCCGGGGGATGAGGAGCTCGAAGCGATCGCTCTCGACCCGAATCGCAAGCTCCCCGGCTTGTTCGTCTCCCTGCTCCCCATCGTCCTGCCCGTAGTCCTCATCGGGGCGAGCACCATCCTCGAGACCGTCGCGAACGGCGAGCGCGCGGCTCAGGTCGAGGCGAGTGAGGTGAAAGATCTCGACGCCCTCTATGCCGCCGTCACCGCCGCCGACGAGTCACCTTTGCTCGCCCTGAAAAACGCCCTCCCGCCTCGAGCCGCCGCCACTCCCCAGCTCGTCGCCGGGGCGATCAACTCCGTCCTCACCAGTCGCACCGCCTTTGCGACCGGACAGAATCTCAGCCGGGCGAATCTCGCCGTCGTCGAGCATCACAACCGCACCGCTCTGGAGAAAGTGCTGCCTGCCGCGGTCCTCACACCTCATCTCTGGAAGACTGACAAGAGAAAAGCCTCGGACCTTAGCCAGATTTATGGCAATGCCAACCTCGCGCTCCTGCTCTCGGCGGCGATCGCCGTGCTGCTCTACCTGCGCGCCTGTCGCCCGAGCAAAGAGGAGTTCTCTTCCGCCCTCGAATCGTCGCTGATGAGCGGCGGACTCATCATCCTCATCACCGCCGCAGGCGGAGCCTTTGGCGCGATGCTCGCGGCGGCACAGATCGGACCGGCCATCGAGCAGATCTTCCCCACGAGTGCCGGGGGTGCCGGTGCCGGGCTGCTCTTCCTTGCTTTTGGCATCTCCGCCCTGCTGAAGTTCGCCCAGGGATCGACCACCGTCGCCGTCATCACCGCCTCGGGCATGATAGCCGCGATGACCGAGGGCATGAACCTCGGCTTTCACCCCGTCTACCTCGCCACCGCGATCGGCGGCGGGGGACTCGTCGGCTCGTGGATGAATGACAGCGGCTTCTGGATCTTCTCGAAAATGAGCGGACTCACCGAGCTGGAATCGCTGAAGTCATGGACGCCGATGCTCTCGGTCCTGGGCATCACCACTTTCCTCATGAGTGTGCTGCTCTCCTACCTGCTGCCGCTTGTCTGAACCAGCGAGCGGCAAGTAACTCTTTGACGAACGGCGGGGCCTCGCGACAATGCCGCCGTGCCTCCGCTCTATCTGCTCCTTCCGCTTTTTGCCGCCGTCGTCTACGCCCTCGGATCCATCGTGATCAAGCGGGCGCTGAAGGAGGGCGTGACGATGGACCAGTCCTTTCATCTCACCAATCTGGTTCTGGGGCTGATGTTTCTCCCGATGCTCTTTCTCGAAAAGGGGACGATCGACTGGACTCAGATCGCGAAGCCGCTCCTCATCGGCGCCGCTTTCTTTTTCGGCCACTGGCTCACCTTTATCGCTCTGCGACGGGGCGATGTCTCCTTCGTGACGCCGCTCATGGGGACGAAGGTCGTTTTTGTCGCGCTCGGCGTCGTCTTCCTCACCGGCCGAGTGCCCAGTGTCCCGCTCTTCGTCGCTGCCGTGCTCACCACTCTGGGCATCTTTGTGATGGGGCGGGCTGATCTCAAAGGGGGCAGTCATCTCGCCCTCACCGTCGTCCTGACGCTCTCCAGCGCGCTCCTCTTCGGGCTCTTCGACGTGCTCGTGGCCTGGTGGGCGGCGGACTTCGGCGCGTTCGGCTTGCTCGGCCTCGGCAT
>JBDNIL010000384.1:0-4590 GCA_041688355.1 Verrucomicrobiales bacterium | reverse complement strand
GTGGCGGGTGCGGGAGAGAGGGAGGTCGCGGCCTTCCGTGACGCGCTCGCTATCCCGGTCCGGGTGCAGGAGGGGACGGCCGTCCC
This sequence comes from Verrucomicrobiales bacterium, assembly GCA_041688355.1. Taxonomy (GTDB): domain Bacteria; phylum Verrucomicrobiota; class Verrucomicrobiia; order Verrucomicrobiales; family DEV007; genus Arctic95D-9. Next base: position 4,504 of record JBDNIL010000384.1, on the reverse strand, counting down.
GGTCAGTGGCGAAGGCAGGGAAAGGCTGCTCCCGACCGCAGTGGTGCGTTCGCGCCGCAAGCGTCGTGCCGCCGTGCGCAACACCGCCTTGCTCGTCGCCGGGCTGGTCCTCTACACCGTCGTCGGGGTATGGGTGTGGAAAGACGCTCAGGTCACGAAGCGCGAGATTGCCTCCCTCGAGCACCGCATCTCCATCATCGAACCCGATGTCGAGCGAGTTCAGCTCGCGGAGGAGCGCTGGCGGGCGCTCGAGCCGGCTTTTGACAAGGACTTTTTCCCCGTCGTCCAGCTCAGCCGCATCACCGCCGCCCTGCCCGGGAGCGGGGTCGTTATCCGCGAGTATCGCACCTCGGAGAAAACGATACGGGTCGAGGGCCAGGCTCGGGATGTGCAATTGGCTAACCGGCTCCTCGAGGATTTGCAAAGCGCAGGGGGTTTCGAAGCGTACGATTGGAGTATGCCGAACCCGAAGGTGGAGAAGAACAACACCGCGACATTTGTCATAGAAGGGAAGCCGAAGAATGCGCGCGCTGACAGTTAGAGAAAAATGGCTTCTGGGGCTCTGCTTCGGCGTGATCTTCGTGGTGGGCAATGCTTTCGCGGCGCGGTCCGTGCTGAAGGTCCTGCGCGGGAGCGACTCAAAGATCGCTACCCTCGAGAGCACCCTCGGCGATCACGAGATGTGGATCGAGGATGCCCCCAAGGCGGCGGCCCGCGAAAGATGGCTTGCTGAAAAGATGCCCCCGCTGGACGGAGCCTCGATGGGCAAACTCCAGGGTGATCTCATCCAGTCGCTTCAGGATGATCTTTTTGAAAGGAAACTTCGGATCGAACGCCAGAGTCTCCAGGATATCGTGAACTCGGCGTTCTACACCGAGGTCTCGGTGCGTCTCGATGTGAAGGGCGAAGAAGCTGTCGTCATCGAATGGCTCACTACCCTGCAGGGGCCGGAAAGATTCCAGATCATCAAATCGCTCGAACTCGAGCTCGATAGAAAATCCAAGGAGATCGAGCCGCAGGCCGAGTGCAAGATCACGATCGCGCGCTGGTACCATCCCGAGTCGGGTGAACCGCTCACTTCGAAGGAGGCGGAAGGCCTCGTAAAGGAACAGGGTTAGGTGATGTATTCAAGAGAGTCAGGTCAATGAAAAACATGTTTCCACTCGCTTTCCTAGTTGCTCTGTCAGGAGGGTGCCTCCTCGCGGAAGAGGTGCCGTTCGTCGTCGGGACGCCGGAGGCCCCGTCTGAGAATGACTTTGCCGCGCTGCGGAAGACAAGCCCCTTCACCCGGGTCCTCAGTCTGCCGGCGACGTATGCGCTGCGCGGGGTTGCGACGATAAACAATCAGCAGGTCGCCACGCTCTACAACCGCGAGACGAAGAAGACCATCACGGTGACCCCTGACGGCGACAACGAAGCCGGCATATCGCTCGTCGGGGTGCTCCCGTCGTCCAGTCTCGAAGATGTCGCCGCGAAGATCTCCTTTGCCGGGGACGAGGCCGAGTTGAAATACGAACTGAGCCAGATCTTCCCGCAACCGAGGCCGCCAGGGTCGGATGTAAAAGGGGGCGGGAAAGAGGGCGAGCGCCGCGGTCCCTCTTCCCAGGATATCGAACGTTTCAAAGCTCTGCCGGAGGATAAGCAGACGAAGCTGAAAGAATACATCGGCTCCGTCATGCGGAACTACCCTGACATGTCTCGCGAGGAAAAGGGGAACCTCATCCGCGGAGCGATGATACGTCTTACTGACGGACGCGACATCGAGGTCCCGCCGACCCCGGCGCAGCCCCCTGCGAGCGGGACCGGCAGCGGTGGCAATCAGGGCAACCGCGAGCGTGGCGACCGCCGCTGAGGACGATCACGGCGTCACGAGACGGATCGCCCCGATATCCATCATGCGAGGCTGCACCTTCTCACCGGCGGTGAGGACAAAGTAGTAGATCTCCCCGGCGACGAGATCGACTGGCCCGGCGAGACGGACAGGGACGAACTCCTCGAGTGTCGGCGTGGTCTTCGACTCCCCGGTGAGAGTTTTCCCCGCGAGATACACGATGAACTGGCTCGGCTGATCACGCAGCGAGGCCTGATCGACCTCGACCAGGTAGCTGCCGCTCTCCGGCGCTTTGAAAACCCAGATGAACCAGGCCTCGGGCGAGACCCAACCGGAAATAGAAGAGAGGTAGGAGTTCATCGCCGCACCCCGCATGTCGCCCTGAACGCGGGCTTTGTTGCCTTTGATGGCTTCGCCTGGTTTCAGTTCGGTCACGCTTGCGATCGTTTTTTCCATGTTAGAAGCGACGCTTTTGGCGAGGGCTCCGTGGTTCGGGTGCTCCCCCCATTCCTTCAGCAGGGCGAGGGTATCAGTGCCGGGAAATTCGACGATGGCGGTTAGGATGCGGTTCACGTCAGAGGCACTCTGCGACATTTCGAAGGCCTTGCGCCAGAGTTCGACGCGCGCTGCGAGGGGTTCGGGGCCGGGTAGGTTCACGAGGCGGACGTAGGCTCGCTCGGCCCCGCTGCGCAGCGGCACATCCTCGGTGCTCTGGATGATCTTCTCGACGTCTTCAAGGACGGAGCGGTTCTGCCAGTTGAGGTAGGCGTTGATCGCGTCGCGCTGGTATTCCTGATCATCCTTCTGGTTGTAAACAGCGGTGAGGCGGGTCTTTACCTCATTCCCCCCGATGACCCCGAGGATGCGGAAAAGGCTCTTCCTTTCATTCCCGCTCGTCGTCGAGACCTTCGTGAGGATGGAATCGACGATGGCCCCGGTATCGCCACTCTTTCTCAAGACGGCGAGGACGGTGTCTTCGAAGACCTGCCGCACGGGCAGCGTGTGATCACCGCGGAGGGAATCGAGGAGTTCGTTGATGCTGTCGAGTTCGACGAGAGCGCGGACGGAGTTCAGCAACTGGACGCGCTGGTCGTCGGTCGTGGCCGACTTGAACGTGTCGATGATGGTCGGGACGGCCGGCGTGTAGTTGCGCTCGGCGAGGGCATTGGAAAGACGGATGCGCAGGTTCATGGACCCCGCGACCTTGAGTTCTTCGTGGATCTGCTCGCTGATGCCCGAGCCCTCGAGTTTCTCGAGCACTTTGGTGGCGTCACTTTTGATTGAGGGCGAGGAATCATTGTCGCCGAGGAGCTTCACTGCGAGAGTGACATCGGCGGTCGTCCCGGTGGGAATCTCGGCCGAGGCGAGGGCGATGAGATGGGTCTTCTGCGCCTCTGCGTTTTTCCTGCGTACGGTGGAGAAGATGAAAAAGAGGACGATGGCAGAGGCACAGCTGCCGATGATGAGCCATTTGATCTTGCTGCTGCCTTCGGGTGCGGATGTCTTTCGCACATTCGGTCGACCGCCGGCAGCGGGACCGGCGAGCTGGCTGGTGCGGGCACCCGTCTTGTCGAGTCGGCCGGTCGTGCCGCCGGTGGCGAGTCGACCGGTGGTAGCTCCGGTGACAAGGCGACCGGTCGTGGCACCGGACGTCGTGACGGCGCGGGCAACGAGGGGGGCACTGCCAGTCTGGTTTGAAATGATTAGTGCGGGCGGGGCGGACGCGCCGCCCGCCGCACGGACGATCGTGACCTCGCCGGTGGACACGGTCGGGGTCGCCTCGACGGGGAGGACCTCGACGAGGATCGCGCCGGGAGGCTCGGGATTGCGGGGCCAGTGTTTCAGGGCGTCGCGGGCGTCGGCGGGGCGGTGGGCGATGTCGCGGTTGATCATCCACATGACCCATTGGCAGATCGAGGGGGAGAGGTCGGGGCGCACCTGCTCCAGCGGGATGACTTTGTGCTGCAGGTGCGCGTTCATCACCTGCGGAGCGGTCTCGCCGTTGAAGGGATACTGGCCGGTGAGGGCGTTGTAATAGACGCAGCCCATCTGGTAGAGATCGGTGCGGGAGTCGAGTTCGCCGCGCTCGAACTGCTCGGGAGCCATGAAAAAGATGGAACCCATGACCGATTCCTCCTGATCCATCGTCTGGACCGAGGGGGAACGGCTGAATTTCGCGAGACCGAAGTCGAGGATCTTGAGCTGGAATTTCCCCGAAGCCTGCCAGATCACCATGATGTTGGTCGGCTTGATGTCGCGGTGGATGACGTTGTTCGCCTGCGCGGCGATGAGGGCCTCCATCGTCTGGTAGACGACTTCGGTAAAGTCCTCCTGCGTGAGCACGCCGCGCTCCACGGTCTCGTCGAGCGTTTCCCCCTTGAGCAACTCCATCACGACGAAACCGCCGGCTTCATCCTGCCCGACGTCGAAAACGGTGACGATATTCGGGTGATTGAGACTGGAGAGCGTCTGCGCCTCGGCGATGAGTTTGTTGGCGGCATCCTGGACCTCATCCTCAGTTGCTTTGTCGGTCGAGAGCACCCGTTTGATCGCCACCTCCCGTTGGAGCTGGGTATCGAGGGCTTTATACACAGCGCCGAGGCCCCCTTTGCCGATTTGGTCGCGGATTTCGTAGCGATTACTCATAGATGACTGAGATCCCGGGGGTGCGTC
>JBDNIL010000383.1:0-7655 GCA_041688355.1 Verrucomicrobiales bacterium | reverse complement strand
CTTCTTCGGCGACCTCTTCTTCGGCGACCTCTTCTTCGGCGACCTCTTCTTCGGCGACCTCTTCTTCGGCGGCTCCGGCGATTTCTTCTTTCACCGCGGCTTTCTTCGCCTTCGGCGTGGCCGGTTTTTCGACCTCTTCGGCGAGGGCGGGGGCGGGAGCTGCCTCGGCGTCACCGAACTGGAGATCGGGGGTCGTCTCGATCAGTTTGGTGAGCTCCTCCCAGCCATCGGGGCGCTGGAGTTGGAAGATGTGGAGATAAATGCGGACCAGCTCGGGGTCGTGATTTTTGAGCAGGTCGTTCACGGTGCTCTCGAGTTTCTTGGCGTCGAGCTCGTCCGGGATGTCATCGGCGGCGCCTTCGCCATCGTGCTCGATCCCGAGTCCGTCTAGGAATCCGGTGAGGAGCGCGGGATGCGCCTTGAGCAGCCAGAGCTGGAGGACCTGGGTCGCGATCTCGACTGAGCCGCGCAGCTTCGCATTTTTCACGAGCCAATCGATCTGCTCAGGGGTGGGCTTCCGCTGAACGAAGACGGGACGCAGCTTACGATTCGCGGCGAGTGACGAGATCGAGGCCTTGTAGACTTCGCGTTGCTCATCACGGAGATATTGGAAAACGGCGGCGGCGGTCTCCGGCTTCACATCCTGAAAAATCTCGTTGGCCAGTTTCATTGCTAGAGGGAAGGAGGGGTGGGACAAATTAAGATATCCGAACTATTTCGTGATATGATGGGGACTGTGCCAGCAAAGTCAGCCTGTGCAATGAGTTATTCAACGCCCCCGCAGCAGCGTGATGGGCAGTGGCGGAGAGGGGAGGGACAGGTTACCCTTCCATCCGATGGACGACCGCTACGCTTTATTTGACCTCGATCAGACGCTCTTGCCTCACGATACGCAGGCCCTTTTCTGCAACTACGTGCTGCGGCGCGAGGGCTGGCGACGGGTCTATCTGCTCTGGTTCCTGCCCTGCCTGCCGCTCGCGGCGGTGCGTCTCGTGAGTCTGCGCACGATGAAGCGCCTTTTTTTCAGCTACCTCGTCGGGATGACACGGGCGACGCTCGACGCGCACGTGGCGGACTTTCTTGAAAGCGATTTTGACGCGTCTCTCTATCCGGCAGTCGTGGCGGAGTTGGAGAGAAACCGAGCCGAGGGGCGGGTCCTCATCCTCAATAGCGCCAGCCCGGAGTTCTATCTGAAAGGGATCGCGACAAAGCTGGGCTTTGATCATTGCCTCGGCACTGCCATGGAAATCCCCGCGACGATGCCTTTTCTCCCCGTCATCACCGGTCCGAACAACAAGCATGGAGCCAAAGTCACCGCGATGAGAGACCGTGGCCTGATCCCCGAGGATGTCGTGATGCTGGCGGACTCGTGGGCTTACTCGGACAGCTCTGCCGATCTGCCGCTGCTCGAGCTGGTGGAAAATGCGGTCATGATCCACCCCGGCACGAAACTTGCAGCGGTCGGGGCCGGGCACGGCTGGCGGACGATGACCCCGGCCCGGCCCTACGCGGGCAAGTGGGCGGGACGGCTCGCGGCCTGCGCCCAGGCCTGCGGGCTCTACCGCGTCGCGGTTTGTGAAAATGCCTGATTTGTCTTACAATCCGTTCGCCCTGTCCTGCAATCTCGATTACAAAAGCAAGCATGTCCGAGAGCCCGCCCCCCACAGAAAACAAGCAGCAATCCTGGCTGTCTCTCACGGCCCTGCTCGTGGTCCAGGCGCAGAATGCCTTCAACGACAACTTCGTGAAACTGGTCCTCATCGGGCTCGCGGTCGCGGTGGCGGCGGGCACGGCGATCGGGGACAACATCGAGTTCGTCCTCGCGGCGATGATCCCCCTGCCTTTTATCCTCCTCGCTCCGGTCTCGGGCTGGTTCTCGGATCGCTATTCGAAGAACCGGGTGATCTATGCTGCGCTCATCCTGCAGGTGCTCATTTTCGCTCTCATCGCGGTGAGCCTGCTGATACGGTCGGTGCAGCTCGCGATCTTCGGATTTTTCCTGCTGGCAGTGCAATCGACGCTCTTCTCGCCGGCGAAGCAGGGCATCCTCAAAGAGATCGTCGGCTCGCAGAAGCTGGGGGCGGCAAACGGACTTTTGCAGATGCTGACGATGGTCGGCATCCTCGGCGGTATGGCGGTGGGCGGGGAATGGTTCGACGGGGAACTGCACCGACTCAATGAGAAAAACGGCGACTCGGCAGACAATGCCTGGGGCGCCGCGCTCGCGCCGGTCATCACGATCGGGCTGTGTTCCCTGCTGCCGCTCGTCCTCGCGCTCTTCATCCGGCGCACGCCCGAGCATCGCGATGCTAAGTTCAAAAAAGCGGTCTTCTGGAGTCACTTCCTCGACCTGAAGTATCTCTTTGGTCACGCCGTGCTCCGCCGCACCGGACTGCTCATCGCCTTCTACTGGCTCGTCGCGAATTTCCTGGGACTCGCCTTTTTCGGCTTCGCCAAAGAGCTCTACCCCGATGTCGCCGCGGGCGGAGTGAGCAGCGCGTCGGGGCGCATGTTCCTCGTCATCGGCGGGGGACTCATCGTCGGCAGTCTCCTCGTTTCTCTTTTTACAAAAAACGGCAACCGTCTCGGCCTCTCGATTTTCGGCGGCTTTGCTATGGCGGCGGGTTTCGCGGCTGTGGGCACGCTCACGCCTGAGTCACTGCCCTGGTTCGGTGCAGTGGCTCTCGTCGGCTTCGCGAGCGGGTTCTTTGTCGTGCCGCTCAACGCGCATCTGCAGGACCAGATCGAGGAGGGCCATCGCGGTCGGGTGCTCTCGGCGCAGAATCTGATGGGTTCGCTCTCCGGGGTCGTCGCCATCGTCGCCAGTTCCCTGATGAAGCTCGCGGGGCTCTCGGTCTCGACACAGACGCTCGTCTTCGTGCCGCTCATCGTCATCGTCAGTTTCCAACTTCACCGGATGCTCCGAACGTCCGCCCTGAAGGCTCTATGAATTCCCTCGCGAGATTTATTTTAAGGCTGCTCTTTTCCCCGCTGATCTGTTTCCTCTACCGGATGCGGAGGACGGGCCTCGAGCGTGTCCCGACCTACGGCGGGGTTCTCCTCCTTAGCAATCACGTCAGCTACGTCGATGCCTTCATCATCTACCTCGCCTCGCCTCGACCGGTGCGCTTTGTCGTACTCGAGCAATACACGCGGGCGGCGGGAATTGCCTGGTTCGTCAATCTCTTCGGGGGCATCCCGATCCGGCCCGAGAAGGCGAAAGAGGCGATCACCCGCACGGTCGAGGCGCTCCAGGCCGGCGGTGTTGTCTGTATTTTCCCCGAAGGCGGCCTCACCCGGCTCGGGGTCACGGCGGAGTTCAAAAAAGGCTTCGAACTCATCGTGCGCAGGGCGGAATGCCCCGTCGTGCCGGTCTACATGGACGGGCTCTGGAACTCGATCTTCTCCTTCGAAAGGGGGTGCTATTTCAAAAAGTGGCCCCGCCATCTGTCCTGTCCGCTCCAGGTCGCCTTTGGTCATCCCATCCCGGCCGGGGAGGCGACCGTCGAGGTGGTCCGCACTGCGATTTGGGAAATGTCGGGCGAGGCCTTTGCGATGCGACGTGACTTTGACGAACCGCTCGAGTGTGCCCTGATCCGGTCGCTCAAGCGCGATCGCCGACAGACGCTCTTCGCCGAATACGGGAAGAGCGGAGGCCGTGAGTGGTCGCGGGCCTACACCCTCGGGCTCGCCACTGCGATGGCGCGCCGCTGGATGAATCATGCCTCGGAGACCGGAGATCGCATCGGCATCCTCCTGCCGCCCGGACCGATGTCGTCGGTGATCAATCTCGGACTTTTTCTCGCGGGGAAAACGCCGGTGAATCTGCCTTTCACGATCGATCAGCGCGAGACCGAGGCGCTCGCCAATGTCATCGCTCCCCTCGGGATCCGCACCGTCATCACTTCTCGGGCTTTCATGCCGCACCTCATCGACTTCTGGCAGGGCGACGAGGGCGTCTTCATCGACCTCAAGGCGGTGATTTCTCCGCCAGGCTCGCTCATGGCGCTGTGCGAGCGTATCCGCGCCTTCCTCGAGCCCGCATCGCTGACCTGCTGGCGGCTCGATCTCACGAAGCGCCGTCCCGATCGTGAGGCAGTCGGTCTCGTCACGCGACCCGGTGAGGCGGCCGATTTTCTAACCGCCGCCGCCCTCCATCGCAACATCCGACGAGTCATCGCGGCAAATTTCGTCCAGCCCGATGATGTGCTTTTCAGCGAAGACTACCTCTCCAGCCCCGAGGGGCTGCTACTCGGTTGCTGGGTGCCGGCGATTGGTTGGGGACGGGCGGTGAGTCGCTCTTTCTCGCTGCGGGAGGACTCCGAAATGCTCGAAAAAGCCCTCCTCGAGCAGGGTGTCACCCTCCTCACGGGTTCGGGCACATTTTTCAAATCGATCCACAATTCCATCGGGGCCCGCTCGGTGAAATACGGCATCCTCTTTGGCCCGGCCAATCAGTGGGACATCGCCGACTGGGAAAAGATGCTCGATCTCCCCCTCGCGCGGGCCTGGTCGCATGGCGGTCAGATCGTCTCGATGAGTCGGCCCGATCCCGACTTTGGCGACGTCATCATTCACCTCGCCCAGCGAGGTCGCGACCCCAAGTCGGTCGGGCGTCTCCTCCCCGGCTTCGCCGCGAAGGTCGAGGACGGGCGGCTCTGGTTAAAATACTACAACCTCCCCGACCGCAGTTGCGAATGGATCGCCGGCCCCAAAGGTGCCGAGATCGCACCCGATGGGCTCATTTTCCTGCGCGACGCCGATCTGGCGTGAAAGATAATAGACTTCGGGACAGGGACAGGGACCAGGGACAGGCTCGCGCTGGCGGTTATCAGTCGCGACTGAGGGCAAATTCACGGGGTTTTCCGGGGGTGGCGGGGGGTAGGTTATAGGTCAGGTTCCAACGTTTTGTGACGGCGTCGTAGTCCGTCTGCCAGAAGTCATTGCCGTGGACGCTCTGGTCGAGCGGCATTCCATCGAGAGTGAGGGCGTGGCCGTGCGGGGACGTCAGTCCGGTGAAAGTGATCGCGACGTAGCCGAGTCCTCCCCTGATCGTGCCGGCCGCTCCATCATCGACCGTCGCAATAGTGATCGCCGGATGCGTGATTTGCAGGCTGCCAACTGTGAGTGCGACCTCTCTTTCATTGCCGACCGCCTCCCGGTGAATCATCCGCCAGGTGTCACCGTCGCTGGCGAGGGCAGATTTCAGTGCTTCGTTCGGTCCATAGTAGTCCGCAGCAGCGCGGGGCACTATGAGATGCTCTATCGTCGCCTCGATGTAGTCACCAGCCTCGAGCCGGTTTACTCCCGGCGGTGGCAGGATGTCGATCGTCGAGGTCTCTGATCCCCGCGCGGTCACTCCGCGCTCGGCGAGCCATGGGTCCGCTGCGCGACCGCCGAGGACAGCCTTCCACGAGCGGATCACGAGGCCGCGATTCGGCCAGGCGCCTTCCCCGCCAGGCTTGCGTCGCGGAATGGCCTCGTGCAGGGAAATCCAGGGGATCCGACCGGTCGCTGCGACAGGCTCCGAGCGGTAGACTTCGCCGCCCGGTGTCGTTGACCATTCTTTAATCAACCCCGCTTCATTCCCGAGAGCCATCTTTTTCTCGCTCGTGTAGCTGTAAGTGTCGGCGCCTATCTGAAAGAGGACGAGACGCGAAAAGTCCACCGCCTCCCTGACATCGAGCCGCATCCGGTAGGTCCCGCGCACGAGATCATCGCTCCGCGTCAGGCTCACCGTCTCGTGATGGGTGATCGCCGACCCGATTCGTCCCGCATAGGTCACCTCCGTGAGGCAGGGGCCGTGGCGTTCGTAGGCGGTGCGCATCGCGGTGTGCGGGACGCGATTTCCAGCCGGATCAAAAAAGCGGAAAAAGTCTCCACCTCCGACATTGTGGGTCCAGCCCCATTTCGCATTTTTGTTCATCGAGGCGACCATGAGCGGCCGCACATCGAGGATGCTGCATTCCCCCTGCACCTGATCGGGCTCGTAGCAGATGCTCTCGCCCCACGAGCCGAGGGCGCTCTGATCCCAGAGCTGATTGCTGCCCCAACCGATGAGACAAAGCTGAGCATGTGAGGCCGCCGCCACTCCGCCCCAGTGGCCATAGGCGAGGGTGATCTCGAGTTCGACGGTCGTGCCTGCGGGAAGGCGCACCTGTGAGAATCCGTGAAACCACTGACCCGAGTAGACGCCGCCCTCGGGCCGGTTGTGCCAGTTCTTGCTGAGCTGCACCGGGATGCCGGTCGGTTCACCCGAGGCATCGCGCAGGATCGCCGATACCCCAGTGATCGGTGCGCCGATGCGCTGGCGGATGCCGCCCGTCGTTTTTTCAAAAAGCAGCCGTGCGACCCGCTCTTCGCCGGTGGGATTCGCGAGGACCAGCTTCACCCGCTCGAGAGCGTCATTTTTCCGCTCATTATCTCCCGGCGGGATGATGGGCTCGACACCGTCGAGGTCGACCCGGTGCCAGCCCCGATCCACATCATAGCTGACCGGACGCAATTTTCCCGAGGGGATTTCACTCGCGCTCACGGTGACGGGGCAGAGGACCGATCTCTCCATCGTGATGGGATCGAGGGCGAGGGCGACCTCTTGCCACGACCCGGATGTCCACTTCGTCGAGCGCGACTGCATCTGCTCGCCCCCGGCATGGGCAAAGCGGATCTCCATCGCGCCGTCTGTCCAAGTCTCGGTCGGGCGTGTGAGGGATTGCCCACCGTCACCGGCGAAGCTCTCGCTCAAGACCGGACTCAGCCCCGCCAGGGCCGTCTGCGGGTTTGAAAAGCGTTCGCGGACCTCGGCATCGTCAAGCGCTCGATCATAAAGGCGAACTTCATCTATCGCCCCGCGGAAATGATACCCGTCGCCCGAGTTATCCTGACGGCGGCCAAAAGCGAGACCTGCCTTTCCAAAGGTGCGGGGCCGACCGATCTTCGTGCCGCCGGCCGGTGTGCCGTTGACATAGAGCTTCAGCATGTCTCCGTCGTAGCTCATCGCGAGATGATTCCATTGCTCGAGTCTGAGCAGATGCGGCGGTGCGGCATCGACGGTGAAGCCCTGCTCCCGCCCGCCCCCGACATTCATCCGGGCCTGGGGACGTCCGTTGAGAATCACGAGCCCGTAGTTTCCGTCGGCTTCCTCGTGCGCGTTTTTGCAAACGAGCCAGGGAAAGGTTTTCTCCGAAGCCTGGTGATCCGTCGGCACAAAAGCCCAGAGTTCGAGAGTGAATTTCTTTTGCTCCAAGTCGTCGCGATGGGGGATCTCGAGATGATTCGTGCCGTCGAGTCCAAAACCGCCTCCGACCCGGCCGAAGCAGGCTTCCCCTGCGGGAAAGGGCAGTGCCCCCGGTTTTGCTGCGAGGATGAGAGCGAGCCGGTCGGGCCAGGCCACTGTTTCGAAGCGGGTCTCCGCATTCAGGATGGTCCCGTCCTCTCCTGCGAAGACAAGATCAGTGACATCGGCCCGTTGCACGAAGCGCCCCGAATCAATAAGACGCGGCCCGCCGAACTGACTCCATTTCCCCCCTCCGACGTTTTCATAGCGTTTCCCATTGGCGACGATCGCCAGGGACAGGTCAGCCGGGGGCAGTGCCGCCCATGCCCGGTCGTCCGTGCGGGCTGTGGTGGCATAGTCGGGGCCTGCGGGCATTGCT
>JBDNIL010000382.1:0-2216 GCA_041688355.1 Verrucomicrobiales bacterium | reverse complement strand
GTCTCCGAGCACGCCATGTTCGACAGTCGTCGCCCGAAGATCGAGTTGATCGGGGAACGGTATTTCAAATATCACATCGACTTCGACGCCCTCGACCTCAACGAAACACACGGGGCCATCGCCGTCTCACGACCGACGAACCCGAGCAGCAATGTCCTCACCGACGCGGAGATCGAGCAACTGCGCCGCGTCGCGGTGGAACACGGGGTGCCGCTCATCATTGACAATGCCTACGGGCTGCCTTTTCCCGGAGTCGTCTTCCGCGAGGCCACCCCGGTGTGGGACGAAAACATCATTCTCACCCTCAGTCTCAGCAAGCTCGGCCTGCCCGGGACGCGCACCGGGATCGTCGTGGCGCGCGAGGAGATCATCCGCGAGATCCGCTCGATGACGGCGATCGTCGGGCTTTCCAATAACAATGTCGGTCAGGCGATGGCGCGGCCGCTGATCGAGTCGGGCGAGGTTCTCCTGCTCGCGCAGGAGGTCGTGAAGCCCTACTACGAGGAGCGCTCCCGCCGCGCCCTCGAGCTTGCCCATCAGCATCTCCCCGCCGAAGTGCCGTGGCGGGTCCATGTCAGCGAGGGCGCGTTTTTCCTGTGGTTCTGGTTCGACGGGCTGCCCATCAGTTGCCGTGAACTCTACCGCCGTCTCAAAGAGGCCGAACTCATCGTCGTGCCGGGCGAATACTTCTTCTTCGGGCTCGACACGACCGGCTGGGACCACGCCGGACAATGCATCCGGGTCAGCTTTACCCAGCCCGAAGAAGTCGTCGCGGACGGATTCCGCATCCTCGGCGAAGTGATCCGCAAGGTCTATGCCTGATCGGTTTTCCGCCGGGATCAGCCTTCCACCTTCACGGCGGTCGGTTTGCCGGCGGCGTCGGTGGCGAAGGACATCTTCAGCTTCCAGTGGTTCGCGATGCGCTTGAGGAGCTCGCGGCGCGAGATGTTCTTCTGGGCGAAATTAAAGGCCGGCGCGGCGGTCGGCAGATTCGAGGTCTCGTAGAAGATATCGTTGAGGGGCACCTGATCGAAGATCAGCTTGGGCGTCATGTGCTTGTAGTCGACCTCGAATCGCTCGTCGTCGAGCCACTTCACGAGAGGCTTGTAGTCGGTCTGGAGAAAACCGGCCGTGCTCGTGGCATCGGCATCACCGACGACGGCGCCAGAGGCATCGGCCGTCGCGTCCTTGCCAGTGCCGCCGGCACAGGACGAAAGGAACACCGTCAGGGTGAAAACGGAAGAAAGAAGCAAACCTTTGCGAAAAGTCATGACTGGGATAGTAGCGAAATACCGTGAATTGTCTTTGAATAATTTCGGATTTTGCGCTCAAACTCACGCACGGTAATGAGATTTTGGTCCCGATAGAGGTGAGTGACTATGAAGACAGCAATATATCCCGGTAGTTTTGATCCCGTCCACAACGGCCACATCGACGTGATCGAGCGGGCCGCGAAGCTGTGCGACCGCATTATCGTTGCGGTCGCGGTGAACCACGCCAAGACCGAACTCTTCTCGATGGAGGAAAGGGTCGACCTCATCCGGCAGGCGGGTTCGCACATCCCGGGACTGGAGGTGCGTTCGTTTGAGGGGCTCCTCGTGAACTTCGTAAGGGAAGAGGGCGCCCAGGCTGTCATTCGCGGACTACGGGCAGTCTCGGACTTCGAATACGAGTTCCAGATGGCTCTGATGAACCGCAGCCTCGACGAGAATCTCGAGACCATCTTCCTCGTCCCGAGTCAGGAGAACATCTACCTCAGCTCCCGCATCGTCAAAGAAGTCGCCAGACTCGGGGGCAATATCGAGCGTTTCGTCCCGCCCGTCGTCGCCGCCGCCCTCGCCGGGAAGATGCAGTGAGTTTTCTGCAGTTCCTCACCCCAGGATCCCGCGGACGATCTTTCCGTGCACGTCAGTGAGCCGGAAGTCGCGCCCCTGATAGCGGTAGGTGAGGCGTTCGTGGTCGATCCCGAGCAGGTGCAGGAGCGTCGCATTGAGGTCGTGAATGTGAACGGGATCCTGAACGATGTTGTAGGAAAAATCGTCGGTCAGGCCGTGGCTATGTCCGCCTTTGACCCCGGCTCCGGCGAGCCAGAGAGTGAAGCAGCGAGGGTGATGATCGCGACCATAGTTGTCGGCAGTGAGCTGCCCCTGACTGTAGACGGTGCGGCCGAATTCACCGCCCCAGATCACGAGAGTGTCGTCGAGGAGACCGCGTTG
>JBDNIL010000381.1:0-3929 GCA_041688355.1 Verrucomicrobiales bacterium | reverse complement strand
TTTGGCGAAGCGCACGAAGGAGTGCTACGGAGCTTGGGCGGCGCGTTATGCCGTTTTTGCAGGTGGCGGGCGGGAAGCAATGCAGGTGGAGACCGCGACGCGTTTTCTGACCTCAGTCGTTGAGGACGAGGACTGCGCCTATTGATTCGTAGGCTCCACCAGCCTACTCACCCCTGCGGGGCACGTCACTTCGTTCCTGTCCAAAAGGCCTACAGGCCTACAGGCCTTCAGCCTTTTTCGACCCAGAAGCAGGCGCTCAATGCAGTTGCCTTCTTTTTGATTCGGGGGCTCCGCCCGCCCCCTCACCCCTGCGTGGCTTCGCTTCGCTCCGTCCAAAACGCTTCCGTCCCTCAGCGTTTTTGGTTATTTCCGGCCCGCCAAATTTCAGTGGACCCCGAGAACGGCGTGCGACGACGCCATCACCTCCACGGAAAGGTCTACAACGAGGCGATCAAGCGGGCGGCCGTAGCGGCGGGAATCGAGAAACGGGTGACAAGTCATGCGCTGCGGCACTCCTTCGCAACGCACCTGTTCGAAGCCGGCACCGATCTGCGAACCATCCAAGAAATTCTCGGACACGAAGACATCACCACGACGGAAATCTACCTGCACGTCGCGACGGGCGCGCACGGGCTCGGGGTGGTGAGTCCGCTCGATTGCGTGGCGGCGTGACATTCGGAACATCGTTTCGCGGATTCATTCACTCCGCCTCCGCCGTTCAGCTGCGCATTTGCCAATGGCGGGAACTCAGTAAGCGTCGTGTCAGTCGATACGGGAGAGCGGGAGAGCGGGAGAGCGCTCGTGGCGCGGGCAGGCAGGGGAGGAGGAAGCAGATTCCGAACAGGGGGAATTGGGACCCGAGCGAAGAGTCGCTGTCAAAAGAATGAGTGACAAAGGAATCGGATCCTTCGCCCGTTACAAATGCCATATTTTTGCCCCTCATTTTTTTGCCCCACTGCTTCGTCCGGTATCCGGGGAAACGGCTGAAGCCGTCACTCCAACCTTTCGCGGTGACGACCTGGAGGTCACCACTACCGGGGACGCGGGCCTCGTAGCGGAACATGCCAATGTTCCCCGCTTCTTTGCTGGAGCGCCCGGGGACGCCTCGCCCTGCCAGTTTTCAGTCGATGGGTGCGGAGGAGCCCGGGTGAAACGTTGCGCGCGCAACGACCGGGGAACCCTTGCGAGTCCCTCTACGCGGCCATCAATCCCAAGGAGGCACGACACTCCTGTCGTGCTGGTCGGCGATCGCGGGATCTTCAATCCTTCGACCGCGCAACAGTCCGCCAAGAATCTTGCCGAAGCGACGATCGTCCGACGAAGCCCGCCCGACCGGGCTAGCCGCGCGACAGGAGTGTCGCGCCTCCTTGTTCTTCCCCGGCGTCGGTAGGCCGGGTTGCGATTCGAGGGAGATTGTAGGCCGAAGAAAACGGCTGAAGCGTCACTCGAGCGTTTCGTGGTGGCAAGGCTGGCTCTACGGATTGTAGGACAGGGGCGTTCAGAGCGCCCCGCCCTCACGAAAACAATCGCTCTACCATCTCCGCCTTCACCAGTTCTCTCGGCTGATTGAGGTGGTTGTAGACGATCGTTTGCGGATCGATCGCCATGGCGTGGTAGATCGTGGCGAGGATCTCCATGGGGTGGACGGGGTCTTCGAGCGGGGCGGATCCGGTTTTGTCGGACTTGCCGTGGACATAGCCGCGCTTGACTCCGGCTCCGCCGATGATGCTGGTGTAGCAATAGGGCCAGTGATCGCGACCGTCGGCACTGTTGTTGTTGCCGCTGGTGGAGACACCCATCTCGGGGCTGCGTCCGAACTCCCCGATCGCGACGACGAGGGTTTCCTCGAGGAGTCCGCGTTGATCGAGATCTTCAAAGAGCGTCGAGAGTCCGGCGTCGAGCATGGGGGCGGACTGGTCTTTCATGCGTTTGGGCAGACCGGTGTGGTGATCCCAGCTATGATTGTCCGAGTTCGCGACCTTGGGCCAGATCACTTCGACGACCTTGGTCCCGGCCTCGACGAGACGCCGGGCGAGGAGACAGCTCTGGCCGAAGGTGTTGCGGCCGTAGGCGTCACGCAGCTTGGGATCTTCGGCATCGAGGTTGAAGGCATCGCGGGCACGCCCCGAGACGATGAGATTGAGCGCTTTGTTGTAGTACTCGTCGAGATTGTAACCCTCGACCGCTTTCTCGATGATGGGCATCTGATTGGTAAGGGCATCGCGCAGTTTCGCGCGACGCTGGAGCCGCAGGGAGAAGACATCGGGACGGAGTTGCAGGTCATCAACCCGGATCTTCGTCATCTTGCTCATGTCCATGTCGTCCCCGTCGGGGAAGAGGTAGTAGGGATCGTAGGCTTTGCCTAGGAAACCGGCGGTGCCGCCTTTGTTGATCACATTGGACTCCTGGAGCGGGCGCGGCATCACGACGAAGGGGAGCATGGGTTCGTCGGACGGCTTCAGGCGGATGATGTTCGAACCGAAGTTCGGGAAATCTTTCGGTGAAGGTGGCTCGAGCTGGCCCGAGGGGCTGACCTTGTCGGTGGTGTAGCCGGTCATGATCTGGTAGATCGCGGCGGTGTGGTTGAAGAGGCCGTTCGGGGTGTAGCTCATCGAGCGCACCGTCGTGAACTTATCGGTCACCTTTGCGAGCCGCGGAATGAGCTCGGTGTATTGCAACCCGTCGGTCTTCGTGTTGATCGGCTTGAAGATGGAGCGGACATTATCCGGCGCGTCGGGCTTGGGATCAAAGAGATCGATGTGGCTCGGCCCGCCCTGGAGGTAGACCATGATGACCGACTTGGCTTTGCCCCAGCCGGGACGTCCGACCAGCTCCGAGGCGGCGCTGGCGCTCTGCACGGCGAGGATGTTGTTCAGTGACATGCCCAGCATCCCCGCCCCGCCGACGCGCAGGAAGTCGCGGCGTCCGGGTTTGAGGTGGGAGTCACAGAGGTCTTTGGCGATTTCTCCGGGGAGTCTGATCATTTGGGCTAGCGGTTTAGCTATTAGCTTTTTAGCTGTTTAGCTTGGTTGATAAAAGAAACGAAGGATATTTGGCGAACTTTAGGAATTTTAGAAAGCTAAATAGCAAAAAAGCTAGCAGCTAAACAGCTTACCTATTAAACAAAAACGAAGGACTATTAATAAGTGCCCAGGTGAGATCCTGAGCGGCGGTGAGGCGGCGGTCGGCGGACTGGCGGGTGGAGTAGTCCATGTTCTCGCGCAGTTCGAGCAGCTTCAGATCGTCGAGGATGGTATCCTGCGCGGTCTTGAGGGCGGCATCGAGAGCGAGGAGCCGGGCGTCGGCGACGAGGGGCTTTTTCTCGTTGAAGTGTTTGAAGACGAGCATGTGCCTGTCCTTGTCTCGGATTTGGAAAAAGGCGGCGAGGAGAGCTTGCTGCTCTTTGCTTCGCGAAGCGGGCGCTACCTGAAGGGCGGTGGTGGCGTCCTTCGGCAGGCCGAGTTCGAGCGGGGTGGGGGAGTTCGTCGCCCAGAGGCGGAACTTGCCGAGGGGATACTCGCCACCCCCGTATTGGCAGTGAATCGTGAGGGTGAGGGTGCCGCCCTTTTCGTCAATCGCGAGAGGCTTGTCGAGCTGGAAGCGCGCCCAGTTCGGCTGGCGTTCGTTGCCGCCGGCTGCCCAGCCCTGGACGGCGCGGTCCACTTTGCCGTCGAAGGATTTTTTCACATCAAAGCCCTGCTGAATGAAGTCGGTTTTGGCGTCCGTGAAGTTGATCACGAGCGGTTTCTTCGCATCGCCGCCGGTGGGGACGAAGGAGGCGTCGAACTCACTCACGACAAAGTTGCCGTTTGCATTGAGTCCGGGGCCGTAACCGGGGAGTCGCTCATCGGGCAGTGCCTCGATCATGAGGCCGGAGAGCTGGCTTGCCGATTTCACCGGCACGGTCACGGTGTAGACGGCGGCTTTCG
>JBDNIL010000380.1:0-4228 GCA_041688355.1 Verrucomicrobiales bacterium | reverse complement strand
GTGATTTCGACGACGATCTTTTCTTCGTCTTCTTGAAGGATGCGAGAGCCCATAACACACTGATACACAATGCGTCAGGAGTACAAGTTATAAATTGACCGTCCTTTTATGATTATTACATTCAGCTCCGGTCACACCCAAGTGATGTGGCGGTCCATTTGACCTCATTGGTCTTGGTGTCGCGGCCTTCGAAGAAATACTCGCACTGGGGCGATTTTTGCCACTCAGTGTTTATGTCGAGCAGGTTCACAAAGAAGTCATTGCTCAGGGTCCCCGGCTGCCCGGTGAAGACCCCGAGTCCGGGATCGCCGACATTGGTATTTAGAACCCGCATGCCGCCGGTGAGCACGATGAGATCCGACCACGAAATTTTCTGGTCATATTTCTGTTTGATCGGCCAGAGCAATCGACGCGCTTCGTCGAGGTTGGCGTTGTCAGGCCAGCTGTTCAGAGGGGCGAAGAGCTGGGTGCCGTCCGATGCGCCACTGCGACCGACAGCGACACGGTGGGTCCCCGCACTGTGCCACGCCATCAGGATGAAGAACGGCCCGTAGGTCCCGTAGTCGGCCGGCCACCAGTCCTGCGAAGTCGTGATCAGCGTTTTGATGTCCTTCTTAAGGGCATCGAGGTCGAGCTTGTTGAACTCCTCGGCGTAGTTGAACTTCTCACCCAGCGGGTTCCCCTCGGCTGAATTCTGGTGAAGGATGCTCAGCCTGAGCATATCCGGCCACCAGTCCCCGTTGGACATCGCCCCGGCGGCGGTGTTTCTGTAAGGACCAGCCGCCACGCCCATCACGGGGCATTTGCTCATCGCGTCGGTGGATTTGTCAGATGTCGACTGGGCGAGTGCCGGATCTCCGCTGAGAATCAGGAGGATGCTCCATGGGACAATGAATGTCTTTAGGTGGGGGGTTTTCATGAGGCGAATGAGGGGGTGATTGCGACAACCGCCCGAGTCGAAACTTAACATGCACAGGGAAGTCACCCTTCACCATGGGGTCTTCACCCCATAGGTGGGGGTATGCCCCATATCAATACGCTCAGGCCGGAGGATAATGTTATCGGTCACTCGGGCAGAGCGTGATTTCTCCGCATCCAGCACCACCGAAGATTGCTCAACATCCAACTTCCATGTTCCTCAGACAAATCACCCATTCGCATCACCCTAATTACTTAACCTGCTAGATATTAGTGAGTTAAATATCGAAAAATCCTCATGTTTTACTCGACTTTGCACGAGGGCGGGCAGGTCTTTCATTCGAAGAAACTCTCCCGCCGACTCCTCGCTCCTTTCCTTTCTCTCCGCGATCTCGACGCACTCGCAAGGGAAACCCGATCCGGGATCCGCGAATCGCCCAGAATGGACCCTTCGACATTCCTCCAAACTCTCTCCGGCGCAGTTGCCCCGGGGCTTGCCTCCCACAATCAAATCGCCATCGGTTTGTCTCGGCGAACCGGCCCGTCCATCAGCAGTCAGGCGGTCCATGGACGCTTCTCGGAGGGGTCCACGGCTTTCCTCACCGGAGTGATGCACCGGCTCTTCGGTGAACGCTTCTCTTCGCCGTTTTCCACCGGAGGTCCTGGCGTGTGATCCGCCTGGTGGAGGACTCCCCGGTCCAAACCATGCCCAAAGCCAACGCCGCGATCTTCCCTGCCTGTGGTAACAGACATCGCAGCACCGCCGGAGTGAAGATCGATTTCGGCTACGATCTCCTCGCCGGCATCGTGATCTCCCATTCCCTTCACAGCGCGACCGAACAGGACAAAACTATCGGACGCGAGTTCCTCATCCAGTTGCTGAAAGACGACCTCGTGTTGCGGGACACGGGCTACTTCTCCCTGGCAGAGTTCCTTGAAATAGAACGACTTGAGGAATTTTGACTCACACGAGTCCCCTTGACCTTGGGCGTGTTCACCGAGGCGGGCGAACGAATCGAATCCGTGCTTCGCAGGAACCGGGGAGGGATCCTCGACGTCCGCGTCAAGGCCGGAGCAGAGGGCAAAGCTTATCGATTGGTGGCCGTGCGGGCCACCGGAAAAGTGGCCCGGCAACGACGTCAAATGCGTCGCGAGGAAGCCGCCGCCAAAGGCGTCGAACCCGACCCGGTCGGACTGCTCCGCGACGGCTGGCATCTGATGCTCACCAACCTGCCGACCGAAGACTTTCCGCCCACTCTTTTGCGGGCGGTCTACCGGGCGCGCTGGGGGGGTGGAACCGAGCGTAGCGAGATAGCCAGCCAAGAAGAAATCCGATTTACCGCTGGCAAATCCAGTTCCGCGCATGGAAGCAGGCGCAGAATCTCGATAAAGCCCTCAACCGCAAAAGCAGCGAGGCCCATCTCATGGCCATCGTCCTCGTGGCGATGATCAATCACCTCTTGGGCATGCGCGCCGCGCAGATCCTGCTCAAAACAAAGGCCACCATCGATCTGAGCTACGAGAAACTCTACGACGCCCTCGCTCTATACCAGGCGACCGCGTAAAGGTGGGAGGAGATACTAACATTCAACCCATTTCCAAAATACGTCCAGCGGGACAAGCGCAAACGCCAATCGCCCGTCAATGCTGGATCGTGGGCTTAACTTGACGCGAATGCGCAAAGGCCTCTGTGAGGCGCTCATTGATGGGCTCGGTCGAGCCGCCCTCAGGAACGCTTTGGACGATGGGTGCCTGGCAGCCACTAGGGAATCTTCATCGCGATTCCTTATTGGGCGATGGCTCCAGTTCGGCTCCGAGTGACACGCGCACCTCGGAGACGCGCTCAGTAAACCGGGCGCGATCATGCCCGGAGAGGATGGACCGAGTGCCCACCTCGGCAATGCAGCACACCTGTTCATCAAGGATTCGCCGTCGCTTCGTATCGTCTGTCTGACTGCCGATAACCTCGAGCGCGCCCAGCATCCGCAGCATGATGGCGACATTGCCTTCCGCACTGCTGCGTATCTGATCGAAGGACGCTGAAACGAGGCTCGCAAAGGTAGGTCCGATGGTAATCACTCTCAGTTCTCCATCCTCATACCGGTGCGACGGCGGGATATCCCTGGTCGCGAGCCGTGACAGAATCGCGGTCAAATAATCCACGCACATCACGGCCGTCGTGGTGTCATTGATGCCGGGTGAGAGTGATCTCAAGGCAATGTCAACTAACTGCCTGATGCCAAAGCCGGAGTCCTGCGCAACGGTTCGGTGGCGGTCGATGCCATACGCATTCTGCAACTCGGCGATCATCTCGTCGCCTGGCGGATCGTCTTGCGCGAGCGAGACCAGTGGCGTGTCCTCGACCACAAACTCGCCAATGCCGCACTCCATCCGCACGACCGTCTTATGCTCCCTGGCCACACGCAGGAGCGTGGCGTCGTCGAGGCTCTGAATGTAGCCATTTGCCTTAACCGGGACCGCCTTCCATTTCCGCTCCGGCAGAGTGTGCGGGGCCTGATCTTCAACGTTGTCCGCCGGCCCCTCTCCAAGCTTTTCCGGGAAGAGCCGGTCAACGGCCTCGATCGTCTCAGCGGCCACTGACGCAATAATGCTCGATGCCTGGATCGACGAGGCGATGTGATGAATGAAAAAAATCAGGGTGACGATGCCGCAGATCGCGAGAACCACGGCGAATGTTACCGAAAGGCTCGGAACAAATACGCCCTCGTCTCCGCCGCGGATGGTGCGCAGGACGATCAAACAATAGGTGAAAATGCCGGTGAACATTCCGAGCACGACCTGCGTGACCAGGTCCCCCGTAAAGTTCCGCAGGATACGTGAAGTGTATTGGCTGGAGGCCAACGCCAGCGTCACCAGGGTCATTGAAAAGGTGACCCCCACCACCGTCATCATCGAACCCGCAATCGTCGAGAGCATTCCGCGCGCTCCCTCCGCGCCGGCGCCAAACAGGCGTGGCCAGCGAGCCAGCCAGCTTTGACTCCCGCTGGAATCCATATCGATCAACGCCACCGCGAGGAAGATGCTGACGGCGACCATCAGTGAAGGCACAAACCAAAAGCTCGTCCGCACCTGAATCCAAAGCCGTCTGATCTTATTCATAATTTAGCCCTCCATCAGTGCCGTTCGGCCTCAAAGTTCTTTGCGGATGTCCTTCAACTCTTTCACGCGCGCCTCATCGACGGTCGGATAGCTCATCCCAAGTCCCTTCATCGTATCAACAATGATCTGCGAAATGATGAGCCGCGCATTCTTCTTGCTGTCGGCGGGAACAACATACCAGGGCGCCTCC
>JBDNIL010000379.1:0-12883 GCA_041688355.1 Verrucomicrobiales bacterium | reverse complement strand
CTCACACCAGCTTATACCCCACCCCGTGTACCGTCAGGAGAAACTCGGGAGTCCGGCCGTCGTCGCCGATTTTCTTGCGAACCTGAGCAACGCATTGGTCGAGAGCTCTCGTCGTGCCGAAGTATTTCACGCCCCAGACGACTTCGAGGATGCGGTCGCGGCTGAGGACCCGACCGCGGTGCTGATGGAGAAAGAGGAGCAACTCCATCTCGCGCGGAGTCAGGGGAATGACGCTCCCGCCGAGGACCGCTTCGTAGGAGGACGGATCGATCTTTGCCCGACCCACTTCGATGGGGGTCGGCGGGGAAGATTCAGAGACGTCACCCGACGCCTCGTTCCAAGTCCGCGAGCGCCGCAGGAGCGCTTCGATCCGGGCGATGAGCTCGTTGATCCCGAAGGGTTTAGTGACGTAGTCATCGGCTCCGGCCTTGAGACCGACGACCTTGTCGATTTCCTGCCCTTTGGCGGTGAGCATGAGAATGGGGATGCGGCAGCCGGTTTTGCGGAGCTGCCGCGCGATCTCGTAGCCGCTCACGCCTGGCAGCATGACGTCGAGGACGAGGAGGTCGGGGAGGTGCGCGGCGATCTCCTGCAGGGCGTCGGCGCCGTCGGCGCAGGAGTGGACGAGGTAACCGGCCCCGCGCAGGACTTCCTCGAGCCCGAAGCGGATGCTGGGATCGTCTTCGACGACAAAGAGGGTAATCTCGGAGTTGCTCATGGGTCAGGTGGCGAGGGGGAGTTCGATGACGAAGATGCTGCCGCCGCCTTTGCGCGCTTCGCAGCGGATCGTGCCGGCGTGCAGTTCGGCGATCTGGCGGCAGAGGGCGAGGCCGATGCCCGATCCCTCGACGCCGGAGGTGATGGAGTCGTCAATGCGGTAGAATTTTTCAAAGATGCGGCGCTGATGCGCTCGGGAGATGCCGGGTCCGTGATCGGTGACGGAGAGGCAGGCCCTATCCCCGACGGAGGCGACTTCGACGAGAACCTCGCGCCCCTCGGCGGCGTATTTCCCCGCGTTGGAGAGCAGATTCACGATCACTTGCGAGAGGGCGTCACGATCAACAGCGACGATTGGGCCCCCGGCCGCAGGGCTGGTGAGGCGCACGCTCATGCCGACGGCTTCGAGCTGGGGCCGGTAGTCCGCGACGGTCTCCTGCGCGAGGGCGGAGAGGTCGATCCGCTCGGGTCGCAACTGCAACTCGCCACGGTCGAGCCTCGAGAAATCGAGGAGCCGGTTGATCAAGCGCGAGAGACGGGCGGCTTCTTTGCTGATGACGCCGGAGTATTGTCTTGTTTTGTCAGGGTCCGGATTCTCCGCATCGCGCAAGAGCTCGGAAAACATGCGGATGGAGGTGAGCGGCGTCTTCAGCTCGTGACTGACATTGCTGACGAAGTCGGTCTTTTGCGAAGCGATCCGCATCTCTTCGTTCACGGATCGCAGGATGAGGTAGCTGCCGCCCGCGACCGCACCGAGGAGGGTGAGGATGAGGAGCGAGAGGGTGAGGCGTATCGCCCGCGCCGAGGCGTTGAGCGAAGCCGGATCGAGAAGGTAGGCGGCGACCTCCCACCGGGGCAGGATCTGCCCGACCTCCGAGGCGACGAAGGGCGTGCTCCAGTCGGTCGTGAATCCCGGCTCGGTCACGGCGACCGCTCCGCCGGCAGAGTCGAGGAGGGCGAAGGAGACTTCGGCAGAAGCGAGGCTCGAAGGATTCGCGGAAAAGAGCCCGCCCAGGTCGGTGCGGATCGCATCGAGATCGAGCTCGGTCCAAAAGGTGAGCCCGGGCCGCCGCGGGTGCCTTTTCCAAAGGAGGACGTGGAGCTCTCCGTCGATGAGCCGGCTCACCGCGCCCTCGTTTTCTTCGGCGGTGACTTCCTCGAGCTTCACCGCTGCCGGACTGAGACCGGAGAGATTCGAGCTGGCCTCGACCGATTCGACGGGAGTTTGACGATCGGCCACAGCAAGGTCATCGACGCCGCGCTGCTGCATTGGCATGACATTGCGGGTGCGCTGCTGCGACTCTGGCTCCGGCTTTTTTGAGCCGGGAGCGCGGCCCTCGAGAGCGATCGCCTCTGCTGCGGCCGCCGGGGCCTCGGCAATGGTCGGGGCGGGTGCCGAAGCGGCCATCGGAGCTGCCATCGGAGCTGCCATGGGCGCTGCGGGGGCGCGATTGAGAGCAGATCCCGATGCCGATTCGTTTCGCTTTTCCGCCATAGCCACTTTTCTCTTCTGCGGCGGAGCGCTGACAGCCTTGTCAGAGAGTGTTTCGGCGAGGACTGCTCCCTTCGCGGCTTCGTCCGATTCACGGTCGAGCTCGATTTGAGCCCCGAGGAGTCGTGGGGCCTGGTAAACTTCGACAACACGGCGGTTCGTGAGAAAGTCGGCGTGATCTCTGAGGAACGCCTCCTCCCGGGTGCCCAGTGCGGCGACAGGAGAAAGAATGACTCCCGCATCCGTCACCACTGCCGCTGCCGCGGCCTGGCTCCAGCGAGCCTTGAGGAGTTCGTCGAAGCTATCCACGAGTCCGTCGCCCGCCTGCCCGACCAGCTCATCGACGAGCTGCCCGTAGAAGACACGGACATCGTTCATGAAGAGATTGATGCGGTCGGTGAGGGCGTCGCAGTTCGACTGATAGAGCTGCGTCCGCTGGCTGCTCACGACGAGCTCCTGGTCGCGCAGGGAGCGCACCGCGAGCACCGCCAGCAGGATCGAGGGCAGCAGGATGGAGAGTAAAAAGACGACGGCGATCCGCTTCATGAAAATAAAATTCCACGGAAAGTATCGCGCCTCTTCGGCCATCTATACAGCCGAAAAGGCGCGAGTGAGCGAGCGCGAGGAAAGGGCGATCTCACCGCTTCGAATTGCGCAGCATCCAGGAGCCGCTCGAGAGTTTCTTGCGCTGCTCTTTGGAAAGCTGGTCGCCGTTGAGCTCTTCGCGGGCACCGGCGACGGCTTCAATCTCTTTGCTCAGTTGCGTCTGCTGAGCGGCCGGGGCGGCGGCGTAGGCTTCGTTGAGCGTTTGCAACTGCGAGTCGAGGACCCGCCGGGAGCCTTCGGCATCGCCTTTGTCCGCAAGGGCGATGGCTTTCTCGGTCTCGACGGCATTGGCGAAGATGGCGGCCTCGGCGGCGATCGCCTTATCAAGGGAGCGGGTCACGAGCTCGGCGTCTTTGCTGTAGCCGACCACGACCGGAGTGGCGCTTTTTTCCACCGCCTGACTCGAGAGCGTGTCGGCATAGCGCACCGAGACCTGCGCGACTTCGTTGACCTTGCTGAGAGCGGCATCACTGACGAGACACTCGAGATACAACTCCCGCGCCTGACCGCTGGAGAGCGTCGCGAAGGTGATCGTCTCGGTCCCTGACTTCAGCTCACCGGGACGACCGAGAAAGCGGAGCGGCCGCACGCCCTCGGGGCAGCGGATCTCGATGATGATGTCACGGGCGACGATGCTCTTCAGCTCGCCGAGTTCGTTCTCGAACACTTCGGGGAGCTTCTCCACGTCTGCGACGTAGTAGTAGTTCGCGTCACTGGCCTCGGCGAGGGCGGTCATGAGGGTCTCGTTGTAATCACTGCCAAGTCCTATCGTCGTGACCGACATTCCCTCCCGCGCGATGCGGGTGCCGAGGTCGGCAATGTCGCGATTGTCGCTGGGGCCGACGTTGGCAATGCCGTCCGAGAGCAGCATGACTCGGTTGATGCGCTCTTTGCCGAGAAATTCGCGCAACTGCCGCGAACCTTCCTCGACCCCGCCATAGAGAGCGGTGCTGCCTCCGGTCTCGATGCGCTCGATGAGGCGCTTGATTTCCCGGTGCTGGTCACCGACGCGGGCCGCCGGTCTCACGACCTCGACTCCGGATTCGTAGACGACGAGGGAGAGGACGTCGTCGCGATCAAGCTGCTCAACGAGGAGCGAGGCGGCCTGCTTGGCCTGCTCGAGCTTGCCTCCGCTCATCGAGCCGCTGCGGTCGAGGACAATGGCGAGATTCAGAGGCATACGTTCCTTTTGCGGCGCGCGACATCCCTCGACTGCGATCTTGATGACGACTTTGCTCTCGCCTCCGCCCTCGTGCAGGAGCGGTCGATCGATCGCCGTCCTCAGTTTCAGGGATCCCTCCGAGGCGCGGACGGTGGAGAAGGGGGTTCCGCTCACGGCGAGGGCCAGAGTGAGCGCCGACAGTAACAGGGATCGTTTGATTTCCATGGGAACAAGGTCGCGCCCCCACAGGAATAGTTGTCATGCCCCTGTAAAAGGAATGTCAGGAACTTGTAAGAAATGCCTTCTCCCCGGAAAACGAGAAAGGGCGCCCGTTTCGGGGCGCCCTTTCCATAGAATCTCCTGTTACCAAGGGGAGGAAGAAAAAATATCAGGCCACGAACTCACGCGCTGCCTTGGCCGCGCTGCGTCCGAGATCATCGAACTCGCGGGCGGTGATGATGCGCTCTTCGAGGAGGCTGCGGGAGATCCAGCTCTCGAAACGACCAAAGTCCGCGTTGCCGACGGCGGCGGTGGAGATGTGCTGCCAGTCGTGGTCACGACCGGGTGCCGGGGTGGTGTGGCGGCGGATGCGGAGCAGGCTGACGATGGACTCGAACTCGCGGGGGAGGAGGTTCTCGATCGCGGCCGGTTCGGGCATGTCGTCGAGGATGTCGGCATCGAGACCGAAACTAATCACGCCGATGCCGTGACGGGCGGCAAAACGGTTCACTTCTTCGAGCATCTGCTGATCGTCGACGGATGCCGCGACGAGAAGCTCGCCGACATTGGCCCACTCGGAAGCCGAGAGACACTGGTAGAGATCCTCGAGGAGGGTGTCGCGGTTGAGTTCGAGGCGGAGCTTTACGCTGGAAATGCGAAGGGGTGACTCGCCCATGCGACGATGGATCTCAAGCTTGCGCTTGTCCATCGTGACGGACTCGTCCGAGCCGTCGGCAGTGAGCCAGTCGACCACGGCGAGGTCCGGGATGCGCCAGCGATTCGCCTCGGCATTGCTTGAGAAAGACTCTTCGAAGACAAAAGGGAACTGCTGCACTGACTCGAGGTAGCGCTGCACCACCGCGCGAAACTTCGAAGCGCGCCCGAGCGCCCGGTCCATCTCCGCCGTGCCCATGGCACCGCCGGTGCCGTTGCCGCCGTCACCAGAACGAAAGAGGTTGCGGGCGCTGTTCATCGTATGAATCGTCGCGGTCCGCAGGTAGTAACCCTGACCCTGCTCAACTTTCGCGATGGGTGACGAGGGATCGCAGGACATGATCGAAAAATGGTAACGCAGCGTCGCGTCCGAGTAGTCCTGCTTGAGACGATGTTTGACCAACTCAATCAACTCCGTCCCCTTGATCGCCTGAGCGGGATTCCGGGGAAGGATATCGGGAAGAATTTCTTTCAGTTGGTCGCGAAGATTCATAAATAATGAGTGGGCAGGTGAGTTGAGGGTCGTTAAAAATTGAGAGGGCAAAAGCGGTTCCTCACATTTTTTAATAATCCAGACAACATTTTGACCAAGGGTCAAGCGTTTCGTTCAAAAAGTTGATAATTAAGGAGCGTATAATTTTAATTTTTGACAATTTTATAATTTCCATTAAAAAATCGCTCTCCGGGATGCGAAAGTGTCTTCAGCTTCGTAGAAAAAAGTGCATCGAAAATCACTCCGCCGTGTCGAGATTTCGCCAGACGATGTTTCGATATTGGGCGCGGGTCTGGTAGGCTGCCATGCCGATCGGGACCGAGAGTTCGATGTCCCCGGGGAGCAGGCTGATCTTTTTCCCTTCGAGGTCGAGATCGACTTTCTGCTCCTCCCCGATCCAGGCTTGCAACTTGTCCTCGGTCACCCGGACGCGGATTTTGTGCCAAACATTCTTCTCAAAGCCTTCGATGTTCATCGTCTCGTTCTCCGAGGCATTGAGATCGTCGACACTGGAGATACCGACGACACCGCCTCCCCATCCTCCAACCACAAAAGTCGCGTGGCTGTCCTTTACCGGAAAAGTGAGAGCGAGGAAAAAGTCATTGCCGTCAAGCTTCATCGCCTCGAGCGAGATCTCATAGTTCGAGGTCGCCGGGACATCCCCCTTCCAGTTGACCCCGGTGATGACCGCGCCAAAGCCGAGTTCGAGGTTGCCATCTTCATTAACAAAGGTGTCCCCCTCGCCGCCGAACTGGGTTTTCTCCCAGGAGCCGAGGGTTTTCCCGTCGAAAAGGGCGATCTCTTTCACCTCAACCGCTTTTTCAGCGACAGCGGGCTGGGGAGCCGGGGCCGCCGCGAGGACTTCGGGCGCGGAGTCAGCGCTTGCCGGGGCGGCCTCTGCAGCTGACGCCGTCTCGAGAGTGCTCGTGACCGCGAGAGTCGTCCGCACGAGGGCTGACTTCCCGGTCGCCGGATTCTCATCCATCGACCAGACGAAGATACCGGGCTTACCATAGAGGCCTGCATGCATCGCGATGCCCACCGCGACGAAGACCACGAGAAAAATAAGAAAACCACCTGCGTATTTCACAACATAGAGTTGTCAGATCCCGCCCTCTTCCGCAAGAGAAAATCAGTCCCGCAATGCCGTCGCGAGGACTCACGAAAGCTGCGCAAAATGTGCTTTTTCGCTTGCTTGACAGCCCGGCAATCAGAATACTCCGTGTGCTCCGGTATGCCGCGAGGCGGTGCCCGAACCTAATCCCCGGCCCCCGGCCTACCCATAACGATCCCGACCAGCTCCCTCTTTTTTTACCATGTCCGATTTAGTTCAAGTCCTAGGCCACGTCGATGATTACCTGAAGCTCGCACAGGATTACAACGTCTCCGATGTCCACCTCGCTCCTAACGCACCTCCGAAATGGCGCCGCTTCGGTCTGCTCCAGCCGATCTGGGAAAATTCGGAACTGCTCACCGCAGAGGACACGGAAAAGCTCGCCCGCCATTTTCTCCCCGAACAGGAGATGCGCCGCCTCGATGAAAAAGGGGATGTCGACTTCGCCTACGCTCCCTCCATCGGGCGATTCCGCGCTTCCGTGGTGAAGACCCGTCTAGGGTGGGAAATGGTCTTCCGCGTCATCAGCACCCAGCTCAAGACCATGGATGAGCTCGGCCTCCCCGATGCGATCAAGCCGCTCCTCGAGTACCACAACGGACTCGTCCTCGTCACCGGTGCGGTCGGCTCGGGCAAGTCCACGACCCTCGCGGCCCTCATCAACGAGATCAACACCCAGCGCAACGACCACATCATCACCCTCGAAGATCCGATCGAGTATGTCATCGAATCAAAAGGCTGCCACGTGAACCAGCGCGAGGTCCACACCCACACCGAGAGTTTCTCCCAGGCCCTGCGCGCCGCCCTGCGGGAGGATCCCGACATCATCATGGTGGGTGAAATGCGCGACCTCGAGACGATCTCGCTCGCGATCACTGCGGCGGAGACGGGTCACCTCGTCCTTGCGACCCTCCACACCGGCAGTGCCGCGCGAACCCTCGACCGTATCCTCGACGTGTTCCCCACCGAGCAGCGCGAGCAGATCCGCATCATGGTCGGAGAATCACTCCGCGGGGTCATCTCCCAGCAGCTTGTCCCGAAAAAGGACGGTACCGGTCGCGAACTCGCCCTCGAGCTGCTCGTCAACACCCCGGCCGTCTCCGCCCTCATCCGCGACGGCAAGACCTTCATGCTCCCCGGCGTCATGCAGACGGGTAAAAACGTCGGCATGATCATGATGGACGACGCTCTCGCGAAACTCTACCACGCGGGCTCCATCTCGAAAGAAGAGGCGCTCGGACGCGCCATTGACCGCGGCAACCTCAAAACCGTCCTCGGTTGACATGCATTCCGGGTGAACCGGCGCTCTATTTTTTCCACTTATTCCTCTTTTCCCCCATGGCAGTTATTGATCAATATTTTCAACACCTCGTCGACACCGGCGGCTCGGACCTCCACCTCAGCGAAGGGCAGCCTCCGAAAATGCGGGCGCACGGCGCGATTTCCCCCATCGCCGACGGCATCCTCGAGCATGCCACGCTCGACTACATGCTGCGCGAGATTTGTGACGAGAATGCCTACGAACGTTTCCTCGAGAGAGGCGACCTTGACTTCGCCTACGAGATGGACGTGCAGTCGCGCTTTCGCTGCAACTACTTCAAGCAGAACAATGGACTCGGGGCCGTCTTCCGTCTCATCCCGACGAAGATCAAGACGATCGACGACCTCGGTGTTCCCAAGACGATCGAGAGCTTCGGCGACATGCGCAGCGGACTCGTCCTCGTGACCGGGCCGACCGGTTCCGGCAAGTCAACGACCCTCGCGGCCATCATCGACTACATCAATCGCACCTACGCCCGCCACATCATCACCGTGGAAGAGCCGATCGAGTTCGTGCACAACAACAAGAAGAGCACCATCTCCCAGCGCGAAGTGCCGATTCACTGCCCCTCCTTCGCCGACGGCCTCCGCGCCTCGCTGCGGGAAGACGCCGACATCGTCCTAGTGGGGGAAATGCGCGACCTCGAGACCATCTCACTCGCCCTCACCGCAGCCGAGACCGGCCTGCTCGTCTTCGGGACCCTGCACACGAACAATGCCCGCAAGACCGTCGATCGTCTCGTCGATGTGTTTCCCTCGGACCAGCAGTCGCAGGTGCGCACCATGCTCGCCGGCTCGCTACGCGGCGTCGTCGCCCAGCTTCTCCTCAAGCGCGATGACCAGGAAGGCCGGGTCGCGGTCAATGAGATCCTCGTTTCCACCCCCGCCGTCACCTCCGTGATCCGCGAGGGAGCGACCCAGAAGCTCTACGACATCATCACCGGTGGTAAGGAATACGGGATGCAGTTCATGGACGATGCGATCTGGCAGAAGATGCTCTCCGGTCAGGTATCAGCCCTCGAGGCCTACATGAAAGCGATCGACAAGTCCCGCTTCCGCCAGGCCCTGCCCGCCGAGTATCAGAACCTCGGGAACTCGGGAGGTTGATCCTTTACGAACGGAGGTCCCTCGAATCCCCCGGGAGGCCCTTCACCCGCCAATACCCGGCGAGGAGACTGCCGATGATGCAGTGATAGACCGCGCTTATCGCGCAGGGTACCGGCGCGACCGTGCCGGGGAAATGTTTCGTCGCGAGGTGGGTGCCGAGTCCCGAGTTCTGCATTCCCACCTCGATCGAGATTGTGCGACTGCTCTCTTCAGAAAGACGGAAAATCCTCGCCGCGAAGTAGCCGAGCCCGAATCCGCCCAGATGCAGCAGCGCCGGGGCGGCGAGGAGACGCCAACCCGACTCGAGCACGACCTCACGATTCTGCCCGATTGCACTCGCGACGATGAGAACGATGGCGATGACGGAGATCAGTGGTGAGACCAGAGCGATCCGCCGGCTCGTTTTCGGCAGATAGCGATTGAGGAGCAGCCCGAGGAGCACCGGCACCAGCACGACCTGCACCGTACTGAGACAGAGCGCCCCCGCGTCGACCTTCACCAGCGTGCCCGCGAGCCATTTCGTGAGGAGCGGAGTGAACAGGATCGCCGCAAAAGTCGAGACGACCGTCATCATGACCGATAGCGCGACATTTGCCCGGGCGAGGAAGGCGACCACGTTCGAGGCCGTCCCGCCAGGACAACAGGCCACGAGGATGAGACCGACCGAGAGCAGCGGATCGATCTCGGAGAGGCGCAGCAGGATCGAAATGCCCCAACCCATCAGCGGCATGATGACGAACTGGCAACCCACCCCGATGAAACCCGCCCGCGGCATCGTGAGCACGCCTTTAAAACCCTCAAAGGTCAGCGTGAGCCCCATCCCGAGCATGATCACCCCGAGTCCCCAAACCGTGTAAGGCCCCTTGAACCAGGTGAACCAGCCCGGCTCGACGAGAGCGAGGCCGCTGCAGAGCAGGATCCAGAAAGGAAAAGCGGCGGTCAGCGCGGAAATGAGGCGAGGCATCACGCAACGGAGATCATTTCTTTCCCGAATCGCAAGTGAAAAGCCTCTTTTGACCGCCCTGCCTTTCCTATTTCGGGGTCTAGTTCGGCCTTGCGTCCCTGCCCAGCGCCCCTAACTTCCCGCCTTCAATTTAGAAAACACCACCATGAGCCAACGCAGAGTCCTCGTCGCCGATCCCATTTCTGAAAAAGGTATTGAGCACCTCAAGTCCTCCGGCCTCGCAGTGGACATCAAACTCGGCCTCAGCGAAGCCGAACTCATCGCCCTCGCGCCCCACTACGAAGGCATCATCGTGCGTTCCGGCGTCAAGATCACCGCTCCTGTGATCGAGGCAGGGGCCGGCGTTCTCCGCGCCATCGGCCGCGCCGGGGTCGGCGTGGACAATATCGACATCCCCGCCGCCACCAAGCACGGGGTCGTCGTCATGAACACCCCGGCGGGCAACACCATCTCCACCGCCGAGCACGCCTTCACCCTCATGATGTCACTCGCCCGCCACATCCCGCAGGCGCACCAGTCCGTCACCGAAGGCCGTTTTAAAGAAGGCCGCAAAGCCTACGCCGGGGTCGAGCTTTACAACAAGACCCTCGCCATCCTCGGGATGGGCCGCATCGGGGGCGAGTTCGCCCGTCGCGCCATGGGCTTCGGAATGCGCGTCGTCGCGTATGATCCCTATCTCGCCGCGAGCAAGGCCAAGGCCATGCGCGTCGAACTCTACGAGACCGTCGATGAAGCCGTCGCCCAGGCCGACTTCATCACCCTCCACATGCCCAAGACGCCCGAGACGACCCACCTCATCAACGAGGCCCGGATCCAGCTGATGAAGCCCGGCGTCCGCATCATCAACTGCGCCCGCGGCGGACTCATCGACGAGGCCGCCCTGCTCGAGGGCATCAAATCCGGGAAAATCGCCGGAGCCGCCCTCGATGTCTTCGAGATCGAGCCGCCTGCGGATGACTACGAGCTCCTCACCCGTCCCGAGATGGTCTTCACCCCACACCTCGGCGCCTCGACCGAAGAAGCCCAGGAAAATGTCGGCATCGAGATCGCCGAGGCCATCACCAACCGACTCCTCCGCGGCGAGGTCATCAATGCGGTAAACATGCCCAACCTCGACGAGACCACTCTCAAACTAATCGGACCCTACCTCAGCCTCTCCGAAGTGCTCGGAAAACTCGTCAGCCAGATAGCGCCGAACCAGTCCGATTTCTTCCGCATCGAATACACCGGCAAAGTAAGCGAAGTCGACACTACCCTCGTGACCCGCTCGGCCCTCAAGGGATTCCTCGAGACCGGCGCGACCTCCGGCTCGGCGAACTACCTCAACGCCACCACCCTCGCCGAAGGCCGCGGCATCCGCGTGACCGAGAGCCGCCCCGCCGAGGACTGCGAGTTCACCGATCTCATCACCGTGACCGTCGGCAACGCCAAGGAAAACGTCACCGTCGCCGGCACCTTCTTCGGCAGCCAGCCGCGCATCGTGAAAGTCCAGGAGCACAACATCGACGCCACTCCCGAGGGCAACCTCCTCATTTTCGAAAACACCGACGCCCCCGGTGTCGTCGGCGCGATCGGGCGCGTCCTCGGCGAAGGCAATATCAACATCGCCAACATGTCCCTGAGCCGGAACAAAGTCGGCGGTCAGGCCCTCAGCATTCTCAATGTCGACTCCGCCGTCGATGGCGATACCCTGAAAAAGATCGAGGCTATTCCCGGGATCCAGAGCGCGACCACCGTCGTGCTGTGATCACAGCCCCTGCACCGTCAGGCGCGCCGAGACACGGCGTCCTGACTTGCGGTCGAGGGCGACGACCTCGTGCTCACCCGGCTCGAGCACGAGCCAGCTTTCCGCCCCATCTTTCTCGACTGCGAGACTGGGGCTCGACCACTCGATCTCTTCGCGACCGCTCCCGGCGATCTTCAGGGGAAAACGCGCCCCCTGCCCGGGAAGATCGGGATCGAGAAAGGCGACCGTGCCCTCGAGCGGACTCACGATGCGAAAGTCGGGGAGCGGAGCCGACTCGGCGAGCGCTTCGAGGACGGCGGCGCCCTTGAGCTGATTCGCCTCGCTGCGCCACCAACTCGCATAGGTCAGGGGTAGGCGAGTGCGCAACGCCGCGTCGTAGTCCTCCGCCCTGGCGAGAGCGGGAAGCCGGCCTTTCACGAACCATTCGCGGCGCAGCCGGGTCTCAGGCAGCGTTTTGCCCTCGGGGAGACGTTTCCCGCTGAGCCGGTCCACCGTCGCCTCGACCGCACTCGCGGGCGTCTTGTACCAGCGCGGCTCGCGGTCGCGGTGGAGCCTGACCATGACCTGATGAAAAATCGGGGCCGCCCCCATCGCTCCCGAGACACGATTGAGCGGACGATTATTGAAGCGCCCCACCCAAACGCCAACGGTGAAATCGGGCGTGTAGCCGACCGTCCAACTGTCGCGGAAGTCCGTCGAGGTCCCCGTCTTCGCCGCGACCCGAAAAGGGAGATTCAGCGATGAGTTCAAACCAAAGGCGACCGCCCGCGCGCGCTGGTCCGAGAGGATGTCCGCGATGAGCCAGGAGCACTCCGGATCGAAGACCTGACCCTGTCGGGCCGAACCCTCTTTGGTCTGTGACTCAACCCTCTCTGCTCCGCGGATGAGACGATAGGGCCGATAGCTCCCGAGCCGGGCGAGGGTGGCGTAGCCGTTCGTCAGTTCGAGGAGCCGCACCTCCGCATTGCCCAGAGTGAGCCCGAGCCCGTACTCCGTCGCGGCGGGGTCTAGACTCGAAAAATGAAGATCATCCCGGAGACAACGATGGAGCACGGAAGGCCCGCCGATCTCGTCGAGCAACTTCACTGCCGGGACATTGAGCGAATTGGCAAGAGCGTGACGCACCGAGACCGGACCCTGAAAACGGCGGTCGAAATTCACGGGCTGATAGGCTCCCGTGGAGGTCACATACTCGATCGGGGTATCGGCCAGGATCGTCGCGGCGGTG
>JBDNIL010000055.1:0-21879 GCA_041688355.1 Verrucomicrobiales bacterium | reverse complement strand
GTCGGCGGAGCCAACGGCACCGGCACTTCCAATGGCCTCATCGAGGACGGCGTAGGCCAGGTCAGCGTCACCAAGCTCGGGACTGGCGGGATGACATGGAACATGCTCAGCACCTACACCGGCGTGACCACGATCGGTTCCACCGGCATCGTCATCACCCCCAATCTGGCAAACATCGGCTCCGCGAGCAGCCTCGGAGCGGGCGATAGTAGCAGCGACGCCACCAACGCTGCCAGCCTCGTCTTCGACGGCGCCAGCGCCACCCAGGTTTTCGGCGGTATTAATTACAACGGTCGTGATTCCATCAGCATTGATCGCTTGTTCACCTTCGGTGGCATCGCAGCGAACAGCGGCGCGAGGATTCAGGCCAACGGCGCGAACGATTCAACGCTGATTTTCAGTAATTCAGGTGCGCTTGCCTTCGGGACGACTAACATCGATCAAGGCCTCGTCCTTGGCGGCGCATCGATCGGCAGCAATCAGTTCAATCCGCTGATCACGGACAACGGCACCGGTGTGGTCAGTCTTTATAAATCGGACGCGGGCCTCTGGATTTTGGGCAACACGGCGAATAGCTACACGGGAGTCACCCAGATCAACGCAGGCGCTCTTCGCGCCGAGGGCACGACTCTGTCCGCCACAAGCACCCTCGTTTTCAACGGCGGCGTGCTTCAAGCGGTGGGCACCTTTACCCGATCGCTGACGGCGGTTCCGGCCGCCGGAGCCGGTGGAGTGAACTGGTCGGGCAATGGCGGATTCGCCGCCGCCACGGACAAGCTGACCGTCAACATCGGCGGCAACCTCACCCCGGACACCCTGACGTGGGGAACGGGCGGCTTCGTTTCCGGCACCCTCATCCTGAGTTCCACGACCGCTTTTGCGGAAGTGGAGATCGTGAACCGGATCGATCTGGCCGGGGCGGTTCGCACGGTCCAAGTGGACACCAATCCCACGACCAATAGCGATCAGGCCACGCTCTCGGGCGTGATCAATGGTGCGGCCGGAAGCGGACTGACCAAGACGGGCAGCGGCATCCTGCGGCTCATCGGGGACAATACTTACGCTGGTGACACCGCAATCAACGCCGGCACCGTGCGGGCCGTTAGCATCGGCAACTCGTTGAGTACGTCGAGCAACTTCGGTGATGGCACAGGCAAGATCAGCCTCAATAATGCCACTCTCGCCTATGTTGGCGCCGGCGAGACATCGGATCGTTTGATTGAGCTTGCGGGCACCACTTCGAATGTATTCATCGAGTCCAGCGGCACCGGAGCGCTGATTTTGAGCAATGTCGTGAACGTCGCGACTGGGACGGTGGCAAGGACCCTCTTTCTCCGCGGTGACTTGAATGCCGCCAATGAGATCACGAATGCGTTAACCAATGGCGCGGGATCGGGTGCTCTGAACGTCACCAAGGACGACAACGGCACGTGGATTCTCTCCGGCCAGAGCACCTTCACCGGCAACATGACAGTCAGCGCGGGTCCGCTTGGCATCTCGGCGGATTCCGTCGGAGCGGTCGGTGCCGTGACCTCCAGCCCGGTGGGTGTGACACGTCTCATCATCAGCAATGGTTCCCTCTTCGCGCTCGATGGCGACCGCACCCTGAACACGCTTGTCCGGCTCAACTCCAACGCCTCATCCAATTTCATCGGCGTCAATAGTATCACATTGAACGACATTGAGACGACGACCGGCGGCACCATGACTGTCACCAATTCATTGGCGACTGGCAAGTTGCTGACCTTGAATTCTCCCACCTTCACCGGGACGGAAGCGACGACGGCACGCACCTTTGTCTTCAACGGCTCAGGCGACACCATCCTGAACGCCTCCGTGACCAACAGCACGGGTGGTGCCGCGATTGCCCTCACCTACAACGGCTACGGCAGCCTGACTCTCGGTGGAAGCAATGGTGCCAGCACCTACACTGGGGCGACGACGATCACCAGCGGTACGCTGAAGGTGGGTTCGGTCAACGCCATTCCGAATGGCGCGACTGCCAGTGACGTGACGATGAATCCCGGCGCTGGCCTGACCGCGACACTGGATCTCAACGGCTTCGACCAGACCGTCAACGGGCTCATCGCCAACTCGGCGGGCACGGCGAACATTGACAACTCCTCGGCGACGGCAGCGACCTTCACCTTCGGCTCGCAGGATCAAGCCGCCAATCTCATCGGCGGCGTGACCAATTCCGGCGGTGGTGCTCTTTCCCTCGTCAAGATCGGGACTGCCGCCGCGACGATGAACCAGGGGCCATTCACCTACACCGGCACCACGACCGTTAATGGCGGCAGCCTCATCATCGCCTCCGATGTGAACGGCACCACCGGAATCACGGTGGGTGCCGGGGCTTTCCTCGCCTTCACGGAGGGACTGAGTGGTTCCGCGCTGATCACCAGCGTCGATGTCGGTGCGGGGGGTGAGTTGCGCTTCCTGAACAGTGCGGGAGAGCCACTGAGCAACCTGACCAGCCTTACCCTCGGGGCCGGCACTACCCTTGGTCTGAATGCCGGGGCTACCTCCGATACCCTGACACTTCTGGCTCCGAATATCGCCTCCGTCGCCGGTGCGGTGGGGCTCCGCATCCGTGATACGGGGAGCATGCTGGGCAGTTCGACCTACAATCTGCTCGAGGCCGCCAGTGGTGGCCTTACGTCCGGCGGAGGCGTCTATTCGCTGACGGCGATTCCCGGTGGCTTCACCACGCTTACCCTGAACCAGGTGGACACTTTGGTCTCGCTCACCACCGGGACGCTCGTCTCCGACAAGCGCTACTGGACCGGCGCGACCAACAACGTTTGGAACGAGGTGAACGGCACCTTCGACGGACTGAACTGGTCTGCGCTGAAAGATGGCTCGACGGTATCTGAGTTCATTCCCGGTTCGGGAACGACCGTGGTCTTCTCGGCGGACAACGCCGTCGGCGGCGCGCTGGTCACGACCATGGAGCAGGGTTTGCGCATCAACGCCCTTGAATTTGAATCGAGCACCGGGGGGGCGACCTCCGTCACCATCGCCCCTGGGGCAGATATGACCAACCGCCTGATCATCTCTCCCTCGGCTTCCACGGACGGCATCAATCTGAAGAGCGGCGGTCCAGGAGCGGTGACGATTTCCGCGCCGCTGCGCATTGATGCGGCGCAGACTTGGACGGTGGCCGACAGCACTTCGACCCTCACCCTCTCGGGCGGCTTGAGTGGCCCAGGTGCCCTGACCATCGACGGTCCCGGCACCACCATCGTTTCGGCGGTTGCGGGCGGCACCTTTGCGGTCCCGACCGTGCTGGTGAACGATGGCACCCTGCGCATTGAGAATGTCGGTGCTCTCGGCTCGACCATCGTGGGCAATGCCGCGGTCATCACCATCAATCCTGGTGCCGCCTTTTACCAAAACGGGCCAACCAATACCGTCACGACGGCCGTGAACAATGACCTGACGCTCGCGGGTGGCACGCTCTCCGCCGGGGGTAGCACGGGAAACCATTATTACACCGGCGCGGTCAACGTGACTGCGGATTCGTTCATCAACTTGCGCGATTCCAACTCGGCCACGGTGAGCACCGCTCAGACGAGTATCATTCTGAATGGCGCGTTGACTGGCACTGGTAAAATCAGTCTGGACAGCAATAGCGGGCTGAGTGGAGGCAACCAGTTCAACGGCAACCTCTTTCTTCAGGCGGACAATAGCGGTTGGTCGGGAGGCTTTGATATCACCCGCGGCACCATTCAAGTGCAGAACCTGGCAGGATTCGGCACTGGCAATGTCACGGCCAGCGCCGGCCGCATCATCTTTGCGATGCCCGCCAACAACACCGTCAACCTCGCGCAGGATTTCACGGTGGACGCTCCTGGCGGCATCCTTGAGTTGAGCGTGGACGCCAGCGGCACGCTTTCCGGCGATCTGACGGTCAACGTCAATGGTGTCGTCACCCTCGGCAGCGTTGCCAACGCGAACAACGCTCTGCGCATCTCCCAGTCGAGTGATAACTTCAGCATCCTGAACATCACCAACTCGATCGTGCTCGGCAATGACGCCAGCATCAGCTATCAGGGCAATGCCAGCCGACCATTTGAAATTTCCGGCATCATTTCGGAAACTGGCGGGGCGCGCAGCCTCGCGATCAATGATGAACTGGGCGTATGGGCCGTCACCAGCCGGACGATCCGCCTGAGTGGCGCAAACACCTTCACCGGCGACCTCACCATTGATGAGGGGGCGCTGGAGTTCAGCACGGTGAGCAACATCGGCGGCCTAGCGAGTAATTTAGGTCAGGGAAGCGCGATCTCCATCGGCGGCGCGACACTCAGCTTTATCGGAAGCACGAACCAGACCACGAATCGCACGATTACCCAGACCGGTGCCGCGATCTTTGCGGCCAACGGCACAGGCGGCGCCACCATTACCTACAGCGGGAATGTCACTGCCGGGGCGAACAACGTTACGTTGACGGGTTCCGGTGAAGGCTTCCTGAACGGCGCCATCACCCAGACGGGCACGACCAATGACTTCTTCGTCGACTCCGGCATCTGGCACCTCGGTGGCACGGGGAGCACGATTGCCGATGACGTGTTTGTCAACG
Organism: Verrucomicrobiales bacterium; assembly: GCA_041688355.1. Lineage (GTDB taxonomy): Bacteria > Verrucomicrobiota > Verrucomicrobiia > Verrucomicrobiales > DEV007 > Arctic95D-9. The sequence continues at coordinate 17,294 of JBDNIL010000055.1, read as the reverse complement.
CGACCAGCACTGGCACGGCTGTCCTGAATCTCGACACCCCCGGCACCCTCTCCTGGACGGCGGGGACAAGCAACGGCCTCTATGCCCGCAACGGCGGTGTCATCAATCTGAATGCCGACGACGTCAATGGCGTCGGCAATAGTGGCCAATTGACCTTCATTCTCCTCGGAACAGATACCAACGGGGATGCCGGTATCTTGAACACAAACACCTTCAATATCGAGACTCCCCGCCTCGATCTGGGTAACACCCCGGCTAGTCGGGTTGGCATCATCACGGGAACGGGCTCCGTTACGTCCAACGATACAGGCACTGCTTACTCCACCGGGTTTCGCCTCTACGAGGGATCGATCTCCGCGAATCTCGTAGGGGTGGCCACTCTCCTCAAGTCGGGCGTCGGAACGGTGACACTCTCGGGCGACAACAGTGGATTGACCGGGACGGTGGCAAACACCCGCGTCGATGCCGGAACCCTCATCCTAGACTACACGAACAGCAACACCCAGAAGCTGAGTAGTGCCAGAGCCGTCGATATGCGGGGCAGCACCATCCAGATTGTCGGCAGCAACAGTGCCGCAACCACGGAGACTTTCAACAACCTGACGCTGGGCGCCGGTGGGGCGAACAAAATTCAGGTCACCGGCGGCACCGGTCAGGATGCCGTCCTGAACCTCGGGTCCATCACGAGGGCCAACAACGCATCAGACGGCACAATGCGTTTCATCCTCCCCGGCGGAGTGCAGAGCGCAACCAACGGGATACGCACCACCAGTCCGAACAGCACCTTCGGCCTGCTTGGCAACGGAACCACGGTGACCAGTGACTCCGCCTACGCGACCGTCGACGACGGCACCGGCGTTTGGTTCGCCACGAACAGCGGTGGCAATATCGTGGCTCTTGCTTCCACCGTCAAAGACGACGTGACCACCTGGCTCCCCGGCGAGCATATCACAGATATGAACGGTTTCAGCGGGACGCTCCTCTGCGCCGATGTAAACAGTCTGCGCTTCGATGCGGCGGCCGGCTCCGATCTCAGTCTTCCTGATGGCGGTGTCCTCACCATTAACAGTGGGGGTATTCTCGTCACCAGCAATGTCGGTAATTCTCCGTCCATTCAAGGTGGCACCCTGAGTGCTGTCGCCACGGAAATCATCATCACCCAGGACAGTGCCGCGACTTTTGAAATCTCCTCGGACATCCGGACCAATCACGCCCTCACCAAGACGGGCTCCGGCACCTTGCTTCTGACCGGCAACAACGTCTACACCGGCGAGACGGAGATCCAGGAAGGCACTCTACAGGTAAATGGTAGCTCCATCGGCGACAACTCTACGGTGACTCTGGCAGACGATCACGTCGCCACGCTGCAGTTGCTTGCCAGCGAGTCCATCGGGCGTCTCTCCGGCGGGGTAAACACGGCCGGCCTCGATGATCTCGCGACGGTGGATATCGGGGCGTTCACCCTAACGATCAACTCAGGAACGAGCAATGGAAGTTACGCAGGCAAAATCGTTGGAAGCGGGGTGCTTATTAAAAACAACTCGGGCACGAACACCAACCAGGCTTTCAGCGGGGCCAACACTGGTTTTAATGGCACGGTGATCATCAATGGTGGTCTTTTCCAGCTCAATAACATCGGTTCGATGAACGCCACGGATTACACGATCAACAGCGGGGGAAGTCTTCTCATCGACAACAATGGCACCACAACTTCAGGAGCGAGAATCCTTGACACCGCTACGATCACGCTGAACTCAGCCGATGGTGCCTGGTCGAATGAAACTCGCCCGAGCGGCCTCGCGATCCGTCGCGACCAGAACTCCACCCAGAGTGAAACGGTCGGTGTGATCACGGTCCGTTCGGGCGCGAGCTATGCACGTCTTGACTCCACAAATGCCAACACAGCTGCCTTCACGGAGATCATAGCTAACAACATCCTCCGGCAGAACAGTGCGACACTGAGCGTGAGGGGAACCAACCTCGGCAACAGCAGTGGTCGCCGCACTCGACTCCGCATCAACGACGCCACCAATCAAACCGCCTTTATCAGCGCGATGATCGGTGGAGGCGGGGCAACAGGCACGAACACTCAAAGCATCGTTCCATGGGCGATTGCGGAGTTCGTCACCAATGCCGCCGTGGGAGATGGCAACATGGGGAATTCCCTTGCTACGTATGTATCCGGACAGGGCTTCCGTGCGCTCTCGTTTGCGACGGACTACACCACGATTGCTGCCGCTGCTGCCAACAACAACGTCCGGGAAAGTCTTGGCGCGGACCTCACCGGCATCGCTGGCAGGACGATCAATTCGCTGGTCATCAACAACACGGCGTTCGCCGGCCTCGATGTGACCGGCACCGGTGCGGGACAGACGCTGGTCAATACCAGCGGCACCTTCCTCTTCACCGTCACGGGTGGCGCTGCTAGCACGGCCTACGACACCACGCTTGACGGCTTCGACGACGGCATCACCACCGGTACGGGCGAGTATGTGTTCTTCGTGCAGAATCCAACCTCGACCGCCACCACCTCCACCCTCTCGGCTACGATCACCTCGAATCTGATCACCACCGCAGACATCACCAAGTCCGGTCGCGGCGCGCTCATCCTCAGCGGCACCAACACGGCGGGCGGTGGAGTGAACAAGACCACCCTCAACGAGGGCATCCTCGAAATCGCCAATCTGGGCAACATCGGCGGTGTTACGGGTGACCTCGTCTTCGCCGGAGGCACCCTCCGCCTCGGCACCGGGCTGATCGACGACATTTCCCAGCGCACCATCATCCTGCTGAACGCAGGTGGAACGATTGATACCAACGGTGTTGACCTGGCGCTGGGTAACAGTGTCGGATCCGGCCTTGGCGGAATCACCAAGACGGGCCTCGGTAACCTGACCCTGAACGCGGCGGCCACCTACTCCGGACCGACCCTCCTCGTTGGCGGCACCCTGACCATCGGCGCGAATGATGCCACCGGCACCGGCGACCTCAGCATCGGCGCGGGAGCCACACTTGATCTCGGGGTGAACGGCATTACGGCTGGCTTGGTGACCACCAGTGGCGCAAGTCCGGTGATCAATGGCACGGGGACGATCACGGCGTCCACGGGTTTCTTTTTCAACAATACCGGCAATATCACGGTTGATGCCTTGCTGGCGGGAAGCGGGGGACTGCTCAAGACTCAAACGAACGTTCTCACCCTGACCGGTGCTAATACCTACACGGGAACCACCGAGATCCAAAACGGAACGCTGAGCTTCGACAGCATCGCCAACGTCGGTGGAGCGAGCGCCCTTGGCGCGCCGATAACGGTTGAAGACGGCATTATTCGAACCGGCCTGAGCACCGCCGACCCGGTTCTGACCTACACAGGGTCCGGTCACAGCACAGATCGAATCATCGAGATGCAGGGAGTGGCTGGGGGGAACCTTTTCATCAATAGCGATGGGACCGGCGCTCTCAACTTGGGAAGAATTCAGACGGCCACAGGCGGTAACAAAATTCTGACCCTCGGCGGAGAAGCCACTGGATTCGATAACATGGTCGCGGAGATCAAGGAAGTGGGCAGCGCCCTTTCGGTCACCAAGGCGGGCGCGGGCACCTGGCAGATCAACGGAGCCAACACCTATACCGGTGCCACCTCAGCCGGTGCCGGAACGCTCCGGGCCGGGAACAACCTCGCTTTCAGTAGCAGCGCCGTGACGCTTGCTAACACGGGTTCCATCCTTGAGGTGGCTGACGGTGTCAACGTCGCCAACTCGGTGACCGTCAGCGATACCGGTAATAACAAGACCCTCGCCCTCCAGAGTGGAGCCACCTCCGGCACCTCGTCGGGCAACATTGCCATCGCCGAGACAACGGCCGGTAATTTTGACGTCTCTGCGGATACAAACGGAACCCTGAATCTAACGGGGATCATCAGCGGTGCGGGCGGATTGGAGAAGGTCGGTGCCGGGACGGTAGTGTTGACCTCCGCCAACACCTACGCAGGGGCGACCACCGTCACGGCGGGAATCTTGCAACTCGGCGACGGAGCCGCGACCGGATCTATCAACACTGCCAGCGCCATCAGTGTCGCGAGCGGAGCCACTTTTGCGGTCAATCAGACTGATACCGTGACCCAGGGAACCGAATTCAGCGGAGCGGCCATCACCGGTGACGGAGGCTTTGCGCAGGTGGGAACTGGAACGACCGTTCTCACCGCGGACAATGATTATACCGGGACCACTACCGTGAGCGCCGGCATCCTCTCCATCTCCAGCGAAGAAAACCTCGGTGATAACCCTGGCAGCTTCAATGCCGGACAACTCACCCTCAACGGAGGCACCCTTCAGACCACTGCCACCTTCAGCATCGACGACACCAATCGAGGCGTCACCATCGGAGCAAGCGGAGGCACCATCGAAACCGGAGCCGCCACCGTGCTGACCGTGACCAATGACATCGTCACCACCGGAAACCTGACTAAGACCGGAACCGGGACACTGCTCGTCAACAGCGACAGCAACAGCGGAAGCGGGACCACCACGGTGAGTGCGGGAACCTTGGGGGGAACCGGAACCATCAGTGGAGCAGCGACCGTGGAAGGCGGAGCGACCCTCACCGGAGCGACAACTGGCACGACCGGTGAGCTGAGCTTTAGCGGGGCCCTGACGATGGACGGCGGAAGCATCTGGCTGGTGGATCTTGTCAACCAGAGTACGATCGCAGACTCCATCACCGTGGGTGGATTGCTGGCATTGGGAGGAAGCCTGAACATCGTGGACACCGGAGTCTTCGCCAACGACGGCTCCATCTACACAATCGCGACCTATGGGAGCTTGAGCGGAGCGTTCGCCAACGTAGCGTTTGGGAATCAGCTGGTGATAGGAGGAGGCCAGTGGCTCGTGACGGATACCGGTACCGCCATCACCCTCACCGCCGTGCCCGAACCGGGAACGCTCGGGCTGCTCGGCCTTGCCCTCGCCGGCTTTTTCGGTCGACGCATCCGCCGTCGTCGCATCGGACTCGCGCAAAGGGAGAAGGGAGAGCGTTCGTAGCATCGCCTGCTTGTGCCCGTGGGTCGTTCGCCGACAGATTGATTGCGAAGGAGTAAACTCAAGAACTCTAGATCAGAAAATTCACGCTTAACCCAAGTTTCTTATACACAAGGGCGACGACGGCGAAGCGGGAAGGCTCGTCGAGTCCGGCAAGTTAGAATTAGGCTCTACAAATGACTTTTTGAAAATGGTAACGTTGATCATCAACTAGTTATAATTTTAAATGGCGAAAAAAAATCGAATTTCGGCCTTTTTAGGGGTCGGCGATGAGAAACTTGGGCTAGCGCGGCCCGGCCTCGTGGTGGTCCATTACTTCCGCCGGGGCGAGGGCACGACGGTAGATCGCGACGAGGTGACAGCTGCCCCGCCAGCTGCGGTTCTCGCCTCCGGGATCGTCGCCGATTCCGAGCGGGAGATCGTCGAACCACTCTTTGAGTGACCCGCCCGCGTCGCGTTCTCCGATCCGTTCGCCGTCGAGCCAGAAGGTCTCGCGTCCGCCCGCCTCGCGGACGAGGACAAGGTGGGACAAACGGCCCGTGGCACTCCCGACCGGCGCGGGCCAGTCGGCAACGGTTTTCGAAGAGCGCAGACGGGCGACGTAGCGTCTCTCCGGATCGCCCTGGGAGTCGCCCTGGGAGTCGCCCTGGGAGTCGCCCTGGGCGAGAGTGAAATTGAGCCGCTCACTCGCCCGCGAAAGGGTCACGATACGGGCCGGACCCGAGGCGACCGACGGTGCCGCCTCGACCCAAGCTTCGACCGTGATTTCATCCGAGGAGCGACAGGCTTCGATGATCTTCCGGGCAGGCCGGCGGGTGGCGAGATGGCCTTTTTTTCCGAAGCGGATCCCACCACCGGGGAGCCACTCGAGAGGGTCGGCACCCGCCCCTGACAGGGTCAAGTCGAGGGCATCACCCTGTTCGGAACGGTCGTGCACGGTCTCGCCGGATCCCTCTTCGAAGGTGTATAGAGCGAGCAGTCCGTCGGTGTGGCGCAGAGGACGCACCAGGGGCACGACTGCCCCGGCAGAGGGATCGACCTCGGCGAAACGTCCGGCGGTGACCACGGCGGGACTGGTCGCGCCGGCGGCGAAAAAATCGACGCGGCCTTCGCTCACTTCGAGTCGGGTGCGGTCGTCCTGCGCCTCGAGGATAAACCGAGTTCCTCTCACTACCGCAACGGCGTGCGGGGTGCGCACGACGAGAGGCTGACCGGCGGGCTGGACCGCGACCTCCGCCGCCAGGGTGCCGGCAACGAGCTCGAGAGACTTGGATTTTTCCCCGCCCCGGGCCGGGTCGGAATCGACACGCACCTCGGCTCCGGCGGTGAGGTCGATGCGGGTCTCGTCGCGATAGGACAGAGTCCCCGCGGCGCCGGTCGGAACGCGGATGAGATCACCCGGTCGCAGCGGCCGATCGGGTGCCGCTTCTTTTCCGCTCTCATCGGCGACACGCACCGTCCCAGTGACCGCGAGGGCGGGCGCCTCAAAATCGGTGCGGTCGTGAAAGAGCGCAAAAGCGAGGGTGACGGCGGCGGCAGCAGCAATGGGAACGATGAGACGCAGGGTCCAGCGCTCCACCTTGCCTTCGAAGGAGTCTTTTGATACAGGCTCAGAAACGGGGGGGGCCGGCAGCACCGAGAGCGGAGGCATCGCCCGCCCGCTCAGTCGCGCCATGACCGCATCGCTCAAGTCGAGACGCTCGTCGAGGCCGCGAAGGGCGATCTCGGTGTCGATGAGTTCTTGAAAGCGGCGTTTCACCACCGTCCCGGAAGCAAGGAGACGCTCCAGCTCGGCCTCCTCGTCCGCAGAGAGGGAGCCTTCGATGGCGAGCTGGGTAAGTTCGTCGAGGCGTTTCATGGGGAAGCCAGTTTTGATTCGAGGCAGTCGCGCAGGAGGGCGCGGGCGCGGTAGAGCAAAGTCCGCACCGCGCCGGCGGATCGTTTCATCTCGACCGCGATATCTGCGGTTTGCCGGGCCTCGAGGTAGTGCCAGCGAACCGCACGGGCCGCATGGGTATCCTGTTGTTCCAGGGTCTCGAGACAATCGCGCAGGGCCTGTTCGCGAGCGAGACGCAGTTCCTCGTCATCAGGCGAGTCGAGCCGCTCGAGGGCGAGCTTCGCGTAGGCCTCGACGCGGCCGCGGTGACGCAGCGTCTTGCGCAACTCTTCGCGCACCAGATTGCGTGCGATCGCCTTGAGCCATTTGCCGAAGCCGCGTCCGGGTTCATACTGATCGAGAGCGAGGTAGGCTCTCACAAAGACCTGCTGCACGATGTCCTCCCGCGCCGAAAGATCGAAAACGAGCGCATTCACCACTCGCATGACCTCGTTCTGGTAGCGCAGCACGATCTGCCGATAGGCCTCGAGATCACCGGCCAGCACCGCCGCGACGATCTCGTCGGTGGAGAAGTCAGCCGGATCAGGTCGATCAGGTCGATCAGGTCGATCAAGTCGATCAGGCGAATCGCTGGAGTTCGGAGGCGGCATGGAAGGGGGATGGAGAAAGGAGTCTCTCTTCCACTATGACGCCGGTGGGGAATTGTCACGGGAAAGGGATGGAAAAAGGTCGCTTCTTTTTTTCCCGATTTTTGTGACAACTTTTCACGACCGTCATATTGAAAGGAAAAGGATCTCTGCGATGCGTTTACTCTTTCCCGCTCTCTTCTCTCTCGTGCTGACAACGGCCGCATTTGCCTCGGACGAGGCGGCGCGGCATTTCGACACGGTCATCGCGCCCATTCTCTCGCGCCACTGCCTCGAGTGCCACGACAGCGCGAACCGCGAGGGCAAGCTCGATCTCTCGAAGAAGAGCGCCGCCTTTGCCGGGGGAAAGAAAGGATCCGTCATCGTAGCCGGCTCCGCTGCGAAAAGCCGGCTCTGGGAGTCGGTCACACACGACGAGATGCCCGAGGATCGGCCCGCCCTTTCGGCTGAGGAAAAGGAAAAGCTCCGAACCTGGATCGAGGCGGGTGCGGTCTGGCCCGGTGAGGAGGTCGACCCCCTTGCCCACATGCGCAGCGGCGGCGAGGGCACGATCCTGCCGCGTCGCCTCACCCGCGAGGAATATATCGCCACCGTGCAGGCCGCTACCGGCGTGGAGATCGCCGGGGACGCGGAACGGCTCCTCCCGTCGGAGGCCCGAGCCGAAGGCTTCCGCAATACGGCCTTTCACCTCACCGTCGACCTCGGCCACATCCAGGCCTACGCCGAGCTCGCCCGCCTCGTCGCGGAGCGCCTCGACCCCGCGCCTTTCCTCGCCGGGACAAAGGGCGTGGACGATAATGCCCTCGCGAAGATCGTCGAGCAAAGCGGCCGCCGCCTTCTCCGCGGTCCACTCGATGGGACGGAACGCGAGGCCTATCTCGCCCTCGCCCGCGAAGGGGCAGGTCCCGCCCGCGACGCGAAGGCAGCCGCCCGTCTCGTCGCCGAGGCGATGCTGCAGGCCCCGCGCTTTCTCTACCGCGTCGAATCGCAGCGGGGCGACGGCACGCCAAAACCGGTCGCGGCCCACGAGCTCGCTTCGCGACTCAGCTATCTCGCGTGGGGGGCTCCGCCCGACGATGCCCTGCTCCGCGTCGCCGCGGCGGGCGATCTCTCGGACGAAACGCGACTCGCGAAGGAGATCGACCGCCTCCTCGCCGACCCGCGTGCGGTCGAGCAGTCCCTGCGTTTCGCCCGCGACTGGCTCGACCTCGACCGCCTCGACTCCATCGCCCCCGATCCAAAGAAATTTCCCCATTGGTCCCCCGCTCTCGGCGCCGATCTCAAAGGGGAGACCCTCGCCTTCTTCCGCGCCGCGGTGTGGGAGGAAAAGCTGCCTCTCGCCCGGCTCTTCAACGCGCCTTTCACCTACGCGTCCCCGCGTCTCGCGGCGCACTATGGCTTCGAGGGTGCAAAGGCATCGGCACAAGGCCCCGCACCGCTTCTGCACTATCGCTTCGAAGAGGGGAAAGGTGACCGCGTCGTCAACCGCGGCAGCCTCGGCGAGGCCTACGACCTGGGTGCCGACAAGGCGAATGCCCTCGTCTGGAAAAAGAACGGAGGCCTCGAGCTGAAATCCGCCGTCGCGATCTCCACAACAGGCCCGGCCAAAGAACTCGTCGCGGCGATCCGTGAAACCCGTGAGTTCACCGTCTCGATGCGGATCACGCCCGCGAACACACAGCAAAAGGGGCCCGCCCGCATACTGACATTGTCACATGGAACCGGCGAGCGAAACCTCACCATCGGTCAGGAAGGCGACCGTTACGAGGTCCGGGTGCGCGGCAAGGGCACCGGAGGCAACGGCACGATCGACTGGCGCACGGCGCCGAAGACAGTCAGGACGGAAAAAGTCCATCTCCTCCTCGTGCGCGAAGCCTCGGGAAAAACACGCCTTTTTATCGACGGCAAAGAAGCAATCTCGCGCGACCTCGGCGGGGAGCTGGGCGACTGGAAAGACGGCTACCACCTCGTCCTCGGCAACGAGACGAATGGCGGCCGGCCCTGGCTCGGCAGCTACGACGAGGTCGCTCTCTACGATCGGGCGCTCCTCCCCGATGGACTTCCCTCCGCCACTCCCGAGTGGGAGCGCATCGATCTCACCAGCGTGCCGGGGCGGGGCGGGCTCCTCACTCAGGGCAGCCTCCTCAGCGTCGGCGGAGACGAGGCCTCCATGGTGACGCGGGGGCTTTTCGTTCTGCACGAGATCCTCGGCAGCGGCGTCACGAGTGCTCCCGCCGGGACGGATACTACCCCGATCCCGCCGAAGGCAGGGCAGTCGCGTCGTGCCGTCTCGGAGACTCGCATTGCCAAAAGCGACTGTGCCGGTTGTCACGCAAAGTTCGAACCGCTCGCTTTCGGCATGGAGAAATTCGACGGTCTCGGAGCCTTGCGGGAGCGCGACGAGCACGGCAACACCCAGCGCGAGGATGGCAGCATCCTCTTCCCCGGCGAGGCCGAGCCGGTCACCTACGGCAGCGTCGGAGAGCTGATGGACCTGCTCGCGGGGAGCGAACGCGTTGCCCGCACGATCACGCGCCGCGCGACTCAGTTTGCGGTTGGTCGCCCCCTCGGCAACGCAGACGCCGCCGCGCTCGACACGATCCACCACCGCGCCACCGCCGGGGGCGGCACCTGGCCTGCTCTTTTAAAAGCCATCGCCATGAGCGATCTCGTCCGCCTCACCCCCACCGAACCCCAGTCATGAAAACTCGTCTCCTCGATCGTCGCACCGTTCTCCGCGGCCTCGGCGGCATCACCGTCGGCCTTCCTCTTTTTGAGGAAATGTTAGTCTCCACCGCAAGCGCTGCGACGCCGGCGGTGCCGATGCGATCCTTCAACCTTTTTTTCGGCCTCGGGCTGCCCGCCGCGATTCAGAAAGAGGGTTTCGAGGGCGTGATGGAGCCGCTCAAGCCCCTCGCCGACAAACTCCTCATCCTCCGCGGGATCGACCAGATCCGCGCCGATCAGAAGGGTGAAAACGCCCACCGCGATGGAGCCTCGGCCGCCTTCACTGCCGAGGCCCCGAACGGAACGGATCGCGCCGGCGGCCCCTCGCTCGACCAGGTCATCCGTGCGGCACACTATGCGAACGGCCTCCCCGCAGGCATGGTCCCGAGCCTCGTCGCGGGCACCTATTTCCGACGTGACCGGGTGGCCCGTCACACCCACAGCTTCAACGAGGACGGCACCGCCGCCGCCCCCATCCAGGAGCGTCCCCGCGACCTTTTCGAACGTGTCTTCGGCAAACTGCCCGGCAGCGAGGGCGACCCCGCCGAACTGCGGCGCAAGCGCAGCGTTCTCGACACCGTGCTCGATCAATACCACCACTATGCCGGAGCGAACTCGCCGCTCGGCTCCGCTTCGAAAGCGCGCCTTGCCGACCACCTCGATCGCATCCGCGAGTATGAAACCCGCGTCTTCCCCGCGAAAGAGGAAGAGGCACCTCTCACCGTGACGGGTCTGCCGACCGCAGGCCTGCCGGCCCCCCCGCCCAAGTCAAAGCTGCTCCACGGCACTACCGCCGATCCCGGTGGGGAAGGCATCGACATCACCCTCACGGATCTCGTCGAAGGCTGGCATCTCATGGCCGGACTCTACGCCCTCGCGATCCAGACGGATCGCGTCCGCTTCGGAAGCCTCACCTTTTGCGCGGCGGGAGAGCGCATCCGCCTAAAGGGCGACTACGACTACGCGGGGCGGCGTGTCTTCCAGTTCGACGATGCGGGGCAACGCAAAAAATCCGGCGCGGCGGGCTGCAGTCACGAGTGGTGGCACGGCTTCGACGAGAAGAAGACCAACGAGGCTCTGCGCGCCCACGCCCACATGAAACTGCGCGAGATCGCGTGGTTCCTCGATCTGATGGACAGCGAGGAAAGCCGTGAGGGGAACGGCCGCACCATCCTCGAGAACAGCCTTTTTACGATCTCCACCGAATCGGGCGATGGCCGGCACAACGATGTGAAACGCGAACTCTCGGGCGTCTTCCACGCCGTCACCGGAGCGGGCGGGCGATTCAAGACCGGTCGCATCCTCGACGACGGGACCGAGGCCCTCGACCTTTACAACACTCTCCTCGGGGCCATGGGGACGAAACGCCGTCTCGGTCCCGGGAATCGCGAACACCGGAGATTCGACGCGATCCTCGCTTGAGACGCCCGTGCCGGACGAAGATCCGTGAGCGTTCGTGACGGAGATTCTTGCGACTCGACACGACCTCCAGGGGTCGTAACGTAGAGGCAGAAAACGGTGCGCGCCATTTTCCCGCTCATGCGATCCCAGTACTATCCCCCGGTGCTCGTTCTCGCTCTCGCGATTCTTGCCTTTGGCGGGATCCTGCGCGAGCGCCCCCCCGGGTCTGTCGCGGTCTCGCAACGGGCGGAAGGAGGTGGCAGGCCGACGGTCGCGCCTGACCGCAGAGCAAGCGAAACGATCACGGCGACGGGACCGCAGATACCCGGCGATGCCTTCGCGAAGATCGTGCCGGTCGGCGAAAAAGTGATCGAGGAAAACGCCTTCGCTCCTCTTTTCTCCGCCCGGTTCGGCGATCAAATCCACCTGCCGCTCGATCCGCCGCTGCGCGGGATCGTGAACATGCGCGAGGAGAGCGACTCGGGAGAAATCTCCCTCGGTCTCAAACTGAGCGATTTCCCCGAGGCCTCGGCCTTTCTCATCCGCCGACCGGGTGGAGGAGTCGATGGACATCTCTTCTCCCGAAAGTCACCCGTCAGCTACCGCCTCGTCCCGAACGAAAAGGCAAACTCGCTTTCCCTGAAAAAGATCGCCGTGACAGACCTGATCTGCGCGCGGGTCGAGGGGGGCGAGATCCTCCCCGGAATGCCGCCTGAACCAGAAGCCGGTGAGCCCGAAGCGGGGGCTCAGGCGGCATCTGAACCCGAGGGCATCCCGGTTCTTGAGAGCCGCGAAGAGGCGGCAAAGATCCTCTACCTCGACTTCGACGGCGAGACCGTCACCGGGACGACATGGAACAGCGCCTACAACGACGGCCAACCCATCGTCGCCGCGCCTTTCGCCAATGCCGCTCTCATCCCGGAGATCTGGGAATCGATCGCGGAGGACTACAGCATCTTCGATGTCAATGTCACGACGAGCCGGGCACGCTACGATGCCGCCGCCCCGGCCGACCGGGTCATGATCCTCTTCAGCCCCACGAAGTCCTGGTATGGCTCGGCAGGCGGGGTCGCCTACGTCGGGTCGTATGGCGGCACCACCAAGGCGATCGCGTGGGTTTTCAACCTCACCCTCAACGGCGCTGCGGAATCTGGCTCGCACGAGGTCGGGCACACCCTCGGTCTGCGCCACGACGGCACGGCGAACCGGGCATACTATACCGGACACACCCATGCCTCGGGAGTGAGTTGGGGCTCCATCATGGGAACAGGCTATTCCCGCGACATCGTGCAATTTTCCAAAGGTGAATATGCCGGAGCGAACCGGACCGAGGATGACTTCGACGTGATGCTGACCTATCTCCCCTATCGTCCCGATGATCACGGCGACACTCCCGGGCTCGCGACGCTGATAGCCTCGATGCCGCTCGGTTCGATCTCGGAGGCGGGGATCATCGCGAGTGAAGATGACGTCGATGTCTTCCAGCTACAGACGGATCAGCCGGGTACGATCTCAGTGGAGGCGAAGCCGCTGCCGGATTACGGCAATCTCGACGCGCGGCTTGAGCTCTTCGATGCGGACTCCAACCTGATCGATTCTGCAGCGCCTGATGGCCCTTTCGCTGCCTCGCTCGTCTTATCAAACCTCCCCGCCGGGATCTACTATGTGCGCGTCAGCGGGAGCGAACTGGGGACTCCCGCGACCGGCTACTCTCGCTACGGCAGCGTGGGCTCCTACACCCTGACCGGGACCTACCCGTCGAGTCTCGTGCCTCAGCCGCCTGCCGGATTGAGCGCGAGCGACGGGCTCTCAACGACGTCGGTCTCCCTGAGCTGGGGCGACTCCGCCGGGGCTGATGGCTACCGCCTCTATCGCGCCACAGACGACTCCCCTGCGACGGCGGCAATGATCGCAGAGACCGCCACAGAGACGACCCTCGACGAGAACACGGCGGTCCCCGGGACCCTGTATTATTATTTCGTCACCGCCTTCAACAGTGGGGGCGAGTCGGTAAAATCAGCCGCCGAGACCGGCTTTGCCCAGCTCCCCATCCCCGCCCCGCCCACCGGGCTCTCGGCCACCGGCGACTCACCCCACGAGATCCGCGTGACGTGGGAGCCGGTTCCTTTTGCGTCGAGCTACCGCATCCTGAGAAACAGCGTCGATAACAGTGCCGGTGCGACCGAGATCGCGGTGACGGTGGATCTCTTTTTCCGGGACAGAGATACCGTGGCGGGGGAAACGGCTCACTATTTCATCATCGCGGCGAATAGTTCGGGCGACTCTCTCCCCGGCAGCGCGGGCGACAACGAGGGGGTGAAGGTACCCCTGCCGCCGGGGACCCCGACCGGGCTCACCGCGACATCGGGGACCTCGTCGAGCCACACGGCACTGAGCTGGACGGCAGGGGCGCAGGCAGCGGGCTACTACATCTACCGCAACGTCATCGCCGCTGTGACCGGAGCCGAGGAGATTGCCACGCCGGGTAATGTCACCTCGTATCTCGACACGGGAGGGGCCGCAGGAACGGTCTATTATTATTTTGTCAGCGCCGTCCTGCCCGCTTCGACATCGGCCCCGAGCAACCTCGAGTCAGGCTATCGCCTCGCCGTGATTCCCGCAGTTCCCGCGCCGGTAAGCGCCACTCGCGGGAGCCTGCCCTCGGGCGTGCGGATCGAGTGGGCGGCAGTCACCGACGCGACGATCTACGAGGTCTCGCGGGGCAGCTCTGACTCGACCGGGAATGCCGAGGTTCTCGTCGAGACCGCCGCTACCGAATGGATCGACAACGGAGTCGCGCCGGGGCGTTCCTATTACTACTTTGTCAGGGCCGGTAACAGCGCGGGCTCCTCCCCTCACTCGGAGCCGGTGGTCGGCTACGGAGGCGAACCCGACAGCACCGACGATCTTTTTGAAAACAACGACACCCTGTCGACCGCCTTCCCTCTCGATGACGGAGATACCGTCCACCCCGCAGGAATCACAGCGCGCGCCGTCGCGGGCGACCCGGACTGGTATGAGATCGTGACCGATCCGGGTGCGGTGAGGCTCGATCTCGCGGCGTTGCACGGGGCGGGAAATGACGCTCTCTCGATGGCACTCTACGACGACAGTGCGGTCCTGATCGCGACCTCCGGTGAAGGGAAACAGAGCCGGGTCCTCTCTGTTGCGGTGGACGGGAGCAGCCGCTACTTCATCCTCGTCGAGGGAGACACGACGGCGGCGCAACCATACCGCCTGTTCTGGAAATCGCTCGCACCGGGCGAGTCCGGTCTCGTCGCCGATCAGACGATAGGTCTCACCGCGACGCGCCAGTTCGGCCTCGGTCTGGTGAACACGACGGGCTCGGGCCAGTCCCTCCGGCTCCGGTCGCGGAACCGTGCCGTGCGCGAGGCGGTCTTCACCTCGTGCAACCACAGCGCGGTCGGGGCGGAACTCGTGACGCGCGGGAGCGCCGGAGGCAGATCCTTCCGGGTTGATTACCTGCGCGACGGTGCCCGTGTGACGGCGGCGATGGTCTCGGGCCGCATCTCGACCGGCCTCATCCCCTACGATGATACGATCTTCCGGGTAAGGATCCGTCGCGACGGTCCGGTGCGACGCCGCAGCACGACGAGGCTGACGATACTGTCCTACCCTGCTGCCGATCCCGCAGCGGTCGATGTCGTGACCCTGCGACTCAAGAACCGCATGTCGAGCCGTTATTTCCGAAGGTGAAGGTCGATCCGCTTCATTCCAGGAGAATATCCGCCGGGGTCTCGATCGCGCTGAGCTGCACGGCCGATTGCTCGAGACAGCGTCGGGAGAGATCTTCCTCGCCGAGCGCTTCGCAGACGTCGCCGTAGATCCTGAAGATCCCGGAGAGGCGCTCGCGATAGCTCGTCAGGAGCGGCTCCTCCACGGCACTGTCGCCGCTGAGAAGGCCGCCGGCAGACTCAGCGGTCTCGACGCCCTTTTGCGCTACCTTGATCGCCGCGTCGCGCTCCCGCTCAAGGAAGTCGAGATGCCCGATGCGCGCCTCGGCCAGCATCAGAGTGCCTTCGACGTGATCCGGAACAGACTCGAGCGCCACACGCAGGGCTTCGATCCCCCGCACCGACATGCGGTAGCCCGAGGACCACTGCCCGTCTTCACGCTCGAGTACGCCGAGGCGGGTGAGACTGCGACAGAGCAGGATGGCAACCTCGACGTCACCCGAACTGCCGGTCGATCGAGAGCGAATTGAATCGCTTCACGACGAGCGTGGATTCGTACCCCTCGACCGCAAAAACTTCGCCCGACGACCCCGCCCCCAGCGAGGGCCCCAATGTAACCGTATCCAGCGTCTCGTTTGTCATTCAGGAAATCGTCTAAAAACACAAGTGAAGGCATTAAAGGAACCAAACACCTTTGGAAATTATAAATTTTTCACACAAATCACGGAGGATATATAAATCCCACGACTCGAACAAGTGAAAACTCTCAATTTTAACTCCACTTTTTGAAAATCCTGCTTCACCGGCCTCTTCTCATCCCGACCGGCTGGATCAAACGATCCATCCCGTAGGGCAGCGAGGGGGACTTAACAGGCAGCTAAAATACGAGGACCGCGCCACGCTCATCAGTCCCATATTGCGGTCATCCGTACGCAAACCACAAGTGGTGCACAGGGGATCGTTGGATATGCGGAGCATAAGGACGCGGACAGGTTATCGCTAACTATGCCGCCGTTCGCGGGGCTCCCGCCGATGGAAGTTCTGTTTCTCACCACCCTCTTCAGCGTCGTTTTTGCGATTTTTTTCCTCGTGCTCTTTCTCAGCAGCCGGCGGAATCGCCACTCGTGCTCCGATCAGGATGCTCTGATCCCCTTTCGCGACGACAAGCCGGCCTCTGCCGTCGGCAAGACCACCCCCTTACCCAATCCGACCAGCAAACCTACTGAAGATGACCAGCGAAAGCTCCACGAAGAACAAAGTGACGATCGAGTTTGACGACCAAACCCCGCGATGGTTCATGATCGCCTCGATCAGCTGGGGTGTCGTCGCGATGCTGGTCGGGGTCATCATCGCCTTCCAGTTGAACTTCTGGCAGGTCAACGGCCACATTTTCGAGATCCTCACGAGCTGGCTTCCGGAGTCGATGCAGTTCAAGTCTGACGGGATCCAGTATCTCACCTTTGGTCGTCTCCGTCCGCTCCACACGAATGCCGCGATCTTCGCTTTCGTCGGGAACATGATGTTCTCGGGCATCTATTACTCGACCCAGCGACTCTGCAACACGCGGACCTACTCCGATCTCCTTTCCAAAATCCACTTCTGGGGCTGGCAGCTCATCATCGTCGGGGCCGCCCTAACCCTCCCCGCCGGGCTCACCCGCGGCAAAGAGTACGCCGAACTGATCTGGCCGATCAACATCGGCGTTGTCGTCATCTGGGTGGTCTTCGCCCTGAACTTTTTTCTCACCCTCAAGGTCCGCCGCGAGAAGTCGCTCTACGTCGCCCTCTGGTTCTACATCGCGACGATCATCACCGTGGCGATGCTCTACATCGTAAATCACCTCCAGATTCCGACCAGCCTAGTGCATAGCTACCCGATTTTCGGCGGGGTGCAGGATGCCCTCGTGCAATGGTGGTACGGCCACAATGCGGTCGCTTTCTTCCTCACGACG
>JBDNIL010000378.1:0-6845 GCA_041688355.1 Verrucomicrobiales bacterium | reverse complement strand
TCTTTCAATCGCGTGTCGGCAGGGTTCATCAAGGGTTGGCATGATGGTTGTTCACGTATTGCATCTGGAGCAGGTTATCGAAGTTTGGCAACTGTTTAAGGAATCCCAGCTCCATCATGGTTTCCGCCATCGCCTTCCATGAGTCGGTGTCTGTGGTAAGTACTTTTCCCTGATATCCGGAAAGATAGAGTTTTCCTGTTTTCAAGCCAAGCAACTCTTTCTCGACGGAAATCGATCCATCGAATTCCTTCAGGGCACCGATGGCTTTCTCCGGATTCACCAATGCTGCTTCCCAGCCTTGAGCCATTGTGGTAATGAAGTTCTGCACCAGCTCTGGATTTTTTTCCACGGTTTCCCGTTTGCAGAAATAGCAGATTCCCTTGAACTTGATCCCGAAGTTTTTCGGCTCGATGAGCGTGTATTTGATTCCATGTAGGGTGAGGTCGGACGGCTCGTCGTAAATGAAAACAGGACGCAAGTCGCAATCGTCTCGGGTGATAAAAGTCTTCAGGTCGAAAGAGATCGGGACAGGAGTGAAATCCTTCCCGCGAGTGAGCGAGGTCTTTTTCAGAAAGACTTCGTAGAGATACTGCATGTTCCCGCCCGGTAGCTCGCCGATCCGTTTGCCACGCACGTCGTCGATTGTTTTAATGCCCTTTTCCTCTTTCGCGAGCCACGCGCCGGGCGAGTCGTAGCTAACCAGTCCGATGACCACGAGGTCAGCCCCTTTGTCATTGGCAACCAGCACGAGATCCGCGCCGGCCACCCCGAAGGTGTTGGAGCCGGACTGGACCATCTTGATCGGATCAATTCCGGGTCCTCCCGACTCCAACTTGAGGGAGATGCCATTGCCCTTGGCGAAGTCGCGGGCTCCGAGGATTTCTCCGCCGAAGGAGCACGAGGGGATCCAGTTGAGGCGCACGCTGGCTTGATCCTGGTTTTCATCGGTGACTTTTCCACGGAACTGGATGAAAATAAAAGTGGCGATGGTCAGTACGGCGGCTAGGGCGATAATGGGTAACGATTTTTTCATAGCGATATTAGTTTTTTAGCACAGAGGACAAAATAGGGAGGGAATAACAGGTTGGCCTTACGGTTCGTATGGTCCGAGTCGGCGATTTCGTGCGCCGCGTCGATGGTAAATCCGGCTCGGATGACAGTATTCAGGATGTCCGAGAGGGTCCAGTGGTAGTCGGAGAATTCCACGTCCTTTTCCTCCCCGTGGAGACAGATATTGAATTCGCCGAACGGGGAGTTGTAGTCGAACTGAGCGTCCGGAGGATAGTTGACATGATGCCCCGCGAACTGCCGATCTCTGAAGCAAGGATGCCCTTCCGCAACAACGAGAACAACGCCTTCGCGGAGCGCCCAACGTATGTGGTGAAGGACTTGGAGAAGTTCTTCCTTCCCCCGGAAGCAGATAAGGACAAATGAAAGGACGACAACGTCGTAGTAATCCTGCTTGATCGAGGCCAGGTCTTTATATACTTGTGTATCGTGTGATCCAGATCTTTTGGCGGCGAGGAGCGCACTGGCAAGGGCCGGATCGTAGAGGCCGATTTCGAGGGAAGGGTCAAGGGTGGGAAGTAGGGCACCATCTCCACAACCAAAGTCCAGCAACTTTTCCGGAGCATATCCACCGATGATCCGCGCGAGATGGGGTGGAGACCGGCTTC
This sequence comes from Verrucomicrobiales bacterium, assembly GCA_041688355.1. GTDB lineage: Bacteria > Verrucomicrobiota > Verrucomicrobiia > Verrucomicrobiales > DEV007 > Arctic95D-9. The sequence goes on along the minus strand of JBDNIL010000378.1, from coordinate 5,169 downwards.
TTCGAAGCCGTCAGCGCGGAAAGCCTCGTGGGCCTCTCCGGCATTCCAAAACTCATTTCCTATTCGTTTCTTCATTGAAGTTTGTTAAACCCCGAGTCCGGGCGTATACCATTTCGCGAAGATCCGCTCCAGTCCGACGACGATCGCGTAGAAGAGCCCGCCCAAGGCCGCCGAAAGAAACAGGGTGGTCATCATCAACTCAGGTTCCAACCGCAGGGAGCTGATGTAGAGATTGCGTCCCAGGCCTATAGGGATGCCTGAGAATTCTGCAACGATCGCACCGATCACCGCCAGGGTGGCCCCGACCCTGAGTCCGGCGAAGAGGTGGGGCAGGGAGAGTGGGAAGTAGGCGAGCCGGACCTTGTCCCAGAGCGTGGCTTTATTGAGCGTCAGAAAGTCGATGATGGAGGCGTCGAGTTGCCTGACCCCGTTCGCGAAATTCACGAAGATCGGGAAGTAGGCGAGCAGGGCGGACATAACCACCACCGGAGCCAGTCCCGGACCCAGGATGATGATCAGCAGCGGGGCAATCGTGATCAGCGGGATGACCTGAAAAACCACCATTATCGGCAGCATGATCTTGAGCAGGCGCGGCAGGATAATGCACAGGATCATGGAGCCAATGGCGCAGGTGGCGGCGAGGGCGAGGCCTAAAGATGCCTCCGAGAGAGTTCGTCCTGTTGCCTGGAGGAGCTCTGTCGAACTCCCTTCGGCATACTGAAATATGCGTGTGGGACTGCTGATGAAAAGCCGCGTCGTTGCGTGACGACCCGCCACACACTCCCAAACTATCAGAAGCAGGATTCCGGCGCTAATGGACAGGACAGTGTTTTTCATCGATGAAAAATTTGTGGAGTTCCCTTAACTCATCCTGAAGGTGTCCAATCGGATCCGATGACGTGATCCCTGGGCGGGACTTTGTGACCTCCATGTCGCGGACAATTTCCCCCGATGTTCCGAGCACCAGGATGCGGTGGGAAAGCAGCAGTGCCTCTTGGATATCGTGCGTGACCAGGACAGTTACGGTCGGGATTTCGGCTTGAAGCGCGGCGAGTTCCCGGTAAAGGCGGAATCGCCAAGCCACGTCGAGGGCTGAGAATGGTTCGTCCAAGAGCAGCAGACGTGGTTTGGGAGCCAAAGTCCGGGACAGGGCCACACGCGTTTTCATTCCTCCTGAGAGATCGCGGGGGAGGCGGTTCCGAAATGCACCGAGACCCATTTGATCGATGAGGTACTCCGCGTAAGAAGGGTCGGCATTTCTCAGTTCGAGCGGCAGACGGATATTCTCGGCAACGGTTAGGTGCGGGAGAAGGCTGGGTTCCTGAAACATGAAGCCGATCTCGCCGGTCTTGAGGAATTCCGCAGGCGAGAGACCTTCAATGCTCACATTGCCACTGACCTGTTGCTGGTCACGTTTTGCCAAGCCACTGAGAATCCGGAGGAAGGTGGACTTTCCCGACCCTGATGAACCCAGTAGCGTCACGGTGCAAAGTCTCTCGACCTCGAGGCTAATGTTCCTCAGGACTTCCTGCTTTCCGTAGGAAACGGAGAGATTTTCGACGACAAGGCGCATTGGGAGCCAGTTTAGCCTCTTGGATGAGGATGCGAAACACCTATAGTTGTTATGGACCACTTTGGCTTAAGCTTACGCACCAGATTTCTGGCGGTTGGGTGGTCAAATTGGAGAACTGCGCTAGAGCGCGAACCATTTCTCCGCCACGATCTCCGGCAACGGCCCCTCATAATTCGTCCGAATCACGCCGGGACTGATGCCGGCCATTGCTCGATCACCTTACCCTCGCGGAGCTCCATGTTCGTGCCCTTTACACTCCCGGCGACACCGATGTGACGCGAGAAGCGCCGTCCGGCGCTTCTCCACCGATTGAAGAGTGAGGCCGTTTTTGAAGAAAAGATCCGGATGACTCTGCCACAAGCACCCGTTTTCTGTTCGAACAATCAGTAACCTCAATGCCCCATTCCCTGTTGCTCCTCGATGTACTCCTGCTTCAGGCCGAGCTTCTCGGGGGCGTGGAGGACGAGCATCTTCATGCGGATATTTTCGGGGACGGTCTTTTTCGTCGCCTTTGAGACCACGATCATCAGACCGATCGCGAGGGGGACGGACCAGATCGCGGGCTGCTCGGCGAGGATGCGGAGGAGGGGATGTTCTTTCCAGAAATCATTCATCCCGCTGAAGCCGGAGAAGAGTTTACCCATGGGGCCCTTGTCGAGGGCGAGGGTGCTGGCATTGACGAGGGTCGCGGAGAAGAGCGCGCAGAGGCCGCCCGTGAGCATCCCGGTAGCGGCGCCTGTCATCGTCATACCGCGCCACCAGACGCTCATGAAGAGGAGCGGGAAGTAGCTCGCGGCGGCGATCGCGAAGGCCTGGCCGACCATGAAGTTGATCTCGAGCGGCTCGACGAGAGCTCCGAGAATGACGGAGACGCCGCCGATGAGAATGGCGCACCACTTGAACATGGCCATGCGCTGGGCCGGGGTCGATTGGGGGCGCAGCATGCGACCGTAGACGTCGTGGGCGAGCGCGCTGGTCATGGAGACGAGCAGGCCCGAAAAGGTGCTCATGAAGGCGGCGAAGGCCCCCGCGCAGGTGATCCCGCTGAGGATGGACCCGAGGATGCCGTATTTTTCCCGAATGAGGATGGGAAGCTCGAGGACGACTTTGTCCGGCCCTTTGGAGCCCGTCGCGGCGTAGAGTTCGGGCAGGAAGTTGCGGCCGAGGACACCAAAGATGGGCGGGAAGACGTAGAAAACCCCGATCAGGATCATGACCCACATGGTCGTCTTTTTCGCCGCGACGCCATCCGGGTTCGTGTAGAAGCGGACGAGGATGTGGGGGAGACCGGCGGTTCCGCAGACGAGGGCGACGATGAGGGAGAAGGTGTAGAGCAGCGAGAGCGGTTTTGACTCTTCGGCGGAGAGGCCGGCAGCGGTGGCGGCTTTGGTGGTGAGGGGGCCGAAGGGGGCGATCCACGATTCATCAGATGGCGCTTTCTCGGGCAGAGCGAGGCGCTGCGGAGTGCCGGGCTCGACCGTCTGCACGATCGCGGGCGGGCTCGCGACGTCACTCGCTGACTGGTTCAGGGAGAGATTCTTGCCATAGCCGCCGTAGACCGAGAGCAGCACAAAGACGGGGACGGAAATGGCGAACATTTTGATCCAGTACTGGACCGCCTGGACGAGGGTGATGCCCTTCATGCCGCCGAGGGCGACATTGAGCGTGATGACCGCGCCGACCACCGCGACGCCGACCCAGTAGGGGAGGCCGGGGAAGATGTAGGCGAGGGTGGTGCCCGCGCCTTTCATCTGCGGCATGGTGTAGAAAAAGCCGATGAAGAGGACGAAGCAGACCGCGATTTTGCGGAAGACGGGGGAGTCGTAGCGACCTTCGGCAAAGTCGGGGATCGTATAGGCCCCGAAGCGGCGGAGCGGTCCGGCGATGAAGAGGAGCAGGAAGAGGTAGCCGCAGGCGTAGCAGACAGGGTACCAAAGGGCATCATACCCTGACAACATGACCATGCCGGCGATGCCCATAAAGCTCGCGGCGCTGAGGTATTCACCGGAAATGGCGGAGGCGTTCCAGCCCACCGAGACGGAGCGTCCCGCGACGAAAAAGTCAGAGGCGGACTTGGAAGTCTTGGCAGAGCGGAACCCCATCCAGATCGTCACGATGACGGTGATGGCGGAAAAGGCGAGGATCCAGTAATCGAAAGAAGCGGCTTCAGGCATGATCAAAAAAGGGTAAGGGGAAAAATCAGGCTTTCCGTTTGGCGTTGCCTTCGGCGGCGAGCAGCACTTCGGCTTCCTCGAGGGCCATGGAGCGGGTGATGAAGATACGGGCGATGATCCAGACAAAGGGGAAGAAGAGCACGCCGAGGATGAGCCAGGTCAGGGTGAAGCCTCCGACCCGCAGCGCCATGAGCTCGGGGGCAAAATAATTCGCCAGCGGTAGACCGAAGAGGAGAATGAGAAAGGCCGCGGCACAGGCGATCGAGAGGCGCAACTGACGGCGCATGAGGTGGTGAAGAAACTCCTCGCTGTGAATGAAATCGTCGTGATCAGGGTTTTGATGGGACATGGGGGGAAAGGTGTAACAGACTCGGGGCGACTCCGCCAAGTGAAATCCCGCGCTTTTCGGGGGCATTTTTCCGGACGGCCCGATCAGGCGCCCCTTTGGCAAGCCTGACGGCAGTTGATTCCCGCCCCGTTACGGACTACCAGTCCCCGCGATGCCGAAGGTCGAGCTCTTTCCCTTTCTCAATGAAACTTACCCCGGGGACTGGTTCGCCCGCCTCGGGCGCGGTGATCTGTTTCCCGGCGAGAATCCCATCGAGCTGGATCTCGGCTGCGGGGACGGTTCGTTTCTCATCCGCATGGCGGAGCATTTTCCGGAGCGGAACTTCCTCGGGGTCGAGCGACTCCTCGGCCGGGTCCGCAAGGTGAGCCGCAAGTCCGTCCGCGCCGGTCTCGCGAATGTGCGGGTGCTCCGCGCCGACTCGAACTACGCGGTGAACTGGCTCCTGCCTGCGGGGTTTGCGAGTCGCATCCACTTCCTCTGCCCCGATCCCTGGCCGAAGAAGAAACACGCGGCCCGCCGGCAGATGTGTCAGTTGCCTTTTCTCCGGGCGCTCCACGGGCTGCTCGACGAGGGCGGGGAGCTGCTCTTTCTCACCGACGACCGCCCTTACTATGACGAGGCGATCGAGGTCCAGGAAGGCTGCGATTTTTTTACCGAAGAGACCTGGCCGGACGGAGACTTTTTCTACGCCAAAACCGATTTTGAGGAGCAATGGCTGGCCGAGGGACGGGCGATGAACCGCCTGCGGTTGCGGCGGGTGTGAGCGGGCGCTGCCAGATGAGGCAAACGCGGACAGCCCGACGCACCCGAGGCGGGGTTTCACGCCCGAGGAGGTCGAGGCCGAGGTGGTGATTGGCGGCAAGCTGCCCTTGAAGCAGGTCATCCGCCGCCGGGTTCGCTACCTGATCGACGGCGGAGTGTTTGGCAGCGCCGCTTTTGTCGAGAGTGTCTTTACGCGCCACCGCGAGCGCTTCGGTCTGAAGCGCAAGATCGGGGCACGGCGAATGCGGGAAGCCGATTGGGAAGACCTCTGCGTCCTACGGGACCTGAAGAACGACCTGATCGGAGAACCT
>JBDNIL010000054.1:0-9095 GCA_041688355.1 Verrucomicrobiales bacterium | reverse complement strand
TGAGCGAGGGAATTGGGGTTCGAGTCAGAATTTTCATGAGTTTGAGGAGTTTGTGTGAACACAAATGACGAAAACGAGGGGAAATTCGGGCCGAATCCCCGATTTCCGCAGCCGGGCGGGATAAGTCCGACAGGCTGCTAGTAGTCTACTTTTTCAACTATGACTGCTCGCAATTCGCTTTTCCAACCCTAAAACGAGAGGGGTCAGTCCTACGAGAGCGGGCAGAATTTAGAATTTGCACCACTTCTTCTCCTACTTCTGTTCCAGCTCCGACTTCTCTTCATCAGACCTCACGCGGTATTGCCGGACCCTCTGGCTCACGTTGCTGGCGCTCTCGAGGTTGAGGCGCCCGGCGATCCAGTCCTGCCGCACCGTGTAGCGCTCGCTGATCGCCTGATCGCCTGGGCGATCGGGAAAGAGGATGGGGGATCCTGGTTTCGACGAATCAGGCCTGGGAGCAGACCCTGTTGAATGAGGGAGGGGAGAGGGTTGGGTGATTTGGCGGTGAGGCACCCGACGCGTCACCAAGGTCATCGGAGAGCTCTGCGGCTTCGAAGTCTCCTCCACCCGGGTCTCGAACCTTACCGCCACCCTCGATGAGGAGTTCGAACAATGGCGCACCCACCCTCTGCCCGAGATCTCCCAACTCTTCCTCGACGCCACCTACTACAAAGTCCGTATCGGCGGTAACGTACGCGACTGCGCCACTCTCATTGCGATTGGAATCCGGCGAGATAACGGCATCCCCAACCTCGTCACTTCCGACGCTCACGAGGGCCTCCGTGCCGCTTTGCGTGCTACCATGAACTCCAGCCCTTGGCAGCGCTGCCAGTTCCACCTCCAGCAGAACGCCCAGTCTCACAACCCCACCAAGGACCTCAAGCAGAAGGTCGCGGGGGACATTCGCCGAATCTTCAACGCGGAAGACCGCGCCCACGCTGAGGGGAAGCTTTCCGCCTTCGTCGCAGAATACTCAAGCAAAGCCCCGCAGCTTGCCGCTTGGGCCGAGGCGAACCTTCCCGAAGGCTTCACCGTCTTCAGCTTGCCGGAGGCCGCGCGTAAGCGGCTGCGCACCTCAAACACGTGCGAGACTCTCAACTCGCCGATCAAACGACGGACCCGCGTCGTGGGGCTCTTCCCGTGCGAATCCTCGCTCTTGCGTCTCGTCACCGCCGTCCTCATCGAAATCTCCGAAGAATGGGAAACCGGCAAAGTCTGCCTCCAGACCGCAGAAACCAAACCAATCCGCTAAACCAACCCGTTAAACATCCCTCCTAAACCAATCGACAACCTTCAGCTTCCCGATTAGCGATCAGGCCCTTTTAAAGAAAAAATTTGCGCGGCCATCGCGGGGGGGGTGCTTCATGGCGGTTTCGGTAAAGTTGTATTGCAAAATGGGTGGTGGTTAGGCAAGCGGAATTTTGAATATTTCTCTTTTTCCTTCTCCTTTGCCCTGCGACTCTTGTCCCAAGGCTCAGTCCCTTGGAGCTTTGCAAAAATCCGCCGTGCAAATACCCGCGCCGCCAAGAAATGAGGTCGACACCGCCACGGCTGCTGCTACGATAGCGCCTTTGCCCCCCTCATGAACCCAAGGGGCTGACTTGTCCGGCATGAAGATTTTTGCGCCCAAAGAAAACGACCCCATCGAAACCCGAGCATCCCTCGATCCCGCCGCCGTGAAAAAGCTCGTCGGCCTCGGGGCCGAGGTGATCGTGGAATCGGGCCTGGGCGAGCGCTGCGACCATCCCGATTCCGCCTACACCGCTGCGGGCGCGAGTGTCACCTCCGACCGGAGCGGAGCACTCGCTTCCGCCGACCTTGTCACCCGGGTGCGCAAGCCTTCCGTCGAGGAGGTCGGCAAACTCAAGGCCGGCTCTATCCACATCAGCTTCCTCGATCCCTTTAACGAAAAGGATCTCATCACGAAGTTCGCCGATCAGAAAGTTAGTGCGATCAGCCTCGAGATGATCCCGCGGACCACTCTCGCGCAGAAAATGGACGCGATCAGCTCACAGGCGAACCTCGCCGGCTACGTCTCGGTCATCGTCGCGGCGAACAGCATGAACACCATCTTCCCCATGATGATGACCCCCGCCGGGACGATTTCCCCGGCGAAGGTCTTTGTCCTCGGTATCGGGGTCGCCGGACTCCAGGCCATCGCCACCGCGAAGCGCCTCGGTGCCCGGGTCACCGCCTTCGACGTGCGGCCCGAGGCTCTCGAGCAGGCCGAGTCGCTCGGAGCCAAGGCCCTGCGCATCGACCTCGGTGACACCGCCGGGACCGATCAGGGCTACGCGAAAGAACTCACCCCCGAGCAGCTCGAAAAACAAATCCAGGCCCAGGCCAAAGTCTGTGCCCAGAGCGATGTCGTTATCACTACCGCGAAGGTCTTCGGGCGCAAGCCGCCCATCCTGATTAAAAAGGACGTCGTTGAGAGCATGGCCTACGGCAGTGTCATCGTTGATCTCGCCGCCGAGACCGGCGGCAATGTCGAGGGCATCGTCCCCGGCGAAGAGGTCGTCACCGCGAACGGTGTCAAACTCATCGGCCTCGCCAACTTCGAGGGGCGCGTCTCCAAGCACGCCTCCCAGGTCCTCGCGGCGAACTTCGCCAACATGATCGAGCATTTCTGGGACAAAGAGGCCAAAACCTTCCAAATCAACCCCGCCGACGAAATCCAGAAAGGCTGCCTCATTACTCACGACGGCGCCATCGTCCACGAACGTTTTAAAAGCTAAACAGCAAACCCGCTAAACAGCAAAACCGCTCCTTTTCCATGGAACTCATTCTCCTCATCTTCGTCTTCGTCATGGCTGCTTTCCTCGGCTTCGAGCTGATCCAGAAAGTCCCGAGCCAGCTCCACACCCCGCTCATGTCCGGATCGAATGCGATCTCGGGCATCACCATGGTCGGGGCCATCGTCGCGATCCGCGCTTCCGGCAGTGAGCTGAGCATGTGGCTCGGGTTTGTTGCCCTCATCCTCGCGACGATCAACGTGGTCGGCGGCTACATGGTCACGGATCGCATGCTCGCGATGTTCAAAAAGAAGGGGAAGTAAGGAACCAACGCTAATTTCGACGCCTTTATTTTCATGGAATTCATCATCAATCTTTCCTACATCGTCGCTTCGGTGCTGTTCATCCTCGGCATCAAGATGCTCGGCTCGGCCGACACCGCGCGAAAAGGCAACCTCATCTCCGCCGTAGGGATGCTGCTCGCCGTCGTCGTCACGCTCCTCGAGAGCGGACTCGACTACACCTGGATCGGAGCCGGCCTCCTCATCGGCTCAGTCATCGGAGTGATCTGGGCGAGACGCGTCCAGATGACCGGTATGCCCGAACTCGTCGCTCTTTTCAACGGCTTCGGGGGTCTCGGCTCGCTCCTCGTCGGTTGGGCGGAGTTCGCCCGTGAAAACGACTTCACAGGATCCGAGTATCCGATCTTCACCGCCTTCGCCGTGATCTTCGCGATCCTCGTCGGCGGCATCACCTTCACCGGCAGTCTCGTCGCCTACCTCAAGCTCGCCGGAAAAATGAGCGGATCCGCTCTGACCTTCCCGGGGCAGAAAGCGATCAACTCGCTTGTCTTCCTCGCCCTCCTCGTCGTCGGCGGCATCTTTGTCGTGACTCACGCCGTCTGGGCGCTCTATGTCATCATCGTGCTCGCGCTCGCGCTCGGGGTCCTCGGGGTCATCCCGATCGGCGGCGGCGACATGCCCGTCGTCATCTCCTTCCTCAACAGCTTCTCGGGTATCGCGGCCTCGGCGGCCGGTTTTGTCATCTTTAATAACGTGCTCATCGTGGCCGGTTGTCTCGTCGGGGCCTCGGGGATCATCCTCACCGTCATCATGTGCAAGGCGATGAACCGCACTCTCGGCAACGTCCTCTTCGGCCGCTTCGGTGCGGGGAGCGGCAATTCCGCTGCGGTCGAGGGCGAGATGAAAGCGATCTCAACGCAGGACGCCTTTTACATCCTCGAAGCAGCCCAGTCCGTCGTCTTTGTGCCCGGCTACGGCATGGCCGTGGCGCAGGCCCAGCACGCCGTGAAAGAGCTCGGAACGATCCTTGAGAGAAACGGTGCCGAGGTGCGCTACGCGATCCATCCCGTCGCCGGTCGTATGCCCGGCCACATGAACGTGCTCCTCGCCGAGGCAGACGTGTCTTACGAGCAGCTCTGCGAGATGGATGACATCAACGCCATCATCGAGACCGTCGATGTCGCGATCGTCATCGGGGCCAACGATGTCGTCAATCCCGCCGCCGTCGAAGACGAGGGCAGTCCCATCTACGGCATGCCCATCATCAACGCCTACAAGGCCCGCACCGTCTTCGCCCTCAAGCGCGGCAAAGGAGCGGGATTTTCCGGTCTCGAGAACAGTCTCTTCTTCCGCGAAAATACCCGCATGATCTACGGCGATGCCAAAGAGACCATGACCGGGCTCGTCGCGCAGTTCAAGGGGTGACGCTTTTCACGCCAACGGTCACAATCCCCTCAGCCGTCTCCTCCTGCAGGCGCAGTTGGCCGCAGGCGGCGTCGATGTCGTGGCCTTTTTCGCGGCGGAGGGTGGCGGTGACGCCGGCTTTTTTGAGGACGGCGAGGAAGGCCTCCTGCTGGACCTCGGAGGGGCGCTTCCACTCGAGCCCTTCGACGGTGTTGTAGGGAATGAGGTTCACCTTGGCCTCCATCGAGCGGGCGCGTTTGGCGAGGATGTCGGCCTGGGCGAGGTGATCATTGATGCCCTCGATGAGGATGTATTCAAAAGTGATCATCTGCTTCTTGTGATCGCGCCAGGTTCCGAGGGCTTCGAAGAGCCGGGCGAGGGGATACGTCTTGTTCACCGGCATGATCTTGCTGCGCACTTCGTCGGTGGCTCCGTGGAGCGAGATCGCGAGGCGGATCTGCATCGGCAGGAGGGCGAGCTTTTCGATCTGGGGGGCGAGGCCGCTCGTGGAGACGGTCATGTGGCGGGCGCCGATGTTCATACCCCAGGGTGCGTTGAGGATCTCGAGGGCCTTGGTGAGGCGCGTGAGATTGGCGAGCGGCTCCCCCATGCCCATGAAGACGATGTTACAGACGGTCTCCCCGGCCTCTTCCTCGGCGGCGAGGACCTGCCCGACGATTTCGTTCACCTCGAGATTGCGGGTGAAGCCCGCGAGACCGCTTGCGCAGAACTTGCAGTCGTAGGCGCAGCCGACCTGGCTGGAGACACAGAGGGTGATGCGGTCACTGCGCCCGCCGTCGAAGTGGACATTCGCGGGGATCTTCACGGTCTCGACGAGTCGACCGTCGTGGAGGCGGAAGAGGAACTTCCGTGTCGTATCCTGCGATCCGGTGAGGCGCACCACGGGGAGGCGATCCAGGGAAAAGCTTTCCCTGAGCTGGTCGCGGAGGGCCTGACTCAGATTCGTCATCTCCTCCCAGCCCTTGACCCGCTTTTCATAGAGCCACTGCACGATCTGCTTCGCTCGGAAGCGGGTCTGGCCGTGCGCCTCGGACCACGCGATCCAGTCGTCGAGGGTCATTCCGAAGGCAGAGGGGAGTGGTTTGGGGAGCTCCATGGGTGTCGTGTTGGAACAAACCACGGATTGGGCACCTTGTAAGGTCGATTTTGATCCTGCCGGGACCGATCGCGGACGATTTGGGACAGTTCCCCCCAAACTTTGTCCGCAGTAGAGCGATTCAGACCGTTTAATTATAAAAATTTCTTAAATTTATGGTTTATTTGTTGAATTACCATAATTTTGATATTAAATTGCCATATGGAAAAGCTAAATATTAGACTCGCCACTGTTGTGCTCGCCGCCGTTCTGGTGGCGGCGTCTTCCCCCGCCCTTTCGGGTGAATATCGTTTCAGCTCGAAGTCTCCGATTTCGAAGAACCCCATCGCTGCGTCGCCCTTCAAAGGCTACGTCTTCGGATACGGCGGGATCGACTTCGGCGGCTCGTGGGACACGATGGGTGCCTTCGACCTCGACGCGGACTGGCAGGCGCATTGCCCTCCCGGGTATGCCGGTCACAATGCGATTGACCCCTCCGCCGTTCCGATCGACTTCGATCTGGAGAACGGATGGACCGCCGGTGGTGGTATCGGTCAGTATTCCAGCCTCCTCGGTGGCAGCCGTTTCGAACTGGAAGGCTCCTACACGAGCAACGAAGTCGGCCAGCTCCACTATGCGAACTTCATTCTTCCCGCTGACTTCCGCATTTCGACGAAGTCGGTCATGTTCAACATGCTGAAAGAAGTTCCCCTCGGCAAGGCGACCGGTTACTTCGGTGGTGGTGTCGGTTACGCCTGGACCAGCATGGTCGGCGACATCGATACGATCGAGTATGATGACAGCGACGGCGGCTTCGCCTGGCAGCTCATCATGGGTATCGACATTCCGATCACCGAGCGTCTCGCCCTCTTCACTCAGTATCGTTACCTCGTCCTTTCCGAGTCGACTTTCACCACCAACTTCGGTGACTTCAGCCAGACCAGCGAAGACGATCCGGCCAGCCACGCCATCCTCGTCGGCGCTCGCGTCTCGTTCTAATTCCGCATCCCCTCGAAAAACATTCATTTAGCATCCGGGCCCTGTCCGCGGTAATTACCGTGGACAGGGCTTTTTCTTTGTCCGTAATTCCCGGACCTTGAACTATCAGACATCCATCGACTGGCTCTACGGCACGCAGACTTTCGGCATCAAGCTGGGTTTGGAAAATGCGCGCCGTCTTCTCCTGGCTCAGGCCATAGCCCCCGACGCGCCCGGCCCGGCGATCCTCCACGTCGCGGGGACGAACGGCAAGGGATCGGTCTGCGCCTTCACCGATCGCATCCTCCGCGATGCGGGGATTCGGACCGGCCTTTTCACCTCGCCCCACCTCGTCACCTACCGCGAGCGCATCCGCGTGAGCGGCACGATGATTTCCGAGGACACCGTCGCGGCGGGTCTGACGCGGCTGCGGCAGCTCGTTTTCGACTGGGAGACCCATCCCACCTTTTTTGAACTCAGCCTCGCCCTCGCGATGCGCCATTTCCTCGACGAAGGCTGTGAGATCATCATCCTCGAGACGGGGATGGGCGGACGACTCGACGCGACCAATGCCGTGGGGTCGAATGTCACCGTCATCACGCCGATCGGGCTCGACCACCAGCAGTGGCTCGGCGAGACGATCCGGGAGATTGCAGGGGAAAAGGCCGGCATCCTCAAGCCGGGCGTTCCCGTCATCATCGGCGAACTCCATCCCGACGCCCGCGACGTCGTCGGTCGCCGCGCCCTCACTCTTGGCATCCCCTGCGTCGAGGCACACGGTTTGCCGGACGACTGGGAGACAGGATTAAAAGGGCCGCATCAGCGCGACAATGCCGCCCTCGCCGTAGAGGCTGCCTGCCGTCTCGAGGGGGACCGACTCACTCAGGAGGGCATACGCCAGTCAGTCGCGACCACCGTCTGGCCGGGGCGTTTTCAGAGGATCGCAGACGACCTCATCCTCGACGGCGCGCACAATCCCGCCGCCGCTGCGGTGCTGCTCCGGACGTGGCAGGCGGAGTTCGGGGATGAGAAAGCCCACCTCGTCTTTGGGGCTGTCGGCTCGAAGGATGTGGTCGGCATCTTCCGCGAATTGCTGCCTCTCCTCGCTTCAGTCACCTTCGTGACGGTGAAGTCCGAGCGACGCCTCACCGTTGAGGAGATGCGGGCATCGCTCGCGGAAGCGGGCGGCGGCGACTTGCCGCAGGCCGAGTTCGCTTCCCTGGCCGGAGCCGTCGAGGGCGCGCGGTCCCGCGGAGGCAAAACGCTCGTGACCGGTTCCCTCTTCCTCGTCGGCGAGACCCTCGGGCATTTTCTCGGCGAGCGCTTTGAAGTGAGTCTACAGTAAGACGTTCCGCATGATCTATCTCGACAACAACGCCACGACCCGGATCGCGCCAGAGGTGCTCGAGGCGATGCTGCCCTGGCTCGCAGATCATTACGGGAATCCCTCGTCTGGCTACCGCTTCGGCCGCGACGCGCGCAAGGCCGTCGAGCGCGCCCGCGAGCAGGTCGCCACCCTCATCGGCGCGCAACCCGGCGAGATCGTTTTCACCAGTGGCGGGACCGAGTCGAATAATACCGCGATCCGCTCCGCCCTCGCGCTGCGTCCCGACTGCCGCACTCTCGTCAGCTCCACCGTCGAGCACAGCGCGGTGGAGGAGGTCCTGAAACATCACCAGTCAACAGGGTATGGTCTGCGACTCAATCCTGTTGACTCGACCGGGCAGCTCGACCTCGAGGCCTGGCGGATGTCTCTCGCGGAGGGATCGGTCGCGATCGCCAGTCTCATCCTCGCGAACAACGAGACGGGAGTGCTCAGTCCGCTCGCTCAGGCTGCGGCGATCGCGGCGGAGCACGGCGTCTACTTCCACACCGACGCCGTCCAGGCAGTCGGGAAAATCCCTCTCAATGTGTCCGCGCTGACGGTGCACGCCCTTTCCCTCTCGGCCCATAAATTGCACGGGCCGAAAGGCATCGGCGCGCTCTACCTGAACCGTCACGCCCGCTTCGAACCGCAGACACTCGGAGGCGGTCAGGAGCAGGATCGCCGCTCGGGAACAGAGAATGTCCCGGCCATCGTCGGCTTCGGTGTCGCGGCGGAACTGGCCGTCCGTCATCTCGCCGACGCCGGGCGCATCGCCGCTCTCCGCGACGCCTTCGAAGCCGCTGTAATCGCCGCGCTGCCCGATATCGTCATCAACGGCGAACCCGGTAATCGGCTCCCGAACACGAGCAATCTCCATTTTCCCGGCGTCGATGGCGAGGGCATCCTCATCCTCCTCGACGAGGCGGGAGTGTGCTGCTCGCCGGGGTCCGCATGCAGCACCGGGGCGGTCCAGCCGAGCCGCATCGTCCGGGCGATGGGTCACTCCGCTGCCCGCGCCCGCAGCAGTGTGCGATTCTCGCTCTCGCGCTTCACCACTGCCGAAGAGATCGAGTCCGCCGCGGTCGCCGTTGTCAAAGCAGTCGGGAAACTCCGCGTCGTGATGCCCAGCGGTGGAGGACGCGTCGTTGGTTCGTCCCCTTCGCGGTAGGATTAACGTTTGACCATGCCGCCGTTTGCGCGGATTCTACGCGCCT
>JBDNIL010000377.1:0-10450 GCA_041688355.1 Verrucomicrobiales bacterium | reverse complement strand
CACGACGGGAGAGGTTCGTAAAGAGGCGGTCAGTCGCGCTCGTCTCCGCGAAAAGCGTGTCTGATCGAGGAGGCGATCGGGAAGAGAATCCGGGATGAGCAGCGGGGCCCTGGCGGTCACTTGGACTCGAGGTCGGAGATCTCCTCGGCCAGCTCGCCTCGCTCCCGAATCAGTCTCTCGTTCTCGCTCCGGAGGGAGCGGCCCTTTACCGATTTCGGATCCATTTGGGAGAGGATATTCTCGTTCTTTCGAATCAGGCTATCGACTTCCAGGAGCCAGATGCGCCGGAATCCGAGAATTCCTCTTTCTGGATAGTCAGTAGGCGGCGAGTCCGCCGTTTCAAGAGGGGCGGGAAAGGATACCGCATGGAGGGGCCAGGGTGACCACGAATGCCTGATTGGCTTCTGAAAGTCGATTGTAGGGAATCTCAAAGCGGGCGCCGTCACTTTTCCGTATCACCGTGATCGAAGTGGCGTTCCGACCGATGATGGTCGCCTCCAGCGGTCGGCCCGTGTTGTCCGTCTGGGGTAGGTCTGCATCGCCGTCGTCTGCTGTTCCCCCGGTTTTTCGCATCCTGAAAGAAACAGGATCGAAGCGAGGCACGCTCCATAGCTGGGAGGACGAAACCGCATCAGAGTCATAGAATTTCATGTATTTTCTGCGGAGAGGGTTCGCAATCTCAAAATGAGATGTCGGGCTTCGCGGGCGTTGGAAAAGGCCTCACACGGGCTGGATCATGCGGCGCCAGAGCGGGTCGAGGTGCAGGGTTATAAGCTGGGTCGCCTTTTCCGCTTCGGGGGTGGACTCGAGTTCAAGCAGGGTGATGTCGGCGGCGTAGAGCATGGCGAGTTCGCGATCATTCATTTCGATGACATCGACGCGGGCGCTGATCACGGCAGGGCTGAACCCGAAGCTGGAAAAAAGAGCGGGATCGAAGGGCTCGGAATGGTGGGAAAAGGCCGCGATTTTCTCCTGGCGATTCGAGGAGAGTGACTGCTGGAGGAGATTGTTCCAGAAGTAAACGTTACGTGGTGATTCGAATCCTATCAGGACGGACTGGCTGCGGACATTCCAGCGCAGGCAGACGCTGCGGCTGCTCGGGTAGCGTTCTTCCTGCTGGCCGAGGGCGGCGTGCTGGCGGCCCACCGTGCGGATGAAACGCTCGAGACGCTCGAGATCGAGAGTCAACGCGGGACCGGCGAGGAATTCTTTTTCCCGACGGGCGAGGACCTGTTCGAGGGTGGCGCGGGTGAGGACGCGCAGTTCCCGCGCCGGAGCAATCGTCGGCAGGGGCGTAGGGGAAGCGGCTTTCGGCGAAGCGAATTTTGGGCCTCCGGTGAAGCTCACGGCTGCTTCCGAGTCCGTCGTCACAGGCGCCGGTGCGGGACCCGCGCTGACCGGCTGAGTGAACTCCCGGGCGGGATGCCAGACCGATTGCTGCATCGTATCTGCTGCCGCTTCAGCGGGAAGCGATTCCGGGATGGGGGGAAGGTCGGTGTCTCCTCCGAGTCTTACGTCGGGGGACTCGCTCACCACCGTCTTACCGGAACCGCGGATGTCGCTGATGATAGAGTCGATTCCAGCGAGTTCCGTTTCCCGCATCCGCGAGGGGGAACCGAAAAAGGGATTGTCCTGGATCGGTGCGGGTTGGGAGGATTCCTGAAATGGCGGCAGCGGAGGAGGCGTAACACTGGAGGCGGGAGAGGGGCCGTCGTCCTGAAGCGCTGCGAAAAAGTCAGCCTTATCCGTGAGTTTGCTGAGAGGCTCCTCGGCGATCGAGGTAAAGTTGTCTTCTGCGGGCTCCGCCTGCAGGTAGGAGGACGATTCGCGTGTCCAGAGATCGCCGGCCTGGCGCAGGACGGCCCGGGGAGAGAGTTTCGTCTCGGCATCGACCCAGAGATGGTCGTCGCTGAGACGCAGGGTGAACCGGCTCACGGCACGCTCTGAAAGCGAGGTGCGGCGGAGTCGGCTTTTCACGAGGTCGGTGGCTGCCTCGGGTGTGATCGGGCGCAGACGGGCGGTCTCGGAGGTGAGGCGATCGAGCCATGCGGAGGGGAGTTGGTTCTCAAACACCGAGGTCCAGACGTCCTCGTTCAGGCAGACTAGCGTCACCGAGCGCGGGACTTTTTCGCGGATTCCGTTGACGATCTCGGCAATGTCCATGCCGGCGCTCTCTGAAGCAAAAAAACCGTCGAGTCCATCGGCCACGATCATTACCGGTCGATAGTCAGTCGTGATACGGAGCAGTTGCACCAGTCGCTCGCGAGCTTCCCCGTTTGAGAGACCGCGAAGACGGTCGAGAGCACTTTCTTCGCGAATATTGAGATCGACAAAGACCCGGGTCCAGAACCCGAGCTCGGACTGGCCCATCCCGAGGTTGCGGGAAAAATCGGGGTTGGCGAGACGGGCGAGATCGGTTGAGCGCTTGTCGACCCAGGCGAGGATTTTTGAATCCGAATCCCGGGCGAAGAGCGAGGCAAAGTCAGAGCGCATCCGCGTCGCTGCCTCGGGGCAGTCGCGCTCCTTCACTGATCCGCTGGCGAGGGCATCGAGGACGAGGCGTGAGAGAAAAAATCTCGAGACCTCTTCGATCAACGAGACGGAGAGACCGCGAGAGCGGTTTGTTCCGGCGAACTGACGGAGGACCGAAGAGAGAGCCACTGGCCACGCGACCGGACGCGAGCGGTCAAAGGGCAGCACTACGGTCGTGGCGATCGAGCCGAGGTGATCGCGGAGTCGGGCGACGAGATGAGACTTGCCATACCCGGCTTCCGGCGCTGTAATGAGGAATACTCGGCCCATCCCGGGCGCGTGGTGGGTGGAGGATGTCCCGCTAAGGAGAGACTCGACGGATTCGAGGATCCGGGAGAAGACCTGGTGATGGATGCGTCCGACTCCGGGGAGATTGACGGGTTGATCGACAAAGACGTCTTCGAGAAAGGGATTGGCCGTTGTCTGATCCATGAACCGTTGGCTGGTAAAGTCGCGCATGTTGTTATTCACAGCAATTAGTGGAATTATCAGATCGAAGCTTCAAAAATGCAAGTTTTAATATTTTTGATAAGAAACCTTTATCATGAGAGTTTGCGAAGGGCCGCAGGCTTTTCAGCACGATTTTGTCAGGGTTGGCGCGATTTTGTCTCGTTTTCTTCTTGTGGAATGCGTGCCGTTTGTTACTAAGCACCCGCTATCTCGCGAGTTTCAACCCTCCCAACGCGAGACTTCTTTGAAAAACTGAAAAATATGAGTGACCAAAAACCATCCATGGCCCTCTTCTGGGGCTGTTTTATTGCCCTGATTACGACGGCTTTTGCCTTCTTTAGTCGCATTTATCTCTGCGAAGGACGTTTCGCCGCTGACTTCAGTTTGGATAAAGGAACCGTCGGTTCCCTCATTGGGGCGGGGATTTGGCCTTTCGGCATTTCTATCATCGTCTTCAGCCTCATCATCGACAAAGTCGGCTACCGCTTTGCGATGATTTTCTCATTCGTGTGTTATGTCATCTACATCGTTCTGGCCTGCCTCGCGTATGGAGCGATTCAGGGAGTTGAGGGCGCGGACCTCGCTGCCGCCCAGATCAAGGGATACAACCTGCTCTATTGGGGCAGTATCATTCTTGCCCTTGGCAATGGAACGGTCGAGGCCTTCATCAATCCGGTGGTGGCCACGATGTTCAGCCGCGAAAAGACAAAGTGGCTCAACATTCTCCATGCGGGATGGCCGGGTGGTCTCGTCATCGGCGGGCTTATCACGATCGCCCTCGCCGATGTGGCGGCATCGGGCGACTGGCGTCTCGTCGTTGGGATCATCGCCGTGCCGGCGGTGATCTACCTCATTATGCTGCTCCGCGTGAAGTTCCCGGTCAATGAGCGGGAGGCGGCAGGGGTATCCTATAAAGAGATGCTCGGCGAATTCGGGGCCTTCGGAGCCCTCGTGGGTTTCGGTCTCATCTTTGCCCAGCTCGCCCAGGTCTTCGCGTGGCCGTCGTGGCTCGTCTATGTCCTGACCGCCATCGTGGTGATCGCCTTCGGGGTCTACACTCGCAGCCTCGGCCGTGGTATTCTCGCCTTTCTCATCATCATCATGATGCCGCTCGCGACCACTGAGATCGGGACGGATGGCTGGATCACCGGCCTGATGAAGGTTCCCATGGAAGCTGCCGGACACAACGCGGCCTGGGTTCTCATCTACACCTCCGCGATCATGATGACACTGCGTTTCTTCGCAGGCCCCATCGTTCACAAGCTCTCCCCCATCGGCCTCTTGATTCTCAGCGCCGTCCTCGCCATTGCCGGCTTGCTTGCCCTGTCCAAGACGGGAGATTCCGGAATCGTTGTGATCTTCGCCGCTGCGACGCTCTACGCTTTTGGAAAGACCTTCTTCTGGCCCACCATGCTCGGTGTGACTTCGGAGCAGTGTCCTCGTGGCGGAGCCCTCACGCTCAACGCCATTTCCGGCATCGGGATGATCGCGGTCGGCGTCCTCGGCTTTCCCTTCATCGGGGTGGTCCAGGAAAAAACCACTACGGTTGAACTACAACAGTCCCAGCCGGCGGTGGCCCAGCAGATCCTCGTCGAAAAGAACTCCGTGCTCGGCAAGTATCTCGCGATCGATCCGGACAAGTCCGCGGCGCTGACCGATCCTGCTCAGGTCGAAGCGGTGTCCGCAGCCTCCCAGTCGGGTCAGTTTAACGCTCTCGCGACGATGGCGTATTTCCCGGCCTTCATGTTGGTGTGTTACCTTGCGCTGTTCTTCTACTTTAAGTCGCGCGGGGGATACACGGCCCAAGTACTTACCGGCCACAAAGCCGAAGATGACAAGTTCACCGGCGGTGTTGCGGGGCCGGCAGATTTGTAATTCGACAGGCGGAGACTTCGGTAACGGAAGTCACATCTATCTTAAACATCAAAGGGGCGGCATGAGAGCCGCCCCTTTTCGTTTTCTTATCAGGCCCCATGAAAATTTACACCTACGCCAAATGCGATAGCTGCCGGAAAGCGGTGAAGTGGCTTAAAGAGAATGGAAAGACCTTTGAAGAAATACCGATCCGTGATCAGCCGCCCTCACCGGATGAGCTCACGCGCATGCTCTCTTATTATAAAGGGGAATTGCGACTACTCTTCAATACTTCAGGTCAGGACTATCGGGCGCTCGGGATCAAAGACACGCTCCCCGGCTTGACCGAGGCAGCGGCACTAGCCCTGCTTGCCGAAAACGGAAACCTCATCAAGCGGCCGTTTCTGTTGAGCGGGGAGATCGGCCTGGTCGGGTTCAAACCCGAGAATTGGGCGGAGATTCTAGCCTGAATTTGACCTTCCTAATCCACCCCCGTTCTGCGATACTGGTCACATGGCTCCGATCCGTGTGAGGCTCTTGCTTGTGGCTCTGTTTCCCGTCCTTTGCCTTGCGCCGATTGCTAAGGGCCAGACGACGGTGAAGAAAGAAATCGATGTCAGCTACGCCCCGCTCGAAACGGTGAAGCCAATCCTTGATCCCGTCCTCAGTCCGCAGGGCAAATTTCTGATGCTCGCCAACAAGGGGGCTGTGCTCGTGATCGACACGCCCGAGGGCATCTTCGCGGCAGAGCAGGCGATCGCCGTGGCGCAGTTCCCCGCCGCCGAAGTGGCGCTGGAGTTCCAGTTTGTCACCGGGTTGCCCACGCGCAAGAGCTCCATCACAGTGGGGCAGGAGGTACCGTTCCCCACCGCTTTTGCCCCGGCCACCATCATCGTCGGGCCGAACGGCTCCGTCAGCGGGGTCGTGCCCGCGACGCCGACCGAGTTTCGCACCCGCAACATCGGGATCACGAGCGAGAGTGTCAGCACGGTCAATCCTGACGGCTCCATCACTCTCGACATCAATACAGAGTCGAGCGCGTTCGAAGGCTTCGTCAACTACGGATCGGCCATCCTCCCGGCGGGAGGGATCGGCAATGTATCGGTCAACGGTCAGGTCGGGAATCCTGCTTTCTTCACCCCCTTCATCAACACCGGCGGAATCAATCTCCCCATCATCTCCACGACCCGTATCTCCACTTCCATCGTGATCCGTCCGCGTCTCGAGGTCGGCGTCATCAACCTCGACATGATGCCCCGCCTCGAGGTGCAGATCGACGGATCAGAGATGGAGCCCCAGCTCATCGATCTCAAGCAATATCGCACGACCCTGCCGGTCGCGAATCATCAGGTCGGCCGGGTCTATGGCTTCGTCGGCGCGGACGAGGACTTCAACCGCCACTTCTTCGGGGCCAAAGATCTCACCAGCGGCGGCACCGCCATCGTCGTGGAGGCGAAGGCGACGCCCCCGGGTAGTGCGGCTCCCGAAAAAGCCGCCGAGTGATCCCGCTCAGCTCTCGCGTTTTTCCGGCAGGATCGCGCAGGCACCCTTGCAGCCGAAGATTTTGCTGAGGAAAAGGCGGTGTTTCGAAACAAAGGCGTAAACGATCTCCGCGATCCTGATCACCCCCGGGATCCAGAGGAAAAGTCCCGTCGGTATGAGAAGAGGGATGCGCATCCCGAGAAAACGGATCGCCCGCGCCCCTCGATAGATTTCGCCTTCCGGTGTGACACAGTGGATCGCCTCGAGGAGATCTTCCCGCGTGATCCCCGGCGCAGCCTCAGCCGCCCGCGCATCCTTCAGCGGCACCATCTCGACCACGCCGAACCAGTCCATCCAGGAAAGGAGCCGACTCTGAAAGGTGCAAAGGGGACAATCACTATCAAAAAGAAGAATGTGTTTCTGACTGCTCATAAAAAACTAAGAACTAAGCACTAAGAACTAGGCCTCCGGCCTATTCCTCTCCTCAAGGATCGCGCGGTACTCCGAGGCGTAGGAGACAAAAGTGGGCGCCGCGTCCTCGTCGCAGACCTGGAGGTCCCATCGGTCGTTGCAACCCGAGCAACGATAGGCGACATAGTCCCCGATTTCCCAGCCTTCTTCGGGAGGATAGCTCAGTCGATGCGCCAACTGCCCGCAATCGACACAAGTAATGGTTTCCGGGACTTCCATGGCAGAACCTTCGCACAGCCTTTCATGCCAATCAATCATCAGCCCGTCATCATTCTCGTGGAGCCGCAAATGGGGGAGAACATCGGCATGTGCGCCCGGGCCATGCTCAATTGCGGTCTCGAACACCTGCGGCTCGTGCGTCCGCGTGACGGATGGCCGAATCCCGCCGCCGTCGCCACCGCAGCCGATGCCGACCGCGTCCTCGAAAAGGTGGAGGTCTTCGAGACCCTCGAGGGCGCTGTTGCCGATTGCCAGTATGTCGTCGCCACCTCGGCCCGCGACCGCTCCCTCGCCGTGCCCGTCGTGGGTTCGGGCGAGGCATCCGCCAAGGTCGCCGACTGGGGTGCGAGCGGTGCCCGCGTCGCCGTGATCTTCGGTCCCGAGGCTTCCGGGTTGGATAATGCGGTGATCGCGCGGGCGGGGATGCTGATGCGATTCGAGACCAACCCCGACTTCAGCTCAATCAATCTCGCCCAGTGCGTCCTGCTCTTCGGATGGGAATGGAGGCGTGCCGCCGCTACGAGCAGAGCTACGAAGCCGTCCGATTCTTACTCTGGCGCTCCCGCTCCCGCGAGTCGGGCAGATCTCGACCGCTTCCTCGATCGTCTCGAGCAGTCGCTCGACGAACGCGGCTTCTTTCTCACCCCCGATCTGAAACCGACCACCCTGAAAACCCTCCGCAGCCTTTTCTCCCGGACTTTGGCGTCGGAAAAAGAGGTAAAACTCCTCCACGGTGTCCTCACCGCCCTGTTGCGTGAAAAGCCCTAGGCCGCATCTTCCATACTCTTTCGTCACACCATCCGATTCACCTTCTCGCCTTCACGGAAGGCGCGAATGTTCGAGACGATCCCGTCGAGCAGCCTTTGCCTGGCTTCGCAGGCGCTCCAGGCGGTGTGGGGGGTGATGAAGAGATTGTCGAGTCCGGCGGCGCAGGCGACGAGGAAGGGGTGGTCGGCGGTGGGCGGTTCGGGCGTGAGCACATCGACGGCGGCACCGCGGATCGTGCCGGCCTGCAGGGCGGCGACGAGGTCGGCCTCGTTGACGAGATCTCCGCGTCCGGTGTTGATGAGCACGGCCCCGGGTTTCATCAATTTCAGGGAATCGCTGTTGATGAAATGGCGGGTCTCGGGAGTGAGCGGGCAATGCAGGGTGATGGCGTCGGCGCAGGCAAAAAAGGCCGCGTGACCGAGACGCGGGATCGGTCCCTCGTTCGAGGCTCCTTTACGCCCGTAGGCGACCACCTTCATGCCGAAGGCCCCGGCGATGCGGGCTACGGCGCTGCCGATGGAGCCGAGTCCGACGATCCCGATGGTCTTCCCGGCGAGTTCGGTGACGGGATAGTCGAGCCGGGTGAAGATGGGGGACTCTGCCCATTTTTCCGGCTCGGCGGCGAAGCGGTGGACGTTGCTCACGAGATTGAGCAGGCTCGCGAAGACATGCTGGGCGACCGCTTCGGTGCTGTAGCCGCTCACGTTGCAGACGGCGAGGTCGCGCTCCCGCGCGGCGTCGAGATCGATGTTATTCACCCCGGTGGCGACGACCTGGATGAGCTTGAGGTTTTTTGCCGCATCCATCTCGGCGGCGCCGATGACGGTTTTGTTAGTAAGAACGATGTCGGCGTCGGCGATGCGGGCGGCGGTCTCCTCGCGGGTGCTCGTGGGGTAGCTGACGAGTTCGCCGAGCGCTTCGAGGCCGGAGAAATCGATGTCACCCCGGTCAGTCGTGTCACGATCGAGAAAGACGATTTTGTCAGGGTGATGGTCGGTCATGGGAAAGGAGGGCGTTCGGTGGATCAGTCGAGAGAGGCCATCACCTCGATCATCGCGACGGCGGCTTCGGCGGCTTCGCGGCCGCGGTTCAGTTCGTCGCCGAGAGTGCGGACTTCGGCCTGGGCGGCATTTTCCACGAGGAGGACTTCGTGAATCACGGGCACGAGATGCGAGACCCCGGTGTCCGCGAGACTGCGGGTGATCGAGGCGGCGATGAGATCGGCGTGGGCCGTCGAGCCGCGAATGATGACGCCGAGGGCGATGATCGCGAGCGGCTGCACTTCCCCACAGGCGACCGCCTCGACGACGACGGGGATCTCGAAGGCCCCGGGCACGCGGATGACCCGCACCTCGAGCGCGGGAGCGAGTTTCGCGAGGGTCTCGCTCGCGGCGGCAACGAGGGCGTCGGTAAAGGTGGCGTTGTATCGGCTCGCGACGATGCAGACGGTGCCTTGCTGCTCTGTTGGAGCCGGGGAAT
Source organism: Verrucomicrobiales bacterium (assembly GCA_041688355.1). Classification (GTDB taxonomy): domain Bacteria; phylum Verrucomicrobiota; class Verrucomicrobiia; order Verrucomicrobiales; family DEV007; genus Arctic95D-9. The sequence goes on along the minus strand of JBDNIL010000377.1, from coordinate 1,195 downwards.
CGGGGGCGGATTTGCTCATGGACGACCACGGTAGGGGCGAGCTGCCGAGTTGGCAACTGCTGCGCAAGGGTAGCCAAGGTCTCAGAGAATATGGCCGAGCTTGTCGCGTTTGGTCCCGAGGTAGCGTTCGTTGTGCTCGTTCGGCACGGTTTTTATCGGGACCTGCTCCACGATCTCGAGCCGGTGGCCGTCGAGTCCGACGACTTTGCGGGGGTTGTTGGTCATGAGCCGGATCTTGCGCACCCCGAGGTCGTAGAGGATCTGCGCTCCCATGCCGTAGTCGCGAAGGTCGGACCCGAAGCCGAGTCGCTCGTTGGCCTCGACGGTATCGAGCCCCTCTTCCTGCAACTTGTAGGCGCGAATCTTGTTGGCGAGGCCGATGCCGCGGCCTTCCTGTCGCATGTAGACGAGCACTCCTTTGCCGGCCTCTTCGATCTGGGCGAGGGCGGAGTGGAGCTGGCTGCCGCAGTCGCAGCGGCGCGAGCCGAAGACATCGCCGGTGAGGCACTCGGAATGCACCCGCACGAGGACGGGTTCGTCGGGGAGGATGTCGCCTTTGACAAGGGCGAGGTGATGCTCTTCAGGATTGAGGGTGCTGGCGTAAATGATGAGGTCAAAAACACCGAAGTCGGTCGGCATCTGGATCTTTTCGATGCGCTCGATCAGTTTCTCCTCACTACGGCGGTAGTCGATGAGGGCCTCGATTGTCCCGATCTTGAGCTGGTGTTTTTCGGCGAACTCGAGGAGTTGGGGGAGCCGGGCCATGGTGCCGTCCTCGTTGAGGATCTCGCAGATGACTCCGGCAGGCTCGAGGCCGGCGAGACGGGCAAGATCGACGGCAGCCTCGGTGTGTCCGGCGCGACGGAGGACTCCGCCCTGCTTGGCCTGGAGAGGCAGGATGTGGCCGGGGCGGACGAGGTCCTGCGGTTCGGAGAGCGGGTTGGCGAGCACCTCGACGGTGCGGGCGCGGTCGGCCGAGCTGATCCCGGTGGTGACGCCCGAGGCGGCATCGACCGCGACGGTGAAGTTCGTACCGTGCGATTCAGTGTTGCGGCGCACCATGAGGGGCAGGCCGAGGCGATCAGCGGCCTCCTGCGTGATCGGGGCGCAGATGAGGCCGCGCCCATGGGTGGCCATGAAGTTGATGAGGTTGGGCGTGATCCTGGCCGAGGCGCAGACGAGGTCCCCCTCGTTT
>JBDNIL010000376.1:0-4912 GCA_041688355.1 Verrucomicrobiales bacterium | reverse complement strand
GGTCGCGTAAGAGATCTCGGCGCGGATGATCGCGTCCCCCGAACCCATCATGAGACTGCCCTGGCACAAGCCCACCGAATCGACGAGACCGTAGCCCGAGACCGAGGCATCGCCGCTCTCGGAGACCCAATGGACCGAAGCCCCCTCGGCCGGGGCGCTCGTGAGGTTTTCATTGCGGGACACTCCAAGACCGTTGGACATGACATCCCAGGTCTCGTAGCGGACCGAGAGAGACAGATCGCGGGGTTCACCCGAGTAGACAAAGCTGGTCGACCCCGTCGGCGTCAGCTCTGCTACGAGCGTGCCTTCGGTGCGGGAGTAGACGTAGGTGTCATCGCCGGGGCTTGTGTAGGTCAGGTCGAAGAAGAGAGACGCGGTGCTGTTCTCGACCGCGGCATTGAGATAGACCCCGCCGAAGCCACCATTGGGCGAGAAGGTCGTGCTCGCGAGACCCTCGGCATTGGTGGTGAGGGTCGTGTCGCCGAGGGTGCCCATGTTTTCCGAAAGGGAAAGGCTCACCGCCGCACCCGACTCTGGCGTGCTGCTGGCGTCCCGGTATTCTTCGTAGCCCGTCGAAGGCTGCCGCCAGATCTGCCAGGAATAGCGCTGGAGAAAGACCCCGACAGGGGCTGCCGCGCTGCCCGAATCGAGTGAAGTGCCACCCGGTGCGTCGAGCGAGAGATGGAGGACACTCTCGGTGCGGTCGTAGACGTAGGTGTCATTCGGGTCATCCTCGGCATGGAATCCGCTCAGGCCGGAGAGGGCGATGAGAAGGGCCAGGGAAGCAGGAAGGAGAAATCGCGGGGGGGGGGGGGCGAGCTTCATGGCGAATGCGGTAGTCTGGTATAGCAAAAATTGGGCGGGTAGGGCAAGGGGATTTTTGAATATTTTTTGAATTGGAGGATTTCTTTTCCGCGCATCCCCGACCCGCCCCACGACTTCACCCGCTGACCTCGGCAAACGTGTCGCAGGACAGTCCGCATCCGCGCTATCAAAGACAATAGCTCCCCCGCGGTCTCCTTATCCGTCAGCCATCACGTAAGATGCGGCGGTTCCGTACTCAATTCGAGGTGTGCGCAACACCTCATCCCAACCCCAGCGCCCGCTCCGCCGTTTCACTCACCTCACGGTAGCGCGCTGCGTTCCCGGGCAGCTTTATGTCTTCGTCGTAAATCGGGATCATGGCCTTCATCCGGGCCTTGCCTTCGTCACTCGCGAGGACTTGGGGAAAACATTTTTTGATGACCTCGAGGACGATGTGAACCGAAACCGAGGCGCCGGGCGACGCACCGAGCAGTGCGGAGAGAGAGCGGTCGGCATCGGTGATGACTTCGGTTCCGTAATGCACGATCCCCGCTTCTCCGTCGGTCTTTTTGATCGCCTGCACGCGGATGCCGGCGTCGATGAGTCGCCAGTCCTTCGCCTCGGCGGCGGGGTAAAAGACGTGAAGCACTTTCATGCGATCGGCCATGCTCTGGGTCCCCTGCTGGATGAGGTAACGCACCAGCTCGAGATTGTGAATCCCGATCTTGATAAGCGTGGCGATATTGTCAGGGCGGATCGAGCCCGGGAGATCGAGGACACTGCCTTTGCGGTGTAGGAACTTGGTCGTGAACGCCGCGAAAGGCCCGAAGAGGAGCGTCTTTTTCCCATCGAGCATGCGGGTGTCGAGATGGGGAACCGCCATCGTCGGTGCGGCATCGAGAGCCTGCCCGTAGACCTTGGCGGTGTGCTTCGCGACCAGTTCGGGATTGTCACAGACGAGCCACTGACCGCCGATGGGGAAACCACCGAGCCCTTTCGCCTCGGGGATCCCCGCCTTTTGCAGCAGGCGCAGACTGCCGCCGCCGGCTCCGATGAAAACAAACTTGGCGCGATTGGTGTAGACTTCGCTGCTCGCGAGATGCCGCACGCTGACATCCCAGCCCGCCCCCGTCTTCGTGAGGTCGGTGACGCGATGGCCCGCCGCCACGCCGCAGCCAGGCTGCTGCCCGAGCCAGCCCATCAGTCTCCTCGCGATCTCGCCGAAGTTCACATCGGTGCCGCTGTCCATCTTCGTCGCGGCGATGGGGACATCGCCACGCCCCTCGAGGAGGAGCGGCGCCCAGCTCGCAATGCGATCCCGGTCGGTCGTGTATTCCAGCTCGGAAAAGAAATGGTGGGCGGCCATCCCGGCATGGCGGGCTTTGAGAAAATCGACCTGCTCCTCACCATGGACGAAGCTGATGTGCGGGAGCGGATTAATGAATTCCGCCGGCCGGTCTATCATCCCGCTCGCCACGGCATGAGCCCAGAACTGCTTGGAATACTCGAATTGCTCGAAGATCTCGATGACCTTGTTCACGTTCACCGAACCGTCGGGCTCACGCCCCGGGGTATAGCTCAGCTCGCAGATGCCGGCATGACCGGTCCCCGCATTGTTCCAGCCGTCAGAGCTCTCCTGCGCGAGCTTGTCGGTGACTTCGTAGACCTGGATGCTGAGCGACGGATCGAGCTTCTTCAGCAGCGCGCCCAGATTGGCGGACATGATGCCGCTGCCGATGAGGATGATGTCAGGGTTTTCGATGCGGGCCATGATCCGTCAAAAAAAGCGGGCGTTTGGCTCACTGAGCGCCCAGGCAAAAGAGATGCTCCGCCCCACGGATGAGAAGCTTGTTCCGCACCGGCACCGGAGCCGCCGCGATGAGTTCACCCATGTCGTTGGTGGAGAGCACTTCCATTCCCGTGTCACTGACTTTGACGACCGCGACGACACCGTCCTCGCGAGCGCAGTAGAGGAGGTCTCCGGCGAGAATGGGTGACGAGTAGTAATTCGCCGAGGCCCGCGGGATAGCATCGACCCAGATGTCTTTGCCGGTCTTGACGTCGATGCAGTTGATCTGTCCGCGATCAGAGAGGACGTAGACCTTGCCCCCGCTCGCAACCGGAGTCGGGCAGTCGGCCCCGAGGTCGGTGCGTTCCCAGAGACGGGCGCTCGCGGTGATGTCACCACTTCCGCCGAGCTTGACTGCGGCGGTGAATTTGGTGCGGCCGTAGGGCACCACGGCGATGCCGTCGCTGAAGCCGGGCGAGGCGATGACACGCCACATTGCTTTGTCTTCGGGGTTGAATCCGCCGCAGGTCCAGAGCGTATTGCCATCCTTAGGGTCGTGGCCGGTGAGACGATCCGCGCCCCAGATGACGATCGTTTGCTGCCCGTCAATTTCCGTCACATACGGGGTCGTATAGGACTGCGCAGTCTCGGCCTGCACGGGGAAGGTGCGATCCACTTTCCAGGCGACACTGCCGTCTTCGGGCTTGAGCGCGACGACGTAGGATTCGTCCTCCTGCATCACGGCGATGACGATGTTGCCTCCGGCAAAAACGGGCGATGTCCCGAGGTCCCACCAGAGAGTATCTTCGCCGTATTTTTCCTGGAGATTCACCTGCCAGTTCACATCCCCCGCGTGCGTCAGCGAAGCGACGGTGCCGCTCTTGTAATAGACGATGAGGTTTTTCCCGTCGGTGATGGGTGAGGGATTCGAACCGCTCCCGTTCTTGTGTTTCCCGGCACGCTCGGCCCCGAGGGACTTCTGCCAGACGACTTCGCCTTTCCAATCGTAGGCGAGGACACTGTCCTGCCCCTCAATGCCGCAGGTGACAAAAATGTGGTCGCCCGAGACGATGGGTGTGCTGCTGCCGACTCCGGGCAGTTTCGCCTTCCAGATCAGGTTCTCGGTCGGAGAGAACTTCGTCGGGAAATCCCCCGCTGCGGCGACACTGGTGCCCTGCGGCCCACGCCATTGCGGCCAGTCATCGGCGCGGGTGGAGGAAGAAAGTTCCAGGGTGGCGAGGACGACGATGGCGAATGAGGATTTCATCATGACAAAGTGTAAAGGAAAACAACGAGCGCGAAACTACGCGATCATTGCATTTTCGCCAAGCCTTCACGGAACCAGCGTCGCGGCTTCGGCCCGTGCTTTCTCGAGCACCTCAGCGAGCGGCACCGCCTTGCCGCCCTGACGAATACTCTCATCGGCGGCCTCCATGAAGGTGAAGAGCTCGATCGTCTCGCCCTCAGTCACCGGGGGCACGCCGGTGCGGAAAAATTTGCCAATCTCCTGGCAGAGCCGCTTGTAGTTCGGTGACTCGGCGACCTGGATGATACTCTTGCTGCCGTAGACCGTCGCCCCGAAGTCGGCCTTACCCTTGAGAATGCCCCGGTAGACCCCGAAACGGCCGTCTTTCCATGTCCCTGTCACCTGATCGTGCACGGTTCCTTTGACCCGCGAGACCGTTTCACATCCCGTTCCCATGATCGCATAGAGCGCCTCGATCCCGTGGATCGCGTAGAAGAAAAGGTCGGGCGTGCCGCTCTGATAGGAACACGGACCCCATGTCGTCGCACCCATGAGATCGCCCAGCTCCGCGTTGCCCTTGAGCGCGACCAGGCCGGCGCCGAAGCGGGTCGATGAGCTGGAAAAGACCGGGACCTGGTGCTTCTTCGCCAGTTCGAAGATCGCGATGGTCTCCGCGAGCGTGCCCGCGACCGGCTTGTCGATGAAGACCGGCTTGCCGCCTTTGAAAATCTCGCGGGCCTCCTGCAAGTGGATGCGCCCGTCGACGCTCTCGAGGAGGACGACGTCCACTTTTTCGAGCAATTCCGGAATCGAGTCGACGATCTCGACGCCCATTTCTCTGACCTGCTCGGTGAATTTTGCGACACGATCCCTGCTCGCAGGCATGTCCGTGCCGCCCGGATACCCCGCAACAACGGTGATCCCGGCGAGGTCGCCCTCCGCCTTCGGATCATTGAAGAGCTTCGTGAAGGCTGGCACGTGCGACGTGTCGAGCCCGACGATGCCCGCGCGGAGCGGTTTCGGAGGAGCAGTCTCCTGGGCGAAAGCGGCGGGAGCGAGGGCGAGGGCGAGGG
>JBDNIL010000375.1:0-2273 GCA_041688355.1 Verrucomicrobiales bacterium | reverse complement strand
GAGCGCGTCCCGCTCCTGGCGAAAATGCCCACTGAAGCAAGGTGCCTGGGAGTTCGAGACAGCTTCGCCGACGTCGCAGCAACGCTGGCGGAATGGTTCGGGGTTTCGAATGAGGGGCTCGCGGGGAGGTCTTTTTGGGCTGCGGGGTGAAGGCGAGAGGGCGAGAGGGCGGTATCCGGGGCACAGAGCTGAGCTCGCAGAGGCAAGCTACAAAGGCGGCGGTTGAGTTTCTCTGAGGATCAGGTCGGGCCGACCATGTCGGCCTGCGTGATGCAGCGTCCCTGTAGCTGGCCTCTGTGAGGGCCGGGGTTAGATACGCAAGGTGGTCGAACACGCAATCCGGCCTCACAGAGGCCAGCTACAGAATGAGCCGATGATTGTAGGTGGGGTCTGTGACCCCGCGTTGGATGTCCAAGGGTTATTGAAGGTAGAGCCCAAGGGTTCCCGGCAGAGCGCCGAAATTCGTTTGCGAAGGCAAAGGGCGCGCCTTACAAAAAGAAAAATTGTCATGGCCAAGCGAAAACGAAAATCAAAAGGCGGCGGCGCGTTCGGGCGTGCGAATGTGCAGGGTGTCCCTCATGCTCCGATCTTGAAAGAGTCACCGGTGCGCGAAGTGCGTGAGATTGATCGTTCGAGAATGAATCATCGGTCCGAGCGGTTTTTCTTCGTCACTGATGCGATTTCGGCAGACTCCGATTATCCTCCAGGAACGACGAAAGCGATCTACGATGAGAAATTCGGCGGTGCCTCCTTCGAGGAGATATTTGCAAAATATGATCTCGCTCCAGCCCCCCATTTCCTCGCTTTGGAACACCTCGCTTCCCTCGAAGAAGGAGCATCGCCGGAAATGGTGGCGAAAGTCACGGCCGAGGCCCTTCTGATCGACCCCGATTGTGCCGATGCCCATCTCGTCGTCGCGGATACGCTGGTCAGTGAAGAAGCCAGCAGTGCGGAGCTGGAAAAGGCCGTGGAGGCGGGGCGTCGCAAGAATGAAGCGTTGCGCGAGAGCTACATCGAGGATCTCGATCCTGCCGGCGATTTGCGCGGCAACGCCTTCCTCCCTGCGCTGCACAGACTCGCGGAAATGCGCATCATTTTCCAACGAATCGACGAAGCGATCGCCCTCCTCGAGGAGAGCCTCGCCTTCGATCCGGGGGACCCGCTCTACATCCGCCCGACCCTGCTCGCGGCCCTCCTTGAAAAAGATGACTTTGACCGGGCCGAGATCGTGCTCGCGGAGATGGAAAGCGAAGAACGATCCTGCGCCACCCTTTATGGCAGAGCATTCCTGCGCTTCCGGCAGGCCGTCCTGGCGAATGAAGGCTTCATGCCGGACATGGAGGCCGCCAAACCATTCGGGAAGTTGCGCTCTCCTCTCTTCGACGAGGCCAGTGCTCTTCTCCGCGAGGCGATAATGACCTCTCCGTGGGCGGTCCCCATGCTCCTCGACTTGCGGACCGCCCTGATGAGTCCGCTTGAGTTTTTTCACCTGGGTGAGCCGTTCGAATCACTCGATTTCGCTCGGCTCTTTTCCGCGCAATGCATCCTCTGGGACCTGCCTGCGGCCTGGATTCTGACCGAGTTTACCGAAAATTTTGATGCATGGCAGGTGCCGCGAACGCTTCGCTCCAGCCATGAAACCTTTTGTGAAATGCTCGAGTATTTCGATGCGTGCGACTGGGGCGGGTTCGAAGGCATGGACGGTGAAACTCAATCTATGGAATTCCGGAAAATCTCGCAAAGAATCCGCGAAACGATGTTGGCTGCCGGCGCTCCGAAGAAGAAAGGGATCTTCAACCGTCGCGGGCCGAGGTGAGAAAGGGACCGCACCCCATGGCAGCCCGCCGGACTTGAGTCCAATGTTTCGCCGACCTGTCCGCGTTTCTTGGTAATTTCCGCAGATCAATCAAGCTTCGGGTATATGCCCTGCAGGTGATCGGAGAGGGGCTGGCCGCTTCAGCCCGCTTAAAGCGCTGCGGAGGGTAAAAAGACCCGCCGCAAGGGCTCCTTACCCGACCTTGATCGTCATTCCGAGGTTGAAGAGACGTTTGAGATTGTATCTGCTGCTCACCAGTGTCCATTCCAGATTCACTTTCTCCAGACCACGCAGCAGGAAGCGCCGGAACCCGAGCGCTTCCTTGATGATGCCGAAGACTGGTTCGACGGTTTGTTTTCGCAGTTTGTAGAGTTCCCCTCCCGCCTTTGTCTCCAGCCGGTGCGCCATGATCTCGCCCGCTTTCGCTCCAGGCGGCGGATCGGGGCGGATCGGGGCG
>JBDNIL010000374.1:0-33097 GCA_041688355.1 Verrucomicrobiales bacterium | reverse complement strand
CCTGCTTCGCCGCCGTCGCGATCCCCGCCACCGGGGCAGCCCCGGCGAAAGATAACCATGTCATCCTCGTGAGCATCGACGGGTTCCCCGCCTACCTCTGGCACGACCCGACCCTGATGGTCCCGAATCTGCGGAAACTCGCCGCGGAAGGTGCCTCGGCCAAGGCACTCACAGTCAGCAATCCCTCGATCACCTGGATCAATCACACAACTCTCATCACCGGGGTCGAGCCGAGGAAACACGGCGTCCTTTTCAACGGGCTTCTCGTGAAAAAAGACGGCGCCCCTCCCGTGATTGAGCAGTGGGCGGACAAAGCGCGCATGGTCTTCGTGCCGACGCTCTACGACGTCGCCCACGAAGCCGGCCTGACCACGGCAGAGTCCGACTGGGTCGCGGTCACGAATCCCGGCACGATCAACTGGAGCTTTGCCGAGATCCCGAAACCCGACGACGCCGTCGTCAAAGAAATGATCGCTGCCGGGGTCGCGACGGAAGAGGAAATCGGCTGGATGCAGATGGGTCCGAACCGCAAGGGTGTCGCCTTCCTCGATTCGATGTGGACCCGCGCGGCGATCCATATGTTCGAGACACATCGCCCCAACCTTCTTCTCTACCACACCCTCAACACCGACTACACGCACCACATGTTTGGCCCGCGGAGCGGCCCGGGCTTCACCGCGCTTGAACTAGCCGACCGTCTCCTCGGCGACCTCATCGACGCCGTCGATCGCAGCGGCCTGCGGGACAAAACCACCATCGTCGTCGCCACTGACCACGGTTTTAAAAAGGTCACTAAATTTATCCAGCCCAACGTCGCTTTGAAAAAAGCGGGGCTCGCCCGAGGACTCGGACCGACGATCTCCTCGTGCGACGCCTACGTGATGACCCAGGGCGGCATGGCTTTTGCCTATGTCACGAATCCCGCCCGGCGTGCCGAATTGCTGCCGCAGTTGAAGGAAATGTTTACCACGGTGGAGGGAATTGCCGAAGTCATCGACGGGGAGGACGGCCATCGCCTCGGCATGCCGAAGCCGGATGAAAATGCGGGCATGGGGGATCTCATCCTCTACGCGGCGGACGGCTATGCTTTCCGCAAGGAGGTCACCGGTGAGGATGTCGTCGTCCCGGCCGTGAACTACGCCGGCACCCACGGCTACCTCAACAGCGATCCGGAACTCGATGGCATCTTCATCGCCAACGGGCCCGACATCAAACCCGGCACCGTCGTCGAACGGGTCAGCAATCTCGATGTCGCGCCTACCCTCGCGAAGATCATGGGAGTGACCCTGCCCGAGATCGATGGACGTGTCCTCGACGAGATTTTGAAATAAAGTCCTCACTCCCCACCCACCAGGGTAGCTAGAATCTCATCCACCGCCGCGTCCGCGGCGATGTCGCCCGAGACCGGAATGAGGAGATCGCCTTCCGCTTCTTCGGGGACTTCGAAGGCGGATTTTAGCTTTTCGTAGACGGCTCGATCCGCATCGCTCACGCACTCGGTGTCGTCTGCACGGCTGGCGAGGCGCTTCAGGATGATCGCTTCGTCTGTGTCGATCCGGAGGATCGCAAGCCGGGCTCCGGCGGCGCTCGCAGCGGCGAGGGTGAGGCGACGTTCTACGCGTCCGCGGAAATTGGCATCAAGAATGACGACCCGGTTTGCCCCCGTCGCGGCAGTCGCCTGCGAGCGGACCTCGTCATAAGTGCGCCGGGAAAATGCGACTTCGTAGTACTCTGGAGAGAGTTTCTCCGTCGGATCAACGCCGGCGAGTTCCTTGCGAATGAGATCACTCGACACAACGGGCCAGCCTCCCCCCGAGGCCCTCGCGAGCGCATCGGCGAGGCAGGATTTTCCCGAAGCAGGCAGACCGCAGAAGACCAGCCACCAGGGCCCGTCCTCTTCGATCGCCGAGACGGCGGCAAGCCGCAGGTATTCCCGGGCGGTCTCCGCTGCCGTTTCACGTTCGTCGTCAGGCAATTCCGCTTCCCCGGCCGCGATCACCGAGACCTTCGCCCGCACCATCGCCCGGTAGCGGATGAGCATGGGCAGTAGCTTTTCCATCTCCCTGTCACCTGTCTCCGCCATGACCGCGTCCCGATAGACCGTCGCCAGTTCCGCGTGCCCGCGAAAACGCAGGTCCATGAGGAGGAAAGCGTGCTCCGTTGCAGTGTCACCGCAGCGAAACGCGGGATTGAACTCGATGCAGTCGTAGACCGCGATCGGATCACTCAGGCAGATGTTGCGGGCATGGAGGTCCCCGTGACCATCGACGACATGTCCGGTCGCGGCACGCTCGCGCATCAGGGCAAGATGCTTTTCAAAATCGAGCCGGGTGCGTGTGGCGAGAGCGGCATGGAGAGAGCCTGACATAACCCTATCCGGCCCGGCATCGGACAGGGTCTCGTCGAAGTTTGCGAGGGCAAAGTCGCGGAGTTTTTCCGGATCGCCCGCCGCCGAGACCTCGGCCCCGCGCGGGGCTTCGGCATGAAAAGCGACGATGCGCCGGGCGATCGCGGTGATCTCGGCAGGGCTCACCGCATTTTCCGCAAGCAGCACGTCGAGCATGCGATCCGCCGGGAGGCGGCGCATCCGCAGGGCGTAGTCGATCACTTCACCCTCCCCTGCTCCGAGATGGAGACGGTCGTCGCGATCACGTCGCAGAGGCAGCACGTCGAGATAGATATCGGGACAGAGGCGGCGATTGAGGCGCAGCTCTTCTTCGCAGAAAAAATGCCGTCGCTCGAGTGTGGAGAAGTCAGCGAAAGGCAGGCGGATCGATTTTTTGAACTTGTAGGCGAAGTCACCGGCGAGGCAGACGACGGAGAGATGGGTCTGGATGATTTCAACTCCGTCCTGACAGTCCGGAAAGAGGCCGGGGTCGTTCAGGGAATCGAGTTGCGAGGGGCCCATCTCAGATCTTTGCCGTCCGGGCAACATACACCGTGCTGGACGATTCGCGATCCTGAAGCGGATTCGAAAAAGTCACGATGTGTGACTCGCAGGTAGCAAAAACGTCGCCGAGCGCAGCCATGAATCCCGCCTCGGGGGCATCGTCGGACCAGAGCGCGAAGACGCCGCCGGGGTGAAGTTTCGCCGCGAGAATGCGCAGACCGTCGGCGCTGTAGAATTGTCCGTGCCGCTCGTGGAGCAGATTCGCCGGCGAATGATCGATGTCGAGGAGGACCGCGTGGAAGAGTCGCCCGGGACTCCCGGGATCAAAGCCGGGACCGGACGCCGGAGCGAGGGCGAGTTCGAAAAAGTCGCCGTGGACAAAACGGCAGCGCCGATCCGCGACGAGACCGGGACCGAGCGGGACGAGGCCTTTTTCGTGCCAATCGATGACGGGCTCGAGATAATCGACGACGAGGAGCGAAGCGACCGAGTCGTGCTCGAGGGCGGCGCGTGCGGTGTAGCCGAGGCCGAGTCCGCCGACCACGACATCGAGAGTGGCAACCCCGGGGAAGGAGTCCTCGACCGCCGCGAGGCCGAGATGAGAGAGCGCCTTTTCGACCTCGGTGAAGAGGCTCGACATCAGGTAGGCGTCGCCGAGGATGATCTCGTGGACCTCGAGGTTGTCGAGGGAGAGAACAGTGCGGCGACGCAGGATGAGTTCACCGAGCGGGGTCTTACGGTAGTCGAGCTCTTCGAAGAGCGGGGATGCGGGCATGGTGATGTTTACGCCGATATTGGTGTTATTGCCAATACGAGCGGCATTGAAACGGTGGCGACGTGGAGGTCACCACTACAGGATCGAGAAGTCGGCGAAGGCGAGATAGAGGGTGACGACGAAGATCACGATCCCGAAGCCGACCGGTTTCGCCCATTTCCAGGGAGTGAGATCGACATCGCCGGAATACTTGTGCTCCCAGTCGCTCGGCAGCGGGCTGACCTTGCTCATGATAAACTGGAAGATCATCAACACGGCGAAGACGATCCCGAGGAAGTGAAATCCATGCACCTTTTCCGCCCAGCCGGAGAAAGGCGGCACGAAGTAACCGAGGATGAGGATCCCGCACCCGCCCGCGAGAGAAATGTTCGCGGCTCGCGCTCCGGCGCGCTTGAAGAGGAATCCGGCGAGCACAACGGAGAAGATGGGGATGAAATAAAGCCCGTTCATCTTTTGCAGATAGCCAAAGATGCTCTCCTGCCCGGCGAGGAGCGGTGCCGTGGACATGGCGACGAGGGCGAGAATAGCGCCGACGAGCTTGCCGTTGTTGATCACTCTCTTTTCGTCAACCTCTCCGTTTTTGACGAATTTCTGATAGACGCCCAGGGAGAAGAGGGTCGCGGTGGAGTTGAGGGCCGAGTTGAACGAACTGAGGATCGCCCCGACCATGACGGCGGCGAAGAAGCCCGCGAGCCACGAGGGCAGGACATCACTCACGAGGGTGCCGTAGGCGTGATCGGGTCTGAACCCCTCACGATCCGCGTAAAGGTGAAAGGCGATGATGCCCGGCAGCACGAGAACGAGCGGGGCGAGCACTTTGAATACCCCGGCAATGAGGACGCCCTTTTGTCCCTCTGCCAGACTCGTCGCCCCGAAGGTGCGCTGGATGATCTGCTGGTTCGTCGTCCAGTAAAAGAGGTTGAGCAGGAGAACCCCGGTGAAAAGCGTGGAGAAGGGAACCGAAGAGGTGCTGCTGCCGATGGAATTGAACTTCTCGGGATGAGCCTCTTTTAGCGTTTTAAGCCCGTCGATGACGCCGCCATCACTGACCGCATTCAGCCCGAAGAAGAGGATCATAATGCCGCCGACGAGGAGCCCGAAGCCATTGATCGTATCCGAGACCGCGACGGTGCGCAGGCCACCGAAGATGGCGTAGATCGAGCCCACGATCCCGATGAACCAGACCGTAATCCAGAGCAGAGTCGTCTCGTCCCCGATACCGGTGATCGTCTTCAGGTCGAGGATGCCCATGAGACCGGTCGCTCCCGTGTAGAGAATGATGGGCAGCAGAATCGCGGCGTAGGCGAGGATAAAGATGAAGCTCGTGATCGCACGCGTCGTCGCATCGAAGCGCAGCTCGAGGAATTGCGGGATCGTCGCGATGCCGCTGCGCAGGTACTTCGGCAGAAAATACAGCGCCATCAGCACCAGCGAAGCGCCCGCAAGCACCTCCCACGCCATCACCGCGACGCCATCGGTGAAAGCCGCGCCATTCAGTCCCACGAGTTGCTCGGTCGAAAGATTCGTCAGCAACAGCGAGCCGGCGATGAATCCCCCCGTGAGGGTGCGCCCGGCGAGGAAATACCCGGTCGAGGTACCATGATCATCCTTGCGGGTAATGAACCAGGTGATCACCCCGACGAGGGCGGTGAAGAAAAGAAAAGTAACGATGATCATGGGAAAGGGTCACGAACTAAGCACTAAGAACTAAGCACTAGGCACTACTCCGCCGAAAATGCGTGAACCATGCGGTGATGATAGGTCTCGCCGGGACGGAGCACGGCGCTCGGCGCTTTGGGATTGTTCGGAGCGTCGGGGTAGTTCTCGGTCTCGAGACAGAGGGCGGTGCGGTGCTGATATTTGACGCCGCCTTTGCCGGTGGTGGCGCCGTCGAGGAAGTTGCCTCCGTAAAACTGCACGGCGGGCTGGTTCGTGGAGAGGGTCATAGTTCGTCCGGTTTGGGGATCGCGAACGGTCGCCGCTTTGACGAGATCACCGGCAGCGGTGCCGTTGAGAACCCAGGCATGGTCGTAGCCACCGCCTAGCTTGAGCGCTTCGTAGTCAGCCTCGATGCGCTCCCCGATGACGGTGGATTTCGTGAAGTCCATCGGCGTGCCCGCGACGGCCGCCTTTTCCCCGATCGGGATCATGCCGGCATTGGTGGCGAGGTATTGATCGGCGTAGAGGGTCAGCTCGTGATCATTGATCGAGGTCGCGGCATCACCGCTGAGGTTCCAGTAGGAGTGATGGACGATGTTCAGCACGGTCGGGGCTTTGGTCGTTGCCTTGGCATCCCAGATCAGCTCGTTGGCATCGGTCAGGCTGTAGGTGACGACGACGGTGAGTTCGCCGGGGTAGCCCTCTTCGCCATCGGCGCTGACGTAGGTGAGCTGCACCGCGTCGGAGCCGTCGGCTTTGACGACCTCGCTCTTCCAGAGCTTTTTGCAGAAGCCCTCGGTGCCGCCGTGGAGAGCACAGGGCATGCCGCCGGGATCGTTGTTCGTGACGAGAGTGTATTCCTTCCCGTCGAGGGTGAACTTGCCATTCGCGATGCGGTTGCCGAAGCGGCCCACGGTCGCACCGAAGTAAGATGAATTGCCGAGCCAGCCTTCGAGGGTGTCGTAGCCGTGAGTGACGTCGGCCAGTCTTCCGTCTTTGTCAGGGACATTCAGGGACACGAGGATCGCTCCATATTCGGTGATCTTTGCCTCCATTCCCGAGGCGTTCGTCAGGGTGTAGAGCTTTACTTCGCGACCATCGGGCATTTTCCCGTAGATGGACTCGGTGAGACCGGCAGCGGCCGGGGTGGAATGGAGGGCACTCATCGCGATCAGGGTGAAGAAGAGAATGGGGGTTTTCATGGGGTGGGGCTTATTCAACAGCAAGGGCGGTGGCACCGTCAACGGCGGATGTGATAAAACAATGGAGCTCGCGCCCATGGCATCTGAGGTAATCGGCCTCGAGATGGGCCTCGAGATCACCGGCGGCCCCGGCCCGGACGAGTGAGACGGTCGATCCACCGAAACCGCCGCCGGTCATGCGACTGCCGACGAGCCCGCGCTCCCGGCCGAAGCTCTCCGCCGCCGCGACGAGATAATCGAGCTCGGGGCAGCTCACTTCGTAATCGTCGCGCAGGGACTCGTGGCTGGCCTGCATCGTCTCGCCGAGGGAATCAAGATCGCCGCTTTCCAGGGCGGTCGCAAAACGCTCCACTCGCGCCATTTCGGTCACGGCATGCCGGGCGCGGCGGAAAAGGCGGTCGCCGAGGGTGTCGCGGAAGTCGAGGATCGTCCCGAGGGAGAGATCGCGAAAGGAATCGCCGCCGAGAAGACTCAGGACCGCGTCGCAGTCCTCGCGGCGCCTCCGGTATTCGCCGTCGCCAAGGGCGTGTTTCACCCCGCTGTCTGCGACGAGGACGACGAGGCCCTCCGGCATCGGGCAATGGCGCAGGGAGAGGTCGTGACAATCGAGATGGAGGACATGGCCCGCCTTTCCCGCCCCGACGGCGAGCTGGTCCATGATCCCGCAGGGGACGCCCGCATACTCGTGCTCGGCCCGCTGGCAGAGGAGGGCGCGGCTCACGACACCCCGCTTCACCCCGGTGAGCTGCTCGATGACGAGGGCGACGGCCGTCTCGAGGGCGGCGCTGGCGCTGAGCCCCGCTCCGGCAGGGAGATCGGCATGGATCACGGCACGAAAGCCAGGCACCTCGACTCCGCTCTCGCGGTAGCCGGCGATGACGCCGAGGAGGTAGTTGAGCCACTTTTGCGCCGGGTCGGTGCGCGGGGCGAAGTCATCTTTGGCAAAGCGGGCGGGAGTTCCGAATCCTGTGCCGAGAGGGAGGATTTCGAAATTTCCATCCTCTGATGGCGCCGCCTCGATCGTGAGACGTCGGTCGATCGCGATGGGCATGACCACCCCGCCGAGGTAGTCGATGTGTTCCCCGATCAGATTGACACGACCGGGAGACACCGCCACGACTGATGGAGCTTGACCAAATTGATCCCTGAAGACTCGACCCGAAAACATCGTCGCGATTCTAACGCGGACGTCTCCACGGGCAACCTAATAAACTCGCCGGGCTTTCCAAGGAGGTGGGACACTCCTGTCCCACTCGTTGGACGCTCAGATCAGGCGCCGGGACGCTCGGAGAGGTGCTTCAGGTAGGCCGCGCCCGCACCGCTAACGGTCGCGTATTTTTCCGTCGCGTCCGGCGACGTCACCGGAGAGCAGGCCCGGAAAAGGCCCGCCACCCCCATGGCGACGAGACCGAAGACCGCTGTGATAATGCTGAAACTGAGAACTCCCGTCACAAGGACGATCGCCCCGACCGCGAGGACGGACCAGGTCAGGGCAACGGCGACATTGTGATTGTCGAAGTGCTTCCGGCTGAGACCGACCTCAAGACGCGGGCGTTTCCCAAACCACGTCATCGTGGTTAGCGGGCTTCCGCAGAGAGATCTCAATAGTTTTCACGGCAGGGCGGCCGATCTTAATGCAATACTCCGTCGGGATGGGAGCCCCGTTTTCAATCACAAGGCAACGCCCTAACCGGTAGCTGAAGATGAGAGGCGCGACGGCAGGAGGAACCGCTTCGAACGAAGGCTCAGGCGGGACGGGTTCGAGCATCCGCAAAGGAGCGGGCGGCACGGGAGAAAGGTGTTGTTGGCTCATTTATTTGGTTGGCTGGTGGTTCATCGAGTTATGACTATTGCTACTTAAGCACTCCCTGTGCCAAGGAAAGCCCGTAATAGGGTCGAAATCGGCACTCCATTCGGGTACGTGGCAACCCGGGATAGCTTTACCGGCTCGCTTTCCTCGTGATTCGCGGTGAAGCGGTGAACTTGCTTTCCCTTTAAAAAGCGGCGAGTTTCCACCTCTGCCCTCACCTTCCCCGCGCGAAAAACGTTCCCTACTCAATCATGAAGCGATTTCTGCGTGCCACCCTGCCTCTCGTCATCCTTGGTGGCTGCGGATACCTCTCGTGGTGGTTCATCGCCAATCGTCCGCAGCTGCAGACGATGGAAATGCCCCCGCCCGTCGTGAGGGTCGAGGCGACCGCGCTGAAAATGACCACTTTTCCCGTGAGGGTGCACTCTCAGGGCACGGTGCAGCCGCGCACCCAGAGCAGCCTGCTCCCCGAGGTCTCGGCCAAGATCATCGAGCTCAGCCCGTCCTTCCGCCCCGGTGGATTCTTCGACGCCGGGGAAGTGCTGCTGCGCCTGGACCCGGTGGATTATGAGACTGCCGTCGTCATCGCCAAAGCGACCCTCGCCCAGGCCGATGTGACCCTCGCCGAGGAAAAGACAAAGGCCGGGCAGGCTCGCGCGAATTGGCGCACCCTCGGCAAGAGCGGCGAACCCAGCGCCCTCGCCCTGCGTCTGCCCCAGGTCGCGAAGGCCGAGGCAGACGTCGCCTCGGCGACGGCCCAGATCGCCAAAGCCCAGCGGGACCTCGAGCGCACTATCATCCGGGCCCCCTACGACGGGCAGGTCCTCGAGCAGCTCGTCGATGTCGGCCAGTATGTCACTCAGGGCACCTCACTGGGAAGGATTTTTGCGGTCGATTATGTCGAGATTCGCCTGCCCTTGCCTGAGAGGGAAATGCGTTTTCTCAATCTGCCGGAGCGTTTCCGCGATGGCGAAGTTTCGGCCGCGAGCGCCCCGGTCCACTTGAGTTCCCTCATTGATGGAAAGGCGGCGGCCTGGACCGGGGAAATCGTGCGTGTCGAGAGCAAGATCGACGAGACGACCCGCCAGATCACCGCTGTCGCTCAGGTCAACGATCCCTATGCCAGGCAGAGCGATGGACGCCCTACCCTGAAGATTGGCCAGTTCCTCGAGGCCGAGATCGAGGGCGAGATTCTCACCGATGTCTTCATCATCCCCCGCCGGGCGGTCCGTGCCGGGAATGAGATCATCCTCATCACCGGGGGCAACAAACTCAGCCGCATGACCGTCGAACCTCTCATCAGCGACGGTGAGCAGATCGTGATCTCGGCCCATTCACCGCAGTCCCCCGCCGAGGGCGACGTCCTCTGCCTGACGCCCATTCCCTTTGCCGCCGAGGGCGCCACGGTCCTGCCGACAATAGACGGCGCCCTCGAGAATCCCGGCGGCAACCGTCCCGATAGCGGTGGAAAGGGCACCGTCGTCACCCCCGCCCCCGGCGAAAAATCCTCCTCGTAGCATGATCGCCTGGTTTGCCCGCAACGGTGTCGCCGCCAATCTGCTCATGATGTCTGTCATGGCGGCAGGGCTGTGGACCCTGTGGATGGACAAGATCCCGCTTGAGGTTTTTCAGGACACTCCCTCGCGTTTCATCTCCGTCAATGTCCCCTACCCCGCCTCCTCTCCCGAAGAGACCGAGGAGACTATCGTCGTGAAGATCGAAGAGGCGATCCAGCAGGTCGGCGGGATCAAGCACGTCAACTCCAGCGCCGGCAGCAGTGGCGGGACCGTCTCCATCGAGGTGAATGAGGACGAGGATCCGCGCCGCGTCATGGAGGACGTGAAGATCCGCGTCGATGCGATCACGAATTTCCCCGCTCTCGCGGAAAAGCCCATCATCCAGCTCGACGACTCCTTTCACTCCGTCATCACCGTGATCCTCAGCGCCGACATGGCCGAGCGTGACCTCAAGCGGCTCGCCGAGCAGACCCGCGACGAACTCTCGTCACTGCCGGGCATCTCCCACGCCGAGATCGGCGGGATCCGGAACGAAGAGATCGCCATCGAGATCCCCGAGGCGACCTTGCGGAAATACAATCTCAGCCTCGAGACGATCAGCCGCGCGATCCAGGCCAGTGCGATCGACCTGCCCGCCGGCGTCGTCCAGACCGAGTCCGGCGACGTCTCGATCCGCACCCGCGGCCGCGCCTACACCGGGGAGGACTACGCCCGAGTTCCCGTGCTGACCCGGCCCGACGGCAGCAAGCTCACCCTCGGCGAGATCGCCAAGATCATCGACGGCTTTACCGAGAATCCCCTCGTCGTGAAACTGAACGGCCGCCCCTGCGTCATGATCACGGTGATGCGCGAGGGCAATCAGAATGCCATCACCATCGGAGAGCGGGTCAAAACCTACATCGCCTCGGCCAACAGCGTCCTCCCCGGTGGAGTAAAGCTCGACTTCTGGAACGACCGATCCAAGATCGTCAAAGGCCGCATCGACCTGCTCCGTCAGAATGCCCAGAGCAGTCTCATTCTCGTCTTCATCTGCGTCGGCCTCTTCCTGAGACTCGAGGCAGTCATCTGGATCGGCATGGGCATGATCATGAGCTTCCTCGGGGCCTTTGCGCTGATGCCCTACCTGGATGTCACGATCAATCTCTCCTCCCTGATGGGCTTCATCCTCGTGCTCGGCATCGTCGTCGACGATGCCATCGTCATCAGCGAGAGCTGCGACTACTACCGAAGCAAAGGGCTTAATCCACTCGACGCCGCGATCAAGGGCACCACCCGCATGGCCGTGCCCATCACCTTCGGAGTCATCACCACGGTCGTGGCTTTTCTCCCCATGGCCTTCGACTCGACCGACTGGGGCAGCATGTTCCGCCCCATCGCGATCGTCTTCATCGCGGTGATGCTCATCGCCCTCGTCGAGACCAAACTCATCCTCCCGAGCCATCTTGCCCACCCCTTTCTCGGTCGGGCCGGTGATCTCCTCGCCCCCGTGCACCGGGTCTCCGGATCGGCCCTGCAGTGGTTTATCGATCGCGTCTATCGCCCCTCGATCCGCTTTTGTGTGGCCAATACCTACGCCTCTCTCGCCGTGATGTTCGGCGGTCTCGCCATCCTCATGGGACTCTATTTCGGAGGACACATCCAGACCGCCTATTTCCCCCGCGTCCCGAGTGAGCGCATCGACTGCCGTCTCTCCATGCTCGACGGCACCCCCTTTGACGTCACCGACAGACACGTCCAGCGCATCTACGAGATCGCCGAGGAGATGCGGAACGAATACGTCGGACCCGACGGCCGCAGTGTCATCAAACACATCGTCGCCTCCACCGGAACGACCATGTCATCCGGTCGCCGCATCTCCAATAATCCGGGGTCCCATATCGGCGGTGTCGTCATGGAGACCTACGGCCCCGAAGAGCGCAGTCTCGAGGTCAATACCGTCGACATGGCGGCGGAGTGGCGCAAACGCATCGGGACCATCGTCGGTGCCGAGGAGATCACCTTCCGCGCCGAGATCATGCGCAGCGGTGATCCCATCGACATCCAGCTCACCGGGACGGACCCCAACGAACTCCTCGGAATCTCCGAGCAGATCAAAACCTACCTTTCCAAGTTCCCCGCCCTCTTCGACGTCAACGACTCCCTCGACTCGGGGCGCAATGAGATCCAGTTGCGGCTCAAGCCCGAGGCCCGCCAGTTCGGCGTCACCGTCAATGATCTCGCGAGCCAGGTGCGGCAGGCCTTCTACGGCGACGAAGTGCAGCGCATCCAGCGCGGACGCAACGAGGTGAAGGTGATGCTGCGTCTCCCCCGCGACGAACGGCGCAACCTCGCCACCCTCGACACGATGCGGGTCCGCACCGCCGACGGGCTCGAGATCCCCTTCAGCAGTGTCGCCGAAGCCACTGTCGTGAAGAGCTTTACCAGCATCAAACGGGTTGATCGCCGGCGCGCCCTCAACATCACCGCCGATGCCGACAAAAAGACCGTCGACATCGAACTGCTGCGGGCCGAGATCGCCACCTATCTCGATGAACTGCTCGCGAGCCACAGCCACATCAGTTGGAGCTTTGAAGGCGAGGCCCGCTACGAGGCGGAAAGCGGGTCGCAGATGACGATCTCTCTGCTCATCGTGCTCGCCGGCATGTATGCGATCATGGCGATCCCTTTCAAAAGCTACACCCAGCCCTTCATCGTTCTCCTCGTGATCCCCTTCGGTGCGGTCGGCGCGGTCATCGGTCATGTCTTCCACGGACTCCCGGTGAGCATCATGTCGCTCTTTGGCATCCTCGGGGTCTCCGGTGTCGTCGTGAATGACACCCTCGTCCTCGTCGACGAGATCAATGACCTGCGGGCCAAAGGCATGCCTCTGCGTGATGCCGTCCAGCGCGGCGGCGTGCATCGCTTCCGCGCGATCTTCCTCACCCAGATCACGACCTTCTTCGGCCTTGTTCCGTTGATCTTCAGCGGCACCTGGCTCTCCGAACTGGCCCCCTTCTTCTTCAGCACCGGAGCCCAGAGCACCCACGCCCAGTTCCTCACCCCCGTCTCCGTAGCGATGGGTTACGGCTCTCTCTTCGCGACCGTGATCACCCTGTTTCTCGTTCCCCTTACTTATATTGCAATGTCCGATCTCGGGATTTGGCTTGGCAAGGTGAGGACCGATTTTAAGGAGGCGTGGATGGGGAAGCCGGTGGACCGGGGAGCGACGGAGGTGGGGTGATGGGGAGGGTCGCAGCGACCCCAAGGAGGCGGAGAGAGCAACATGTAGCATGGGCTTCCAGCCCATGCACCTCGGGTGAATGTCGAAGTCCTTTAAAGACTCGTTCGCTTCACAACCCTGCGGGTTCCACGTTCTACCGGAAGCGATCGTCATTTCGTTACACCTCATTCCCCCCGCCGAAGGCATGGGCAGGATGCCCATGCTACAACCCGATAGGCTCATCGAATAAAATGATGCCGTCTGGAAGGTTGACCGGGTTGAATAGAACTTCGGCAAGATCTACCTTTTCCCGGGCGTTCGCGAGCCGCAGTGTCGCGGCCCTGCCCATTCACCGCTCAAACTGATGCGGGCCCTTGACCGGAGCACAGCACATGACGCACGTGTCCCTTTTGGAGTTCGTTGCTTTGCCGCAAGAGTCACAGTTGAGGGACTGCGTCGCAATCTTCCCATCGACCAGTCCGTCACGGGAATCGATCTCCAGGATCTTCTTCTCAATGTCCCCTCTGAACAAGTCTCGCTTTCAGCGTGAGGCGCACGCGCGTTGCCACACTTTTAAATGACCCGATGCAGTGCTCTTTCGCCGAAACGGATTACGATGCAGGGCGGTGAAAGAATCGGGGCCACATGCAGTAAGCGCCGGGTCTCCTTCCCCGGCCACCTCTCAAACCACCATCCTCGCCGGAAACTCCGGACAAAGCCCTGATCCATCCAACTCCCCATCTCCGTTGAAAAACGCGATTTCCCCCTCGGGTGAAGCGATCCAGACCTCGTCAGCGCCGGCTTCGAAATAGAGACGTTTTTTCTCCTCGATCTCCGCGCGGGTGTTGCCAGGAGAAAGCACTTCGACACAGATCTCGGGTGCGATGGTGAGGACATTCCGGCGCAAGCCCTCAGCGACACGGTTATGGGAAATCCAGACAACATCCACCCCTTTCACCCCGCCGGGGGTGGAAACGGGACACTCGGGACGCACACGCCCCTCCGCCTGCGGCATCAAATCACGGAGCTTCTCAAAGATCAGGCCCTGAAGATTACTGTGCTCAAATCCGGGCTGCGGCATCATAATGATCTGTCCATATCGGTTGGTCTCGATCCGGCAGTCGAGCGAGGCAAGAATGGGATCGCTCTCCAGCTCGCTCCAGCGCTCAAGATTGAAGGACTCCTGATCAAAGACTTCGGGAAGCTGGGCAAGGACTCCGCTCATGAGATGATTATAGGCGACTTCTGGAAAAAGTCGGCCCATTAACCTGATCTGTGCCCATCCGAGAAAATCTGTGCCAATCCGTGTTGAACCATTCGATCACAGATGATCACAGATCCGCTTTGCTCTCAACGATTGGCACTGATTGGCACCGATTGGAATAGGGGCGGGAACCCAGGATGAGACCAGCATTCGATATCCTGGAAGTTTTGCGACAATCTCAGCGCCGCCCCATCACGTCTCCATTTCCCCTCGACGAGACCTTCCCGACCGTGCATTCTACGGGCACATGAAAAAATCCCTGCCCCTCGTTGTCGCTCTCACGGTCAGTCTCGCCGGCTGGTTCTTTGTGCAGGCGGCGGAAGAAAAGAAATCGGTGCCTCTCCGCGTCCTCCTTGTCCTCGGCGGCTGCTGCCATGACTACGCCACCCAGCAGACCCTGCTGAAGGTCGGACTCGAGTCCCGAATCAACGCCACCGTCGAGATCGAGTACAACCCTGACACATCGACCGGAGCGACCTTCCCCATTTACGAAAAAGACAACTGGGCCGAGGGCTACGATGTCGTGATCCACGATGAGTGCTCCGCCTCGGTCACCGATCCGGTTTACGTGAAACGCATCCTCGACGCCCATCGCGGCGGGGTGCCGGCGGTGAACCTGCACTGCGCGATGCACAGCTACCGCTGGGGTGATTTCAAAGAAGCGGTCAAGCCCGATGCCGACAATGCCGGCTGGTATGAGATGATCGGGATCCAATCGACCGGACACGGTCCGCAGTCCCCCATCGCGATCTCCTACACGGACGCGGAGCATCCCGTCACGAAGGGCCTCGCGAACTGGACCACGATCAACGAGGAGCTCTACAACAATATCCAGGTCTTCCCCAGCGCGACCCCGCTCGCGACGGGGCTCCAGACCCAGATGCCCCGCCCGAAGAAGGGTGAGCCCGCCGATCCGAACGCCAAGGGCACCGAAGTCGAGGCAGTCGTCGCCTGGACAAACCTCTACGGCCCTGACGAAACGCGAATTTTCAGCACCACGATCGGCCACAACAACGAAACCGTCGCCGACGACCGATACCTCGATCTCATCACCCGCGGGCTCCTCTGGGCAACGGGGCTAATGAGCGACGACGGCAAGGTGGCCGACGGCGTGCTGAAGTGACCTCTTTGTCGCGCTAAAGAGGACGCGAAATTTATGAGAGTTTCGTCAGAGACGAAGGTGTCACCACCTTCGCTACGCTTTCATCCGCACGCGCGAGGCGTAGCGGAACTCGTGAGAGTTTCGGAGGCCGAAGCCTTCGCTTCCTGCCGAACCGAAGAACTCACGTTCTTCGCTGCGCCGCTTTCCCCACGCAGCCGCTACTCCCCCACCAGCGTCAGCACGGCAAAGACGGGACGATGATCGGAGGCCATGGGCTCATCGATGACCCGCGTCTCCTCGACCCTGAAGTGAGTCCCGGAGCGGTAAAAGATGTAGTCGATCCGCGAGGTCGGATTCTGCGAAGGCGCGGTCGGGGCGGCCGCTTCGTCGATCGCGTTCTGCCATTTCGTGAGCAGCACCTTGACCGGCTCGGCGTCGGGCGTGGCGTTCATGTCGCCGGCGAGGATGGTCGGGATCTCGTCCCCGTCGGCAGCAAAAAGCTCGTTGATGGCATGCGCCTGATTGACCCGGTCGCTCTCAACATTGTGCTGGAAATGGGTGCTGATGAAGCGCAGCGGTTTGCCATCCGGTCCCGTCACGGTCACGGCGATGGCGGCGCGCGGGTAGGTCGTCAGTTCGGGCGTCGCCTCGGTGTAGGGAAGCGGATGAATGAGGACATCGAGGACCGGCAGGTTCGTGAGCACGGCATTGCCGTAGAGACCGCCTTCGTAGTGCTGGGTGGGACCGTAGAAAGTCTTCAAGCCGCAGAGCTCCCCGAGCTTCGAAGCCTGGTGGACTTTGCCCGAGCGGCGTACCATCACGTCGACTTCCTGGAGCGCGACGAGGTCGGGCTTGACCGCCTTGATCACTTCGGCAAGGCGCTCGAGATCGTAGACGCCGTCATTGCCCTGTCCGTAGTGGATGTTGTAACAAAGGATGCGCAGAGTTGGTTTCGCTGCGGAGTCCTGCGCGGGGAGAGAGGTCGCCAGAGTCATGGCGGCGAGGATAAACGCACTGACGCGCTTTGCGAGGGAGGGATGGGTATTTTTCATTGTTTAAAAAAGGGAAAGAGGATACGGAGCTGATCTTTGGAGGGCTTCGATCCATACTCGCAAAGCTCGAAAGCCTCGGCGTGTTTGACGGCGGCACCGGCTTCGGGGCCGTACCACTCGAGGAGGCTCTCGCGGTGTTTGTTGGCGATGTTCGCATGACGGTTCGACCAGCTTGAGTTGAGAAACTTGAGCCGACGCACGGGGTCGTCGCCGAATCGTTTGCCCCTCGTCGTCGCGTCGCCGAGCGCCCCGCCTTCGTAGACCTGAGACTCGAGCGCGTCGAGGGCCTGCACTTTTTCCTCGAGGACATCGTCGATCGAGACCGCGAGAGTCGGAGTGAAGGGATAGGGTTTGGTGAATCCGTCAGGGAAAAAGAAGAAGGCGGGGTTCTTCTTCATCGAGGGCACATCGGGGCAGAAGTAGGGCACCATCACCATAAAAGCGGCGTCCTGCACGAGCAGCCCGACATTGCGGTGATCGGGATGGTAGTCGTAGGGCCGATGGGAAAAGACGATATCGGCATCCCACTCGCGGATCAGCTTCACGATGGTCTTGCGGTTTTCGAGGGTCGGGAGGAGCTCGCCGTCGTGGATGTCGAGGACCTCGACTTCGGTGCCCATGCGCTTCGCGGCCTCCTGCACCTCGGCGGTGCGACGCTGCGCGAGCTCTCCGCCCGACATGTCCCAGTGGCCGATGTCGCCGTTGGTGCAGGAGACGAGCTTGACCCGGTGCCCTAGCTTCGTCCACTTGATCGCACACCCGCCGATCTGGAATTCGGGATCATCGGGGTGCGCGCCGAAGGCGATGATGCGGAGCGGCTTCACCGCCGGGGCGGGAGCGGGGTCGGCGGCGCCGGCAGCGGGTTTTTCCTGCGCGAGCCCGGGCAAGGCGATTGCCGCGAGACAGGCGAAGAGACAAAAAGTAAAAGCGGAGATCCTCATCCTGACATGCTTTGCCGGATTGCAGGAAAACAGAAGCCGAAAATGCGCGGCTGGAGGGACGTGATGGCGCTTGGCGAGTGCGGCGGAGAGAATGGACTTCTTCGTAGGACGAGTCTCCAGGCTCGTTCATCGTCAGGCCGGAGCCTTGCCTAAACGGGCCTGGAGACCCGTTCTACTTTTGCCTGTGCTCCAGCGTGGCGGAAGATGCCAATCTTCCCTGTTGCGCGTGCGATGTGGGAGGACTCTTCCTCCGTAGAACGAGATTCTCCCCACCGTGCGGACGTGGACGTCACCACTACGAACTTAATAATCCGTCAGCGACTTCGGCGGCAAGGCGACACGCAGGGCGTTGAGAACGGCGAGGACGTCGATGACTTCCTGCGCGATCGCTCCGGCGACGGGCGGGAGAAACCCGGCGGCGGCGAAGAACATGCCCACGACGCTCAGAACCATGCCGCCGACGGCACTTTGCAGGGCGATCCGGCGCATGCGACGACTGATGTGGATCAGCTCGTCAACTTTCCGCAGGGAGCTGTCCATGATGACCGCCCCGGCGGCCTTCGCGGTAACGTCGCTGTTCTGACCAAAGGCGATCCCCACCGTCGCAGCCATGAGGGCGGGCGCGTCGTTGATCCCGTCGCCGACATAGATGGTGCGCCGCAGCGCGGTCTCCTCGCGCACGATCGCGAGCTTTTCCTCGGGACTTTTGCCGGCACGCACATCGGTGATCCCGACGCGGGCGGCGAGGTAGTCGGCCTCGGACTGCCGGTCGCCCGAGAGGATCATCGAATGAGTGATCCCGTGGCGACCGCCGAGATGATGGATGAAGGCCTTGCCGTCGGGTCGCGGTTCATCGCGGAAGCGAAAGGTCGCGGCATAGTGCCCGTCGATGATGACGACACACTCGAGACCGCCGGCGAGGGGCGGCAGCAGGGTGACCTCGTCGGGTAGATCAAGGGCGAGCTGTTTGCGGCTCGTGATTTTCACAGTGCGGCCCCGCACTTTCGCGGTCATGCCCTGCCCCGGCTTTTCACTGACCTCATCCACTTCGTAGAGTTCCCCGGTCTTGCGCCCCGCCTCGACGATGGCTTCGGCGAGAGGATGTTTGGAATAGACCTCGGCACTGGCGATGAGCTTCAGCACTTCGTCCGCCTTGAATCCCGGAGCCGAAGAGCTATCCACCAGCTCGGGTTTTCCGTAGGTGAGGGTGCCGGTTTTGTCAAAAATGACCGACTCACAGGTATCAATCGTCTCGAGGATGCCCGGGTCGCGCACGATGATGGCCCGCTTCGCCGCGAGGGAGATCGACCCAATGATGGCCACGGGAATGGCGATGAGGAGCGGGCACGGCGTCGCCACCACGAGCACCGCGAGGAAACGCACGGGGTCACCGCTGATGATCCAGGCGAGGATCGCGATCACCACCGCGACGGGCGTGTAGACCGCACCGAGCCGGTCGGCGAGACGACGCATCTTCGGCCGCTTCTCTTCAGAGTCGCGCATCACTTCCATGATCTTCGCATACCGCGAGTCCACCGCGAGCCGGTCCGCCCGTATCGTGAGAGCGGTCTCCCCATTGAGAGCTCCCGAAATCACGGAAACGCCGGGCGTTTTAGATATCTGATAGGGTTCCCCCGTGAGATACGACTCGTCCATGACCCCGCGCCCCTCGACGACCGTGCCATCGACCGGACAGACTTCGTGCGGTAGCACCTCGAGGAGATCGCCGACCGCCACGGCATGGAGATCGATGTCTTCGAAAGAGGTGCCTTTGCGCAGGTGCGCGACCGAGGGCACCCGCTTCGCGAGCGCGGCGAGGACGGACGAAGCATGACGCACCGCAAAAGCCTCGATCGCCGCGCCGCCCGAGAGCATGAGAATGACGAGAGTCCCGGCGAGGTATTCCCCGAGAATCAAGGCGGTGACGATGGAGAGTCCCGCCAGCAGATCAGAGCCGAACTCGCGCCGCCACAGATTGCCGAGGAGCCCCCACACGAGCGGCCCCCCGCCGAACAGGTAAGCGCACCAGAGCGGCACATTGGCGAGGTCTGCCGCCATGCCCATGCCATAGCGCATCACGAGGTGGGTCGTGATCGCGAGGAGACTCAGGGCGGCGATGCCCATCTGGAGCCGGTCTGACTTGGTCTTTTCCATAGCCCTCGATCATTCCAGATAGAGCATCTCGCCGCGATCCAGAAGACAGCCGCGATAAAGGGGCACGAACTCCTCCGTTTCCCCTTCGGCGATGACGGTCTCGACGAAGAGTCCCCGGCCGCGTATCCCGCCGAAGAGCGAGGCAACCGCCGAGTCACTCGCGTCACGGCCCGTGGCGATGCGTATCATCCCGTTGAGGGGGGCCTTGCGGGTGCCGTCGATGACATACCAAACGCCTTTGACGTAGACTTCGAAGACCGCGTGAAAGTCCTGCGGGAACAACTGGTAGGCATAGACCGTGACGTAGCGGGCCGGGATCGAGAGGGCACGGCAAAAGGAGATCCCGAGGTGGGCAAAGTCGCGGCAGACGCCGGTGCGGAGCTCGAGCGTGTCGCGGGCGCAGGACTGCTCGATCGAGGAGCCGAAGGCGTAATAAATATGCTGAAAGAGCCATTCCTCGATCGCGAGGACCTGATTGAGCTTGCCCTTCATCCCGCCGAAGAGGTCCTGCGCCGCCGCGCGCAGCCGGTCCGAGGGGGCATACCGGCTCGGGAAAAGATACGGGATGACCTTCGCATCGAGGTCCTGCGGTTTCTCACAGTCCGCCGTCTCTAGCGTGATCTTGCCGAAGGTGACCCGCGCCGTCGCGAGGTAGTGGACGGCGATGTCGCCACTCTCCTCGATCTCGAATCGGGTGAAGCGATTGCGCTCGTGCCCGATACGGAGATCCGAGCGGATCAGCTCACGGCTCGTCGTGACCGACTCCTTTGACACTTTCTGCCCCGGCGTCTTCGCGCAACTGATCGAGCAAAGCAGGGTGGACGGCCCGGATGCGTAATAGTAAAGGGAGCTCGTCACAAAGAATCTCATGGCTGACGATCCTTTACCCGCTCCACCACGAAACACAATCTCTCACCCTTGTCAGGATCGATAAAAGCGGCGATTCTTTTCGCGGCCCTCGGGGCGCCGGCCACGATCACGGGAGGCGCAGACTTGCTCCGCGCGGGAAACGATTCCATCCTCGCTCTGTTCTGAAATGATACGTCTGTCCTTTCTCTCCCTGCTGTTCCTGCTGCTCCCCGGCAGTCCTCTCCTCGCGGAGACGCCTGCCCTCACGCGCATCCGCGAGGTCCTCACCTCGGGGGAAAAGCAGGTCCGTGTCGTGGCCTTCGGCGACAGTGTCACCGGGCTCTACTACCACACCGGCGGACGGCGGGCCTACGGCGAACTGCTCGGTGAGGCGATCCGGCAGATTCACCCGCAGGCTGAGCTCACCATCATCAACGCCGGTCGCAGCGGCCACACCACCGCGAACGCTCTCGGTCGCATCGGGCAGGATGTCCTCGTTCACAAACCGCATCTCGTCACGGTGATGTTCGGGCTCAATGATGTCGCGAAGTTGCCCATCGAGGCCTATCGCAAAAACCTCGTCGAGATCGTGAGACAATGCCGGGCGAGCGGAGCCGAGGTCGTCCTTTGCACTCCGAACGCGGTCCTCACGACGCCCGAGCGACCTCTCGAAAAAGTCTTTGCTTACAGCGAAGTGACCCGGGAGGTCGCGCGGGAGTTCACCGTGCCGCTCTGTGACACCTACCGGGAGATGGAGTCGCTGAAAACCCGCGACCCGGAGACCTGGCGCCTCGCCATGAGCGACGAGATCCACCCGAACTACGGCGGTCATCGCCGCATCGCCGAAGCCCTCGCGCAGACCATCACCGGGGAGGAAACGGTGCTCGCGGATGAGCTTCCTGCCCCGCCACACCTCGGATTCACGATGGCCCGCCTCGAGGCCGGGGAAGCGGTCAAAGTCCTCGCGATGCCGCCCTGCGACACTCTCATCGGCGACGCGCTGAGAGACCTCGTCCCCGGAGCCAATGTCGGGGTAGTCCCCTGGCCGACCGAAGGACTGAGCCGATACCTGCTCATGAAAGACGCGGCCCATCGCGTGCGGCCGCTCGCACCGACCCTCGTCCTCGTTGCGATTCCGCGGAGCGCGGCGGCTGATGACCACGAGCAATTCATCCGCACTCAGATGTGGATCGTCTCGAACAGCCTGAGCCGGGGAAAACGCGAGTGGGACGTGGTCGTCGTTCACCCCTCGATCTTCGAAGGCGAGCCGACCGATGTGGAAAAGGAAAACGATGCCCTGATCCGGCGCATCGTCGTGAATCAGGATCTCCCGCTCCTCGACCGCGGGCCGGGGGACCTGCGCGGAGCGGAAGAGATCCTGCGTGAATGGCTCGCCGCCTCGACCGGGCGGTGACGGTCACGGCCGGGAAGATTGGCATCTTCCGCTACGAAGAACCAGCGTAGAGGAGCTTGCCAAAGTTCCCCCGCGCCAGGAGCGGACACCGATCAACTGCCCCCGCCGGGAAGATTGGCATCTTCCGCTACGAAGAACCAGCGTAGAGGAACTTGCCAAAGTTCCCCCGCGCCTCAGCCCTCACGGCCGGATCACTTCGACCGTGACCATTTGCCGACCCCACTCGAGGGCTTGCTTGTGTGTCTTGAAGAAAAGATCGATCTTGCCGCCCTGGATCGCGCCGCCGCGATCTTCGACGACGCCCGAGCCGTAGCCGGGGATTTTCATCTTCGTGCCGAAGGGAAAAACGTTCGTATCGGCGGCGATGGTGCCTTTTTTCGCCTTCGTTCCGGAAGCGGTCACCCCGATCTTCTTGCGCTCGCCCTCCATCGAACCGTAGGCGTAGACGGGCTGCAGGAGAAAATTCCGCCGCCATCCGCAGCACTCGCCGCATTTGCAGTAGCCGGTCGCCTCGAGAGTCACGAACTCCTTGCGCGACCCGAAGCTAAGGCTGGCGCATCCGCTCATGACGAGGCACAGTAGGCCCAAGAAACCGGCATTAATTATAATTTTCATAATTAAAAGTGCCCGATATCTCCCGACATTCAAGTGCCATTTTTCATCAGGAAGCCTGAAATGCCTCCAAAAGTCAGCTTTCTGCCTCGCTGTCAGGCCCCGAATCCTCGCGATAGCTCGCCACAACGAGGTTGCTGAGGAAACGATCCGGATCGTCGATCGCCTCGCCGGTTACCTGGAAGGTCTTTTGCCCGGTGTTCTTCCGGATGAGCTGAAGGCCGAACTGGAAGTCGCGGAATTTCTCCTCGCAGAGTTGCAGGACACTCTGAGCCCGCTCCCCCGAGAGCGACGCGACACGGGCGACGGCGTCGTTGTCAAAGGTAAGGCGCACGCCGTGATCCTGCTCAAACTTCCGGCGAAACGCGGCGATCTCACTGATGACCCGCGCGTCCCCGACCGGACCGGCCTGGGCGAGAAGATGCCCGAGGACCCCGACCGGATCCCCGACAAGTCCGCCGTCGATGACGAGTTCGGTGAGGGTCGTCCCGGGCAGTTCGAATTTAAAATGACGGAGGAGTCGCTCGCACACCGTCATGAGCCCGCGCGCCCCGGTCTTCTCGAGGGCGGCGTCGGCGGCGATCTTTTCGAGCGCCTCGTCGGTGAAGCGGGCCTGGATGCCGTAGGCCTCGAACTCGCGCTCGTACTGGCGGATGAGACTGCCCTCGGAGTTCTTCATGATGTTGTAGAGATCACCCGCCTCGAGATGATCGCAGACGACCCGCACGGGGAGACGACCGATGAACTCGGCTTCGAAGCCAAACTCGATGAAGTCCTGCGTGCCGGGCTCTTTGCCCTTCTCGACCGCAGAGGCCGTTTCTGAATCGGCGGCGAATCCGATCGGCCCCTGGCGGAGACGACGGTCGATGATCTTCTCGAGGCCCGAGAAGGCTCCGCTCACGATGAAAAGAATGTGCCGCGTGTTGATCGATTCGCGCGTCGATTTGCCGGTGCGGCTCATCTCGAACATTGCCTGCATCTGCGACTGCATGTCCTGCGGATTGCGCACGGGGACCTCGGTCTCCTCCATCAGCTTGAGCAAAGTCGTCTGGACGCCACGCCCGCTCACGTCGCGACCGCCGACGTTGGCAGACGAGGCGATCTTGTCGATCTCGTCGATATAGACGATGCCGTATTGGGCGAGCTCGACATCACCGTCGGCCTTGCGCACGAGTTCCCGGACGAGGTCGTCGACGTCGCCGCCGACGTAGCCGGTCTCGGAAAATTTCGTGGCGTCGGCTTTGACGAAGGGCACCCCGATGAGCTCGGCGATGTGTTTTACGAGGTAGGTTTTCCCGACCCCGGTGGGACCGATGATGATGACATTCTGCTTCGCGTATTCAATCGCGCGAGCGGCCTCGGGATCCTGCTCTTCGAGACGGCGCAGGTATTTTGCGTGGTTGTAGTGATCGCACACCGCGATGGCGAGGGCTTTCTTTGCTTCATCCTGACGGATCACAAAACGATCGAGATGCGATTTGATCTGCCGGGGAATGAGATCAAAATCAAAAATATCGACCTCCTCTTTCTCCCGGAGATCGTGCTCCTCGCCCGAGGGACCGGGCATGCCTGCAAAGGGATTCCCCCCCTCGCCCATCGTCGAGAAGGTGACGTGATCACCGAAGCTCGATTTGAGAAACTCGGAGAGCTTCCGTGAAATCTCCTCAGGGTCGGGGAACCCGCTCTTTCCGTCGTCGTCTTTTCCTGCCATACGAGAAGGTTACGTTCGCCGCAGCCGATGGCAATTACAAGCACGGCCCGCTTTTGTAGCGCCAGGCCACTCACCGGAGCGCCCGGATCACTTCCCAGCGTTTCGCAAAAACGGGATCGACCGCAGCGAGCTGGTCCGCCGTCGGCCCGATCTGCGAGCCCTGGCCGGTCATGAGGGCGAAGAATATTACCTTTTCCCACGAGGCGGCCGTCTCCGGGTCGATCTTAGGCAAGAGTGCTGCGGCGGTCTCGACAAGCCAGTCCGGAGCAAAAGTCTCGACCTCGACCTCGTTCGGCCCGAAACCCAGATCGACGATGAAGACCAAATCGTCCGCCCCGGTGATGGTGGCCTCGATCGGGCTGCCCGCGCGGCGGCGGATGACGCCCTCGTAGGGTTTCCCGCTGAGCGCTTCGGCGAGGACAGGGATAAACTGCCCGGCCTGCCTGTAGCCGTGGATGAGCTCGGTGCGGATCGCCTTGCCTGCCGCCGTAGCGAGCGGTTCCGACTCGAGCTTCACGATCGCGGCGGAAAAGAGCAATGTGTCAGCAAGCCCCTGGAGCGAGCTCACGAGCGTCTTGAGCCGGGCGATCTCCTCCTGCTCGGCCGGGCCGACAACCGCACCGGTCGCAGGCATGGTCGCCGTCGGCGCGGGTGGCACCGTCGTGGCTGCGGGTGGCGCCGCATCGGACGGGGCCGGTGGCACGGTCGTGACGGAGGTAAGATCCGGTGCCTTCGCCACCGCGAGCTCACGGATCTCCGCAAGACGGTCGAGCCGGGCTTTGACCAGTCGCGGAGCCGCGCCCCGTGTCTTGAGGGACTCGCCCGCCTTTGTCAGAGCGGTCTCCTGAGCGGAGAGCGCAGCGGCCTTTGCTGCAGACGGATTGGGGAGATCGGTGACGATCGCGAAGTCATTCAGGAAAGGCTGCACCGTGTCCTTGAGTTGCCCGATCCATTCATATCCGGCGGGCGGGCGGCTCTCGAGGAATGCGTTGAAAAACTCGATCCCCGACTCGAACTCCCCGCTCTGCCAGTTTTTCAGACCCGCCGTGAGCAGACCGAGCACCTCGATCGATCCCGCCGTGTAGACCGCCTCGTCGGGCAGAAGCGGGAGGGAATCCGCGAGGCCCGCCGCCGTCTTCTTCGTGAACAGCATGGCCTCGCTCGCGGCATCTTCGGGCCCGGGCTCCGTTCGCAGGACGTTGATGAAACTCTCGCGGGCGGCTTTCTCGTTGCCCGAATATAGATAGAGCGTGCCGCGGAAATAATAACTCCAGATCTTCGTCGTGGGCGGCACCGTCGGCTCGGCGATGAGGGTGTCGAAGACATGCTCGGACTGGCTGAACTGGCCCTTTACGAGGAGATCCCGCGCCCCGAGGAACTGCTCGGTGATGGAGCTGTCGCCCGCGCTGATGACCCGCTCTCCCGTGCCGAGACCGAGATCCCCCACCTCGCCGGGAGGATCTCCATTTACAAACGCGGCGACGATCCCGATGATCGCGATGATCGCGACCCCCGCGCCGACGAGGGAGTAGCGCACCCGTTTCCTCCCGCGGCGAACTCGCCCGCCGGGGTTGATCCCGAACTGTCGCTTCTGCACCTCTTCGATCTGGGCGACGACCTCCTCATAACTCTGAAAGCGATCCGCCGGGGCATAGGCCATCATTTTCTCGACGAGGCGTATCGTCAGCTTCGAGAGACCGGGAGCGGTGGACTTGAGGTCGACGACACTCTTTTTGATCTCCTTCAGTTCCTCCATCGAGGAAGTGTTCGCCTCGAAGGGCGGCTTCCCCGCGAGGGCATGGTAAAGAGTCGAGCCGAGACTGTAGATATCCCCTTTGAAAGTGTCGGGCTCCCCGTCGAGCTTTTCCGGCGGCACGTAAAAGGGCGTCGCCCAGAGTTCCTCCGACTCGTCCTGCCCGCCCTGCTGCACCGCGAGGCCGAAGTCCACGAGTTTCGTCGTGCCCTCGCCGGTCACGAGCATGTTTCCCGGCTTGATGTCGCGGTGAATGAGATCTTCGCCCTGGGCCGCCTTGAGGCCGGTCGCGACATCGAGGGCGATCGCGAGCACCTCGGACTCGGAGAGGGCTCCCTTGGCAACAATGAGCTGCTCCAGACTGGTCGCATTGACCAACTCCATCGCGATGAAGAAATAACCGTGATCATTTCCCACGGTGAAGACCTTGACCACGTTCGGATGCACGATCAAGGCGGTCAGCTTCGCTTCGCGCTCGAACATCGCGGTCAGGGCCCCGTCACTGCTGAGCGCCTGGTGCAGGATCTTCAACGCCACTTCGCGACCGAGATTCATGTCCACAGCGCGGAAGACCTGGCTCATCCCGCCCTCACCGAGCAGACCGACGATCTGATACTGACCCATCGTCGTGCGCACCCGCACCGACGCGGCACAGTGCGGGCACGCGATCTTTGCAAAGGGGGGCACGCCAGACACGTCGAGCGCTTTTCCGCACTCGGGACAGTGATTGACCAACGGTCTTTTCTCCTCAACTTCTTCCATGGATTTCCGCCCCCGAACTCTGACTTTCGAAGGTCCGACAGTGTATCGAGAGAGGCGTAGAGGTCCAGACAATTCACGAGAGATTGCTTCATTCCCCCTGATAATCACCATAACGCGCCCAAGCAGCCTGTCGGACTCAGAGCGTCTCAGCGGGGGAATTGGAGTTCGAGTCAGAATTTTCATGAGTTTGAGGAGTTTGTGTGAACACAAATGACGAAAACGAGGGGAAATTCGGGCCGAATCCCCGATTTCCGAAGCCGGGCGGGATAAGTCCGACAGGCTGCTAGCGCTTGCCTCCGTGCCAACCCGGCGCTAGACTTGCTCTCTTCACATGGGGAAAACACCGAATATCGTCGCGATTGGCAGGCACCGTCTGGGCGGTGACAGGCCGCTCTTCCTCCTCGGCCCCTGCGTCATCGAGTCCGAGGCCTTCATCCGCGAGATCGGCCCCGCGATCCGCACCATCGCCGACACCGCCGATGTCGATTTTGTCTTCAAAGCCAGCTACGACAAGGCTAATCGCAGCTCCATCCAGTCCTTCCGCGGGACCGGCTGCGAGCCCGGCTGCCGGCTCCTCGCCGAAGTCGGGGCCGAGCTCGGCGTCCCCGTCACCACCGACGTCCACACCGCCGGGGAGATCGAGATCGCCGCCGAGTTCATCGACGTGCTCCAGATCCCCGCCTTTCTCTGCCGCCAGACCGACCTCATCGAGGCCGCCGCGAAGTCGGGTCGGGTTGTGAATGTGAAAAAAGGCCAATTTCTCGCTCCGTGGGACGTTAAGAACATAGCCGACAAGCTCGACGCCTTCGGCTGTGAGAACTACTTTTTTACCGAGCGTGGAACCAGCTTCGGCTACAACAACCTGGTCGCGGACATGAGATCTATCCCCTGGATGCAAGAAGACGGGCTGCGCGTCGTGTTCGACGCGACCCACTCCGTGCAGCGTCCCGGCGGTGAAGGCACCTCCAGCGGCGGAGACGGTCGTTTCGCCCCTGTCCTCGCCCGCTCCGCCGTGGCAGCGGGCTGCGATGGCGTCTTCATGGAGACCCACCCAGATCCCTCGAAAGCTCTCAGCGACGGCCCCAACCAGGTCCCCCTCGACAAACTGGGCGAGGTCCTTTCCCAACTCCGCGAGATCTACATGCTCGTGCGCCGCCCGGCATGATCCGCCTTTTCCCCATCCGCTGCCTTCTCCTGCTGAGCCTCGTCTCCGCGTGTGCCGTGATGTCTCCCCGTGTCGGGGCACAGGAGGAAAAAGCTGACGCCAAAGAAAAAGGCGAGCGCCCTAAAAAAGGGGGCAAGAAACGCGCCGAACGCGAAGCCGCCGAAAAAGAACTCGCCGAAGAAGCTGTCAAAGGAGCCCTGCCCGCAGAACTCACCGCGAGCTTCCCCATCGGACGCGTCTTTAAAGGCGTCGCCATCCCCTCCTACACCGACGACGCCCTCAAGTCCGTCATGACCGCAGACTCCGTTATCCGCGTCGACGAGCAATACCTCGATCTCGTGAACCTTGTCGTCCACGTCTACAACAGCCAGGGCGAGCCCGAGACCACCATCTCCATGGACGAAGCCTCCTACGACCTCGTCATCGGCGAACTCGCGAGCAAGACCCCATCGCGCATCGAACAGCCACGCTTCACCATGACCGGCGACAAGATGACCTTCCAGGCCGATACCCAGATCGCCCGTCTCATTGGCAATGTAAAAGTCATCGTCCCCGATGCCGGCGATCTTGCGCCCGGCTTCGGTGTCCCCGCCGCTGCCACCGCTGCCACCGACACTCCCTGAACCAGTCTTTTTTGATTCCGCTACTTCCCATGAATCACCACACATCCCTTCCTCTCACCCTCATCCTCGCGCTCTTCGCGCTGATGCGCCCGGGCATCCCGACCGTTACCGCGCAGGAGGATCTCGCCACCGAGGCAAAGGATAAGGCCACCTCCATCATGGCCGACCCTCGCCTGCGCAACATGCTGCGCACCGTGAAGGAAGACCCCGCCGCCGCCCTCGACCCTGCGAAGATCGACACCTCCAAACTCGATCCCGACGACGCCGTGCGCCAGATGACCAAGGCCTTTGCCGATAACAAAGACAAGGTCGATCCGAAAAAACTCAAATCCGCTGTCGCCACCGTGAAGGAATCGGGCCTCGTCGAAAAAGCCACCGCCGCCGTCACCCAGCTCGAGCCCGAGGTCGCCGCCATGCTCGAAGATGTGCCCGCGACCCGCCCCGCGCCCGGGATCTCCGGCGGAGTCCCCACCCCCGTGGCCATGCCCATCGAGCCCGGCGAAGCGCCCGTGCCGCCTGTCGCGGGCGCCTCCACCCTCCCCACCGCGATCGGTTCCCTGCAGGCCGATGCAGAGTCGCCCGCCATGGCCAACACTGCCGTCGATGCCATCGCCGGGGCCTTGCCCACCCAGCCCATGATCCCAGACTCGGCCGCCCTCACCCCCGACGAGATCCCCGCGCCCCAGCCGCTTGCGAAGAAATATGCTGCCGGACCCGGCGGCGCCTATCCCGCCGGCGACAAGCAGCACATGGAGATCCTTTCGAAAGAATCTGTCATGGATAATGCCAAAGGCATTCTTCTCTTCACCGGCAACGTCTTCATCGATCACCCCGAATTTCAGATCAAGTGCGACAAGCTCGAGATACAGATGGCGAAGGGCGTCGGTATGGACGGCACCGAGACAGGGGAATCAGACTCCGCCTTCAAGCGGGCCATCGCCTCGGGCGGCATGGTCGAGATCAAGCGCATTACCGCTGACGAGAAAGGCAAACCCAAGACCCAGATCGCCATCGCCCGCATCGCCGATTACAACGCCATCACCAAAGACATCATCCTCTCGGGTGGGCCACCCTACATTCAGGATGGCGACCGCTTTGTGAAAACCAACTCCGAAGACGCCCAGATCATCATGCGCGGGAACGGTCTCTACGAGATCACCGGCTCCAGCAACCGCAGCCAGATCGTCATTCCCGTTGAGCAAAAAGACGGCGAAAAGGGCGGAAAAGGCGGCAAGAAGAAAAACGAAGCCGGAGTCGGCGGTTTCGGAAACGCCTTTGACGGCCTCCGCTAATTCCCTCGCGGCCCCTCCCCCATACATGAGCTACACCGACGAAAGGGACGAACTCGCCGAACTCTTCGGCGTCAAGGATCCCAAACGCAAGACAGGCTACTCCGACGACCTCGAAGAGCCCGCCACCCCCTCAAAAGCCTCCCCGTCTCCCGCGACCTCAGTACCGGAGACCGCTACCAGTCCCGCCGCGAGCAAGCCGCCCGAGGTTAAAAAACCAGTCAAACTCCGTCCTCCCGCCCACGTCGGGCCCCATCCCCTCGACCTCCCTCCCGCGCGGCCTGTCACGGCCCGCCCCGCCGCTGCGGCCCCGGCAAGACCCGCGCCCGCCCCGCTCGTCATCGAAGACGAAGAATTCCTCTTCGACGCCGGCGACCTCCCCGATTTCTCCGACCTCGACTTCCTCCCCCTCGAGAAAAGCGCCCCGGTAAAAACCGCCCCGCCCGCCCCCGCTGCGCTCCAACCATCCCCCCTCCCTTCGGTCTCTCCTACTCCCGCCGCCGAAGCCCCTGCTCCCCTGCGCACCCGCCCCGCAACCGACAAAGCCGACCTCCACTTCGAGAGCGACTCCAGCCTCGTCCACTCGGCGAACGACCATTTCCTCCTCGATACCCGCGGTCTCGTGAAAATTTATGATGGCCGCACCGTCGTGAACGGCGTCGACATCAACGTCCGCGCCGGTGAGATCGTCGGCCTCCTCGGCCCCAACGGAGCCGGGAAAACGACCAGTTTTTACATGATCGTCGGCCTCGTCCCGCCCAACGGAGGCCAAGTCCTCTTCAACGGCAACGACGTCACGTCCATGCCCATGTACCGTCGCGCCCGCCTCGGCATGGGATACCTGCCGCAAGAGGAATCCATTTTCCGCAAACTCACCGTCGAGGAAAACATCATGGCCGTGATGGAGACCCTCGACATCTCCCGCAAGGAGCGCCAGTCCCGCTGCCAGGAGCTTCTCGAGCGCTTCAGCATCACCCACATCCGCAAGAACCTCGCCCTGACCTGCTCCGGCGGGGAAAAACGGCGGCTCACGATCGCACGCTCCCTCGTCACCATGCCGAGCCTGCTCATGCTCGATGAACCTTTCTCCGGCGTTGACCCCATCGCCGTGAACGAGATCCAGAACATTGTCGAAGACCTGCGCAAGTCCGGTCTCGCCATCCTCATCACAGATCACAATGCCCGCCAGACCCTCGAACTTGTGGATCGCGCCTACCTCATCTACGAAGGCAAAGTGCTGCGCGAAGGGACGCGGGATTTCCTCATCAACGACCCCGTCAGCCGCGAACTCTATCTCGGCGACCGATTTACGATGTAGCCTCCCGACCGGACCCCTTCTACGACTCGATAATCACCTCACCTTCAACACATCTCAGCGCGTCGCGCCAATCCAAACAACATCACTCCAGGCTTGTCAAAGAGCGGCTGAATCTGGTATCATTCCAGTTCGGTCAGATCAACCCTAACCCGAAAATAAAACAACATTAATTATGCAAGTCACAAACGTTAATTTGCCCATCACTGTCACCGGCCGCCATGTCTCCGTCACGGAGGCCATGCGCGAGTATGCTGAGAAAAAAGTGGCCGGCTTGCACCTCGACTACCCCAAAATCATCGAGGCCAAGGTCCTTCTCAACGTCGAACAGAACAGGCATATCGCGGAAATCATCCTTTTCTGCGCCAACCACATCACCATCGAAGCCGACACCACGACCCAGGATATGTATGCCTCCATCGACGAGACCATATCCAAGATCGCCCGGCGCATGCGCAAGCACAAGACGCGCATGCTCAAGTCGCACCGCCCCAAGAAAAAGCAGAAAGAGACACGCTTCCTCAGCGAGACCATTTTCCCCTCTGACATCCCCGTCGAGCCCGAGTCCGAGCACGAGCCCGTCATCATCCACAAAGAAAAATACAAAATCAAACACCTCTTCAGCGACGAAGCCATCATGGACATGGAGATGAACGAAAAGCCCTTCATCCTCTACCACGATGACAAGACCGACAAGCTCGCCATCATCTACCGTCGCGAAGACGGCGACTACGGCATGATCAACGCCGTCGAAGAGGGTTAAGTCATCACCCCAACCCTGTTGCATGAGGCGGGAACGGCGAGATGCTGTTCCCGTTTCTGTTCACGCTCCCATCATGAACTTCCCCCTCCCCCGCCCCGTCAGACGAGGATCGCACCTCGCCGTCATCGCCCCGGCCGGGCCCTTCAACACAGATTCCTTCGGCAAAGGCATCGCCTGGCTCTCACAGCGCTACGAAGTCAGCCACCGGTCCGACATTTTTAGCCAGAGCGGCTACCTCGCCGGGGACGATGCCCGCCGCCTCACCGAACTCAACGAAGCCATCCTCGACCCTGACATTGACGCAATCGTCTGTGCCCGCGGCGGGTTCGGGGCGACGCGACTCCTCTCCGGGGTCGATCTCCACAGCATCCGCGCGGCGAATAAAATGATCGTCGGCTTCAGCGACATCACCGCCCTCCACGCCCTCTGGGCCGCGGCGGGAGTCCGCTCGGTCCATGCCCCCATGGTCGCCGCCCTCGGCAATGCCTCGGAAATCATCCGCGAAAAATGGATCGCCGCCCTCGAGAACCCCAGCGGGCCGCTCGGGTGGTGTCTGCAATCCCTCAACGACACTGCGGTCGCCCCCGTCAACGGGATCCTCAGCGGGGGAAATCTCGCCGTCCTCAGCGCCCTCATCGGTACACCCTATTGCTCGCCCCTCACCGGTCGCATCCTCTTCCTCGAAGACGTCGGCGAGCGACCCTACCGCGTCGATCGGGTCCTCACGACGATGTCCCAGGCGGGATGGTTCGAAGGCATCACCGGGCTTCTCATCGGCGCCTTCACCGAGGGCGAAGCCGGAGCCGACGGAGTCACCATCGACGAAGTCCTCGCCAGCCACTTCGCCGACGCCGCCTTCCCCGTCCTGACAGGTCTCTGCGCCGGCCACATCGACGACAACGAACCCCTCCCCTTCGGCGCAGAGCTGAGGATCGAGGGCGGAAAAGTATCGGTAGTGGAAGAGATCGGCGATCCGAGCCGATTTACGTGACCGACCCGGTCATTTCCCCTCCCCTGTAGATGGCCGCTCTGAGGCCGTGTTGGACATTGTCCCGGATTCGACCTTCGCCGCCTTCTCTTTCGTGGCTTCGTGTGAGCGACTCCTTGCGTTTCCGGCGCAGATCTTCGGCTTTCGGGAGCGGACGGGATTATCGGGCTGCGCCCGATGCGCGGCTTGCCGGTGCCTTGCACCGGGGGATTGCGTGCGCTTCGCGCCGGGGCGCGCAAACCCGCTTCGCGGGTTCGAGTCTAGAGCGATTGAGCTCTGAGGGACAAT
>JBDNIL010000053.1:0-3940 GCA_041688355.1 Verrucomicrobiales bacterium | reverse complement strand
CGGCGTCATCCAGATCGCGATCAAACCCGAGATCGGGCTCACCTTCGCGAGCGGGCTGCGCAGCATCCTGCGGGGCGATCCGAACATCATCATGGTCGGGGAAATGCGCGACCTCGAGACCACCGAGATCGCGATCCGCGGGGCTCTTACCGGTCACCTCGTCTTCAGCACTCTGCACACCAACGACGCCGTCTCGGGCATCACCCGACTCCTCGACATGGGCGTCGAGCCCTTTCTCATTGCCTCATCGGTGCGGGGATTCCTCGCCCAGCGGCTCGTGCGTCGACTCTGCGAGCAGTGCAAAAAACCGTCCCATCTCGAAGATGCCTACCTCGCCGAGATCGGTTTCCCGCCCGAGTGGCGCGGCGGTGTACACGAGGCGGTCGGCTGCCGCGCCTGCCGCGACACCGGCTACCGCGGGCGTATGTCCATCCTCGAGATTTGTCTCATCGACCCGACCATGTCCGAGATGATCACGACCCACGCCTCCTATGCCCAGCTCAAGAAGCAGGCCATCGCCAACGGCATGCGGACCCTGCGCGACTACGGCTGGAGCAAGGTCGCCTCGGGCGAGACCACGATCGAGGAGGTCCTCAGCAACGTCGAGCACTGACCCCGCAGTCTCTCACCGGATCACGCGCCGTCGCCAGAGGTGGATCGCGAGCGCTAAAAAGGTGGCGAGCCCGACGAGCGCGCCGATCGTGTAGTCGCGCAGCGAGTGGGACGGGGCCGCCTCGGGGAAGACCATCGCCGCAGAGCCGTCGAGCAGCTCGATCCCGTTCGGCTCGAGCGGTTCCCACTGCGCCTGGTCAGGTGCCCCGGGATTTTTCCGCAGCCACATCGTAAAACGCGAGCCCTCCGCCGGGATCCCGCGATGGCCATGCGGCCCGTCCGCGTCGTGTAGTCCGATGCGGCGGCAGCGGATGTCGAGGAGCCGATTTGCCGGGACCTCCTCACCGCCTTTTTCGACCGACTCGATCTCCGCCGCGAGTCGCACAAAAGTGACCGTCGAAGTAGGCTTGCGCAATGTCATCATCCGCGAGCCCACGACCCGCCCCGTCACGATGAGCGTCGCCTGCGCCTCCCTTTCCTCCGGGGTGAGGGGCGGCAGCGCGGCGAAGGCGGGGAGGGCGTGGAGAAGGGAAAAGCACGTCACGAGAGAGAGGGAAAAGACGCGGCGTTTTTTCATGGCAGCTCAGGCGGTGAGATCGGGAGCGACCACGACCGTGATTTCCGCTGCAGCCGTTGCAGCCGTTGCAGCCGTTGCAGCCGCTGCAGCCGCTGCAGCCGCTGCAGCCGCTGCAGCCGCTGCCTCACGACAGGCGTCCCCGCAGAAAAGACCGTGCGACTCGCGGCAGTCCGGGCAGACGAAGATCTGCTCATTGCAGTCAGGCCAGCGGCAGTTCCCGTAGCGCGCTTCCTCGACCCCGCAGGAGCGGCAGCAGGTGATGACCTTGCGCGTCTCGGTGTGGTTCACCTCCACCCCGACCCGCTCGTCGAAGACGTAGCAGAGCCCCTCGAAGTCCCGTCCCCGCACCTCCGGATCTTGCCCGTATTTCACGATCCCGCCGTCGAGCTGATAGACCCGATCGAAGCCATCCCTGCGGAGGTAGCCCGAGAGCTTTTCGCAGCGGATCCCGCCCGTGCAATAGGTGAGGATCTTGCGGCCCTCGAGATTCGGCGCATTCTCCCTCAGCCACTCCGGGAAATCCCGAAAATTCCGGATCGGAGGACAGAGCGCGTTTTTGAATCGGCCCAGCTCGGCCTCGTAGTCATTGCGACCGTCGATCACGACGACATCGTCCTCCTGCATCGCCTCGTAGAACTCGCGGGGGGAAAGGCGTTCGCCGGTGAGCCTGTTAGGGTCGATGTCCGCCTCGCCGGGCAGACCGAGAGTAACGATCTCATGGCGCACCTTGATCGAGAGCTTGGGAAAGACATGGCCCTC
Source organism: Verrucomicrobiales bacterium (assembly GCA_041688355.1). Taxonomy (GTDB): domain Bacteria; phylum Verrucomicrobiota; class Verrucomicrobiia; order Verrucomicrobiales; family DEV007; genus Arctic95D-9. Next base: position 1,992 of record JBDNIL010000053.1, on the reverse strand, counting down.
CGCCGGGTCGACCTTGAACTCGATCCCCGCCATGAGCGGATCCGCCTGCATTGCCTCCATGTAGCGCATCGTGTTTTCCCGCGTCCCCGAGACCGTGCCGTTGATCCCTTCGCTGCCGATGATGATGCGACCCCGCAGCTCCAGCGACTCGCAGAGCGCCCGGTGCGCGGCATGGCGGGCCGCCGCATCCGCGATCGTCACGTAGCGGTAGTAGAGGAGCACCTGATAGGGCGCGGGCGTAGTCGGCATCGTCTGGGCGTCTGAATTCACCTCTCAGTGTATGGATTTTCGGGCCTTGCTCAAGGCTCTCTCCCCCCGGATTCGAAAAATAAGGACAAAATCCGCACTTTGGCGAAATTGATAATTATTTCAATAATCAGAATCAAATTCTGGACTCATGGTTATTTTCTGCTTTAATCGGATTTGTGAACACTCTCGGGATCAGCCAAAAAGAACGCATCCTCAGCCGGATCCGCTTTTACCTGCTCGTGATGCTCGTGATGTGGGGGACGAACCGTCTCATTCCCGACTTTGAAGCCCTCGAAGCGCAGCGCTGGGAAGCCCGCGGAGTCGCGAGGCCCTACATCGCCGTGCCGCTCTCCGAGCTCGACCGCATCCTCATCCGCGAGAGCCGCTGAGAAAAGTTCCCTCCGCGCGGAACGAGGAGCGGGGAAATGTGGGGCAACGGAGTGAGAGTTTCCAACGCAAGTGAAAGTAGAACGGGTCTCCAGGCCCGTTTGGAAAAGCATCGGGGTGGGGGAAGAACGGGCCTGGAGACCCGTTCTACGAAGGAGTCAGGAGAAGATGGGGCAGGCATTGCCGCGCTACGCTTACCCTTCGGGCAGCCTTCGGCTGGCAATCTTCGCCTTGCTACGATTCCTGTCTGCCTGAGAGAACACCCTCCCGAACGCGAAACAAGCGCGCCTCGAACTCCTGAAACTTCAAACTTCAAACTTCAAACTTCAAACTTCAAACTTCAAACTTCAAACTTCAAACTTCAAATTTCAAACTTCAAACTTCAAACTTCAAACTTCAAACTTCAAACTTCAAACTTCAAACTTCCCCCCCCACCCCCCGCCGTTGTCCCACCCCCGGTGCTAGATTTATTTCATGAACACAACACCCCCTGCAGACAGCCGACCCAAAACCACCGAGATCGCCTTCATCCTCGACCAGTCGGGATCGATGGGCGGCCATGTCGAGGCCGCCATTGCCGGCTTCAATGAATTCCTCCGCGACCAGCAGGCCGTCGAGGGACAGGCACGGCTCACCCTCGTGCTCTTCGATGACCGCTATGAACTCCCCGCCGACAACATACCCGTCAGCGAAGTCTGCGAGCTCGATACCCTCACCTACGTCCCGCGCGGTTCGACCGCTCTGCTCGATGCCATCGGAAAGACGATCGATTCGTTCAAGGCTCGAATCAAAGCCCTGCCCGAGGCGGCGCGACCCGATCAGGTCATCTTTGCGATCTTCACCGACGGAGAAGAAAACGCCTCGCATCAGTACACTTGGCGCGACATCGCCGGCAAGATCAGGCGGCGGCAGGCGAAGCAGGGATGGGAGTTCCTCTTCCTCGGAGCCAATCAGGATGCCATCGCCACCGCCGCGCAGATGAATATCCACGCCCACAACGCCGCGACCGCCAGCCACACCGCCGAAGGCGTCCGCGGATCAGCCAAAGCCATCAGCCGCAAGGCCCAGGCGATGCGGGAGTCGTTGTCGATGGAGTATATGGCGGCTCCGAATGAAGACCTCATCAAGCCGATGGGGGATATTTTACGCGAAGAGGAAGGGTGATTCGGGGCGGGGGGAGGTCTAGGTTTTAGGTTTTAGGTTTCACTAATCACTAAAAAATCGACACTCGATGAACTTTTCCCCACCATAAAGGCACGTAGAGGATGAGAACGCCTCTGACCTTTACCCTCCTTGGAAGCCATTCAAAATACTCCTGACCTCGAGCAACTCTTTCGAGACGCGGCGGACGATCTG
>JBDNIL010000373.1:0-3244 GCA_041688355.1 Verrucomicrobiales bacterium | reverse complement strand
GGTCGTGGACTCGGAGATCTCGCGGGAGAGATTGTAGGAATACCCTCCCCCGGAATTGAAATCGATCCATGACGGAGCATCGAGATGCGCGCCATAGAGCCAGCCGCCGATCGCGTGGTCATAGTCACCCGTGGCGAAGCCCACTACGGCACCCCAGGGGCGTCCACCCCCGACCTCGTTCACGATGGGTGAGCGCTCGATCGTTTTGTTTCGCTTGGACGATTCGATGTCTTCCCGGGTAAACGGGTGTTTCTGCTTCCCTACGGAAATGGAAAAGTCATCCGAGGGCTCCCAGGTAAGATAAAGATCGTGAAAGTCGTCAAAAAAGGCCTCCCGGGTCAGGCCACTCGAGTCAGCAATATTCGTCTCGACCACGAAAGTGAGATCGTTGGCCATCTCGATGTCGAATCCGAGTCGGAAACGGCGGTTTTGATATTCGTGAAAGCCGTTGTCGGGGGCACCTTCAACCTCCTCCCGCTGAGAGATGAATTGACCGTGGTAGCGGCCGTGAAGCGCCACGCTCCTGATGAAGCCCTCCCCTTCATAGAGAGTGCCTGCGTCAAAGACATCGCAGAAGTTGCGCGCCTCGATCGGCATTTTGTCGTCGATGACGACTTTACCGGGGTCGCCACCGTGAGCCAAGCCCGCGGTGAAAACAAAACTGGCGGCGAGGGACCGGCGTAGCCGGGAAGAGATAGTCATGGCAAAAACAAGGGGTCGTATGAATGGGATAGATGAGAAACAGCAATGTGACGGTTTCGGAACAGAGTGACAATTCCGAAACAAAAGAGCGCTATTATTCCGATATTGCTACGCTAAACTTGGGATGCAACTTTCCAAATGTGACAAAATCGCCATGTTTGTTTCAAATCCGCCACCTTTGCAGCGATAGGAAGGCTCTCACCGGAAATCAGGCGAATGTGAAAGAAAAAACCGGGAAAATCCCGGTTTAATCGAATCTGCCGCCCTCCCTGATTGGAAAAAGCTATCCAAATCACCCAAAACAAAAAAACCGAGCCGCGAGGAGAAACCTCCAATCGCGACTCGGAATTCTGAAGGGACGGAGCCCGGGCTATTTCTGATAGGGCAAAGACGAGTGGTGAAGGACAATGCGGAGCTGGCCATTGTCATCCTTCTTGAAGCCCCAGGTCTTGTCGACTTCGGTGACGTCCCCCTTTTCATTAGTGACGCGAACCTTGCCCATAGTGACCGCGAGATCGGCAGTGATGTGGATGGCCGAGTTCTCGAACTCGTAGCCGGTCCATCCTTTCAGTGCGAAGCCCGAGTCCTCGGCGAAGTTCGAGTCATCACCTACGAAGTAGGCGAGGGCACCCTCTTTCGTAGGACGGAAAGTCTGCGGGACGACGGTGAGCGTCGGCTTGAAAAGGACAGGACCCATGTTGTAACCGTAGGCGGCGTCGAGGACTGCGTTAGCGGTCGTCTTGGCTTTCTCGATTCCCTCCTCCTTGTAGTCTTTCGAAATACAAGGCGGAGGATTCTGCGAGGCGATCTCAACTCATTCCACCTTCGCCCAACCTTCTTACTTGATAAAATTTCCATAAACTTTATATTTTTTGTAATTCGTTTATGTCTTTGTCTGAATCCACGCCCGCCGGGACTACTGCGCACCGTGACCGTTCTCTGCGGCTCGCGGTGATTACCTCCTTGATTTCCAAGGTGGGAACTATCGTGCTGCGGCTGGTCTCGATCCCCATCGCGATTCATTTGCTGGGAATGGAATTGTTCGGGGTCTACACGGTGATCACGATGGCGGTAGGGATGATCGACATGATGCATATCGGGATCGGTCCGGCCCTGACGAAGGCGCTTTCCAAAGCGGTCGCCCGCGGGGATAGGGAAACGGAGACGACGGTCTTCGGGACGAGTATCCTCCTCAGTATAGGGCTGACCATCATCGCGGCCTCGGCTGCCCTGATGTTGTTGCTGAATATCCCTATCCCGACTCTTTTCGGTTCGGCGTTCGCCCCGGTCGCGGACACGATGTTCAACGCGGCGCTACTGGGGCTGCTCATTATTCAGCTCGAGATGATCTGCATCCCCTTTGAAATGGGGCGCGACGGCTATCAGGAGACCCGCTTCACGAACGCCTGGGGAGCGGCGGGCAATGTCGTGGGGGCGCTCACCCTGCTCATCGGGATCTGGTTTTTTCCGACGATCGAGTTTCTCCTTCTCGCGGTGAACGGGTCGATCGCTTTGGCAAAATTGGGGAACACCTGCCATCTCCTCATCCAACGGCCCTATCTTTTTCCCCGCCTTTCTCTCTTTCGAAAAAAGCTCGTGAAGGGGCTCGCATCGGACGGGATGCGCTTTTCGATCACCTACATCCTAGCCGCTGCGGTGGAGTACAATCTGATGGCCTTCCTCATCGGCCGCCACGTCGGGCCGGAGGCGGTCGGGATTTACAATGTGATGATCACGGTGCATTTCTCCCTCTCGGGTCTGGTGGGAATGTTCACGAAGCCCTACTGGCCGGCGCTGATGGATGCCTTCGAGCGTCAGGACACGCCCTGGATCATCCGGACGTCGAATCGACTGCGCATGGGTGGTCTTGGTTTTGCCTTTCTCGCGGGGATCGGTCTCGTCGCGCTGGGCCCGATCGTGCTGAAGATGTGGGCGGGGGAGGAGTTCTACACTTCGGTCTCGGAGAATTTCCAGATGGACCGCGTCGCGCTGCTGGCTTTCGCCGCCTATTTCATGGTCCACATCTGGCGCCACATCAACCAGACGCTCGCGCTCGGGATCGGCTGGATCAGTCCGGTGGCCAAGGTGGTGGTGGCGGAAGCGATTTTCCTGATCTCGGTGACTTCCTTCACCCTGCTCCACGAGGGCAGTATCGGAACGATGTATCTTGTCATGGCAGGGTCTATCGCACTCTTCTCGGGTTGGCTCTTCCCGCTCTTTTTCCGCCGAGGCCGGGGGGACGAGGTGATCTCTCCCGAGGAGTTCCTCGTCGAGCCGGAGGCGGCCATCCTGCCACCGCTGGAGCGGATCGAGCTCAGACAAAACGAAGGAAGACCTCAGGCAATGGGGCTTCACAAGTGATCGAAAGTCCGGTCTGCGGATGGGTAAAAGTGAGGGACCGGGCATGGAGCATGAGCCGCTCCACTTTCACCTTTTGCTTTGAGATCTGGCTGTAGATGGGATCGCCGAGGATGGGGCAGCGGAGCGATTCCTTCAAGTGAACCCGGATCTGGTGGGTGCGGCCAGTGTGGATGATGCAGCG
>JBDNIL010000372.1:0-3571 GCA_041688355.1 Verrucomicrobiales bacterium | reverse complement strand
GCTCTGATACTCCGAATAATAATTCCTTGATTGAAAACCGCGTCAGGAGAGCCTGACGCGGTTTTTTTGTGCATGGCACCCGGGTTCCCTTTGGCATAGGCTACCGCTATGATAGTTAGCCGCCCGGGGTGTTACCTTTCCACCGCTCTTTTCCTACTGCGCTTTTTCGGAGACACGATGATCGCCGCCGAAAGTTATCTCGTGGCCGAGCAGGCGAGCGGCCACATCCTGATGGCAAAGGATGCGGAGACTCCCCGACAGGTGGCGAGCCTCACGAAGATCGCCACGGCGATGGTGGCTCTCGAGTGGCTCGATGAGGACGGAGGCGAGCCAAGTGAGATCGTGACTATCATTCCTGAAGCTGTCTCGGGCGGGGTCAATCCGCTGAAGCTCAAGCCCGGTGACCAACTCACCCTCGCCGACGCGATTCGCGCAGCGATGATGGCCTCGGACAACACCTCCGCTTATGCCCTCGCCGCCGCGCTGGGTCGTCAGATGCGTCCCGGGAGCGATCCGTCCGACGCAGTGGCCGCCTTTGTCGAGAAGATGAATGCCCTCGCCGCTCGTCTCGGGATGGAGCGGACCCGTTTTGTGAACCCTCACGGCCTCGACGGGGGAACTACCGACGCTTTTTCGACCGCGTCGGACATCGCGAGGCTGGCGATTCATGCTTGTAATAGGCCAGATTTCCTGAGCTACTGCCGTGAGAAAGAATACAAAACCACGATCCGGCGCGACGGATCGGATCTGGAGCTGACGATAGTGAATACCAACGAGCTCGTCGGCTCCCGCGGGATCGACGGGATGAAGACCGGCACGACAACGCTGTCCGGTCCCTGTCTCGTCGCCACCGCAACGCGTGATCTTTCGAGCGGCGTTGCCACCACGGAGCGCCGACTCGTCGTGGTCGTGCTGAAGGCGGAGGACCGCTTTCGCGAGGCCGTTCTACTCCTCAATGAGGGCTGGCATGAATGTGAAAAATGGCTCGCGGCGGGGGCAGTGATTGAGGCCAATGATCACTTGCGAAAGAATGGGAACTAGGACTCAGTCTTGCTCCATGCGAATCGGATTGCTCAACGGAGGAGGGGATTGCCCCGGTCTCAATGCCGTCACCCACGGCGTCGTCGGCAGCGCCACCCAGCTCGGCTGGGAGGTGATCGGCTTTAAAGACGGGTATGAGGGGCTCCTCTCTCCGGGTAACTACAAAGTGCTCAAGGTCGAGAAGACCGAAGGCATCCTGAAGTTGGGCGGCACCATTCTGGGTACCTCGAATCGCGGGCATTTTGCCTCCAAAGTCGGCCTCGGCGGCGTTCGCAAGATCCCCGCCGAGCTGATGGAGGAGGCCTTTGGCACCTTGAAAGAACTGGGGGTCGATGCCCTCATCTGTGTCGGTGGTGACGGCAGTCTTACCACTGCCCTCCAGTTTTACGACGAGGGCTTCCCCGTCGTCGGCGTGCCCAAGACGATCGACAATGACCTCGCCGCGACCGCGATGACCTTCGGGTTCGACTCTGCCATTCAGGTCGTGGCCGACGCCCTCGACCGGCTCCATACCACTGCAGAAAGTCACAGCCGCGTCATGGTTCTCGAAGTGATGGGTCGCCACGCCGGCTGGATCGCCCTCTATGGCGGCATCGCCGGCGGGGCGAGCAGCATCCTCATTCCCGAGATCCCGTTTCAGCACGAGAAAGTGGCCGAGGCCATCCTGCGCCGCGAGGAGAGCGGCTTCCACAGTTCCCTCGTCGTCGTCGCCGAAGGGGCCACTGTCCTCGGGGGAGATCTCGTCGTCGAAGATGCCGGGTCAGGAGGCGAGGTGCGCCTCGGCGGCATTGGCGTTCAGGTCTCCCATCGTCTCGGCGAACTCACGGGGAAAGAGACCCGCTGCACCCGCCTCGGCCATCTCCAGCGCGGCGGCAGCCCCACCTGTCTCGATCGGGTCCTCGGGATGCGATTCGGGGTAAAAGCGGTTAAATTGATAGAAGAAAAACGTTTTGGACGTATGGTCAGCTACCAGCAGTATCACGTCGGATCGGTCACGATCGAGGACGCCGTGCGGAAACTGAATCTGGTCGATCCCGAAGGCGAAATCGTGCAAGCGGCGAAGTCAGTGGGGATCTGTTTCGGTGATTAAAACCCCTGCGAAGGCAGACTCAGAATTTGGTATGGATGCATTGTTAGACCTGTTGAAGAAAGACGCCCGCCTCACGACCCTTCAGATGGCGGAGCGACTCGGCCGTGGCGAGGCCGAGATCGAGGAGATGCTCACCGCGCTCAGGAGCAAAGGCGCCATCCTCGGTTACCATGCCGTGATCGATCCCGAGCAGGCCGGGGAACGCCATGTCTCCGCCTTTATCGAAGTGAAACTCACGCCCGAGCGCGACGGCGGATTCGACCGTCTCGCTCAGCGCATCGCCCGCTTTGACCAGGTCACGAGCTGTTACCTCATGAGCGGCGGCTACGACCTCGCCGTCATCGTCGAGGGCGACGACCTCCGCGAAGTCGCGCGATTTGTCAGCGAGAAGCTCAGCACCCTCGACGGCGTGCTCTCCACTGCGACCCATTTCCAGCTCAAGGTCTACAAGCAGAGCGGCTTCCTCGCCACGGAATCCCACGGAGACGAGCGTCTCGCCGTGACCCCCTGATCCGCCTCGCGCGGGTTCGCCCCGGACTTCAAGAAGGAGGTTCTCAGGGCTTCCCGACGGCGGCAAGATACCCCCCCATTTATTTCATGAAGCCATTGGAAGATCGCATTGCGAATCAGGTAAAGAGTATCCCGAGATCGGGTATTCGTGATTTCTTCGAACTCGTGCAGGGACGTGACGACGTCATCTCCCTCGGTGTCGGTGAGCCGGACTTTTCGGCGCCCTGGCACATCCGCGAGGCGGCCATTTTCTCCCTCGAAAAAGGGAACACCAGCTACACCTCTAACCTCGGTCTCTTGTCGCTGCGTCAGGAGATCGCGACCTACGTCGAGAACCTTTTTAAAGTCGCCTACAATCCGGCCAACGAGATCCTCGTGACCGTGGGTGTCTCCGAGGCGCTCGATCTGGTCTTCCGCGCTCTCCTGAATCCCGGCGACGAGGTCATCTATCACGAGCCCTGCTACGTCAGTTACAATCCCACGATCACTCTCGCCTACGGGGTGCCGGTGACGATCCAGACGAAGGTCGAGGATAACTTCGTGCTGCGCGCCGCCGATGTCGAAGCCGCCATCACGGACAAGACCCGCGTCATTCTCCTGAATTTCCCGACCAACCCGACCGGCGCCGTCGAGCCCGTCGACGAATTGGAAAAGATCGCCGCCCTCGCGATCAAACACGACCTCATCGTCGTGACTGACGAGATCTACTGCGAGCTGATCTATAACGGGGACAATGGCATGGAGGCCGGCGCCCACACCTCCATCGCGAGCTTCCCGGGGATGCGCGAACGCACCGTGCTGCTCCACGGATTTTCCAAGGCTTTCGCCATGACCGGCTTCCGTCTCGGCTACGCCTGTGCCCCAACCGTGCTGACCGAGGCGATGATGAAGATCCACCAGTACTCGATGCTCTGCGCTCCCATCATGAGC
>JBDNIL010000371.1:0-5006 GCA_041688355.1 Verrucomicrobiales bacterium | reverse complement strand
GTCGTGAGGGCGGAGCAGGTCGGATCCAAAAAGGTCGTGCACCATTACGGGCACGGCGGATGCGGGGTCACGCTCTCGTGGGGCACTGCGCATCTCGCGGTTGATGAAGCCTACGACGGCGCAGTCTCCGAGTACGCCGTGCTCGGATGCGGGGCCGTCGGGCTCGCTACCGCGCGACTACTGCAGCGGCGGGGCGGCCGGGTTACAATTTACACAAAGGATCTGCCGCCGCAGACCACCTCGAACATCGCCGGGGCCCAGTGGCAGCCTTTCACGATCGCTGACAAAGACAAACGCACCCCCGCCTTCGACGTGCAGTTGGAGAAAGCCTCGCGTCTCTCCCATCGCTACTTTCAGGATCTCGTGGGCGATCGCTACGGGGTGCGCTGGATCGAGAACTATGTGTGCAGCGACGAGGCGAGTGACCGATTCCGCGACGATCCCATTTTCGATCTTTATCCCGATCAGGCGGATCTGACTCCGGGGGAGCATTCGTTTCCCTCGCCCCACGTGCGGCGATTCACGACCCTCTTCATCGAGACGCCGGTGTATCTCGAAGCGGTCCTCCACGACTTCATGGCCATGGGCGGCCGCCTCGAGGTGCGGAGCTTCACCGAGCCCGCGGAGCTCGAGGGCCTGCACGAGTCTATCATCGTGAACTGCACCGGACTCGGCGCAAAGGATCTCTTCGGCGATGAGGAACTCATCCCCATCAAGGGGCAACTCACTGTCCTGCTCCCGCAACCCGAAGTCGACTACATCGCCCTCGCGGGGAATCTCTACATGTTCCCCCGGCGCGACGGCATCCTCCTCGGCGGTACGTTTGAGCGTGATGCCTGGGACCTCGCGGTCAACGAAGAGGCGAAGGCCGCCGTGATCGAGGGGCATGCCCGGTTCTTTGCCGGATTCGGGGGAAAATAGTCTCATGCGCTTCGTCACTCGCCGATTCCCCTTTCTTTGCCTGATCGCCGTGTCTTTCCTTGTGCCGGGGCGGGGCGCGGCGGCGGAAGACGGTCGGGTCCACGACCTGCTGATCCTCCCGCAGGCAGGGGAGCGCTTTCAGCATGTCGAGTTCTCGTGCTGGATCCCGGATGGCGTGATGCCGTTGCAGGGGGTGCTCATCCTTCAGCACGGCTGCACCAAAGCCTCGCCTGAGGCTCATCCACCGGTCACTTGTCTCATGGGAGCCGATGAACACGATGTATCGCGAGTTGCGGCTCCTCGGCGGGTCGGTCGCCCGCGTCATCGATCCGCGATCTGAGCATGGCTGCGATGATTCACGTCTGCTCGTCATTCCGTTTTTCGATGCGGTGCTGACAGCGCGCGGGAAAGGAGAGTCGCCGCCCGGTGCGCTGAGGGACATGGCCACTCTCGAGCCCCGCGAAATGAATGCCGCGAATCGCAACGATCCCGCACTGACGTGGCTGCCGAGTGCTGAAGTCGCGACCCTGTGGCGGGAGTTTTCGGAAAATGGCACCCTCGCCCCTGTGAAAGGACCGCTCCAGGTGCCCGCTCTCTCCGCCACCCGGGAGGCAGGGGGGCAGGTCCGCCTGAGCTGGTGCCTCGTCCCCGAGCTCTCCGGCGGAGTCCGTGCCCTGCATCTCTATCGGGACGGGCAGCTCTGGAAGGTGATCGGTCCCGCGGCCGGGAAATCGCTCGCCACGAGCCGCGATGCTCCGCCCGAAGGGTTGCGGGCTCTGCCGTTCATTGATAAAGAAGGCGGGGTCTCGAGCTATGGACTCCGTTTCCTCGACGCGGCCGGCCATGAGTCGCCGCTGGTTGAGGCGGAGGTCAGGTAGCATGGCTATGCCGCGGTCGCTCCTCTCCCGGGGGCGCGGGAAAATATATCGAAACTTTTTTGATCGTATTGTGATACCCGGGCGAATCCCTGTCCAGATTCCCCATGACACAGCAATCCAATCACGAAAACTGGCATCCCTCTCCGGTCTTTCTCCTTCTCTTTGTTCTCCTCGCAGTCCTCTCCACGGCTTGCTGTCTACTGGGGGACGAGAGCGCATTCCCCACTCCGCGGGAGCTCATTCTCGTGCCGCACCGGGGCGATGCCGCCACTGACCGGGACATCCGCGAAGCGCAGGCGAGGGTCGAGACCGGATTCGTTCCTGTAGCGTCGATCGAGCGGCTCGGATGGGCCTATGTCGCCAAGTCGCGGGAGAGCTTCGACGCAGGCTACCTGCTCCTCGCCGAGGCCTGTGCGTCAGCGATCGAATCTCTCCCCGAAGCGGGAAAGGCAGCCCCCGAGGCCCTCCTCCTCCGCGGCCACGTGTTCACGCAATGGCATCGGTTTGCGGAAGCCGAAGCTCTTGCGCGTGAACTCGTGAGCCGACGGGGCATCCCTTTCGACCATCTTCTCCTGGGGGATGCTTTGATGGAGCAGGGCAAGTTGGATGAAGCGATCGACTCCTACCAGACAGGGGCGGATCTGCGTCCGGATCTGCAATCCTATGCCCGGGTCGGATGGATACGCTGGCTCATCGGCGATCTCGAGGGAGCAATCGAAGCGACCAGGATGGCGGTAAATGCCGGGAGTCGGCAGGATCCCGAAGCCCTCGCGTGGGTCACGACGCAGCTTGCGGCATTTCACTTTACGGCGGGCCACCTCGAGATGGCGGAAAGAACGGCCACCGCTGCTCTTGCGGTTCGACCTTCGTATCCGCCTGCTCTTCTGCTGTCGGGACGACTGCTCCTAGCGCAGGGAGACGCGGCCGGCGCGGTGGACCTTCTGAAAACTGCGGCTAAGGCAAATCCCATGCCAGACTACCATTGGATCCTCGCCGAAGCTCTGCGGGAGGCCGGTCGCGAGCCCGAGGCAATCGTAGTGGAGTTAAACCTGAAGAAAATGGGACCGTCCATAGACGGGCGGACCATGGCGCTCTTTCTCGCGACGCGCGGCGAGTCCCCCGAGGACGCCGAGAGGATGGCCCGAGAGGAATTGTCACATCGTCAGGATATCTTCACTCATGACGCGCTGGCCTTCGCCCTCCACGAACTCGGTCGGAATACTGAGGCGCGCGAGCACATGGATCTCGCCGTTTTCGAGGGGACCGAGGACGGTCGTCTCTTTCTCCATGCCGCATTGATCGCCAATTCTTTGGGCGAGATCGTAGAATCCCGCGACTGGCTCGCGGCGGCGACGGATCTAAGGCACACCCTGCTCCCCGCCGAGCAACGCCGCCTCGCGGCCCTGGAACTTTCACTGACCTCTCAAGAAGCCCGCGCGACCAATGTTGCGGCGGGAGATAGCAAACCAAAAAAATAAGAGAAACCATGAAGAAAATTAGAATACACCCTCGTCTCGGCAAGGTCGTCGCTCTCGGCGCCCTGCTGGCAATGACGAACCCGGCCGCCCGCGCCTCCAGTCACATGGACGTGCCACTCATCACGAAAGACCCGGCCGCCAACACGACGGACGTCTATGCGTTCGTCGCCAATGAGGGCGGGCAAAAGACGCTCGTCACTGCGCTCGGTGTCTACCCCCACCAGGAGCCCGGAGTGGGCCCGAATGGCTACAATTTCGATGACGCCGTCGTCTACGCGATCCATGTCGCGACAGGGGCCGATGTTGCGGCCGGCCGCACCACCTACCGGTACGAGTTCCGCTTCACAACGATGTTCCAGACGACGGATACGATCCTGCTCTCCTATCTCGGTGTCGTGGAAGAGGTCGGTGATACAAATCAGAACCTCCTCCAGAATTACACCGTGACGAAAGTAAACGTTGCCACCGGCGCCAGCGAGATCCTCGGCAGTGGCGTGGTGCCTCCGAACAATCAGGGCATCGCGACGCCACTTTACAATGTGGGCGACGATGGGGAAAATCCGGCCAAACCCGGAGTGGCGACCTCGGTCCAACTCGACGACTACACGGCGCAGGCGATCGCCACGCTGGAGGGTGGCTACATCGCCTTCGCCGGTCAGCGTGACGACGGCTTCTTCGGCGACATCCAGTCCATCTTCGATCTCCTGCAGTTGCGTGACCCCGGTAAGGATTCGCAGGGCGGATTTAACATCCACCTTATGGCCCTCTCCATTCCCCTCAGTGAACTGGGCGGCGATCAGCAGATCGTCGGTGTCTATGCGACGACGAGTCGGGAAAAAATCAACATCGTTACCGAAAGCACGCGGGATCGTGATGTTCGAACCTTTCGCAGCGGGGGGAATCGTTTCAACGTATCGCCGAGGTTTCCACGTGGTAGAACTCGCGGGGTGAAAGTGGTCAAGGTCATCACGAAAACGATTCGCACGGTGCAGTCGGCGGTCCCCGAGTTCGCCCAGGTTGCGAGGCAGGGAAATCCGCTTTTCAACGAGGCTCTCGTGGCGATCGCAGATAAGGATCGCTACAGCCGCACCAGCCCGACTGAGGACGGAGCGCTCTTCCGCAAATACGCCGAAACGGCCGAACTCGCCGCTCTCATCAACACGATCGTCTTCAACGGAAACGGATCCGCCATCGAAACGGGCCGCACGGACCTGGTCGGAATCTTCATTCCGGACGTGATCAAGGTTGATCTCTCGACGCCTCCGGCAAGGCTTGCCGGCGCGGGGGGCCGTTGGATCCGCTCAACCCCGATACTGTCGGATTCTCCAGCCAGAGCATCTTTGGTGGCGACACGCTTCCCAGTACGATTCAGGACCCGTTCGACAATGGCGGCCAGATTCCCGGGGGCTGGCCTAATGGTCGCCGCTTCGGAGATGATGTCGTCCTGACCTTTTCCAGTGACGAGGTCGATGCGCTTTCGCTCTCACTCCGTACGGGGGGCTGAAGGAGAGAGGGAAGACCTTGCTAAGGTCATAATGACAATCTCAGGACGTGCGCCCACGAGCGCACGGACTGTCCTCACCAATGACGGTGATGTCGTCTTCCACCTCGGTTATACGGGCCTTCCACAGGGCGCGTTCACGATCGAGGCACCGCTCCTTACTTCATTCGTCCCCGGACACCGTCAATACTTGCTCGTTCGTGACGAAATGAAACACCTGCTCTTACG
>JBDNIL010000052.1:0-4324 GCA_041688355.1 Verrucomicrobiales bacterium | reverse complement strand
TTTTCGCGTGGTGATCCTTGAGGAGCAGCGCCGAGAGTGCGGGACTGAGGGTGAGCGAGTTGATCGCCGAGATCACCGTCGAGATCGCGATGGTGACGGCGAACTGCTTGTAGAACTGGCCGCTCAGGCCGCTGATGAAAGCGGTCGGGATGAAGACCGCGCAGAGCACCAGCGCGGTCGCAACGATGGGGCCGGTGACCTCGCTCATGGCGCGCTTCGTCGCCTCGACCGGGGAGAGACCTTCGCGGATGTTTCGTTCCACGTTTTCCACCACGACGATGGCGTCATCGACGACGATGCCGATGGAGAGCACGATTCCGAAGAGCGAGAGGTTGTTGATGCTGAACCCTAACAGATGCATCACCGCGAAGGTGCCGATGAGCGAGACCGGCACCGCCACCAGCGGAATGATGGAGGCCCGCCAGGTCTGCAGGAAGATCACGACGACGAGGACGACGAGAAATACCGCCTCGAGCAGCGTGTGGATGACCGCGTCGATGGACTTGGTCACGAAGACGGTCGGGTCGTAGGCGATGGCGTAGTCCATGTCCCCGGGGAACTTGGCCTTGAGCTCCTCCATCTTTTCGCGCACGCCCCGGGAGAGAGAAAGGGCGTTCGCGCCGGGGAGCTGGAAGATAGGAATACCGACCGCCTTTTTGTTGTTGAGGAGACTGCGCAGAGCATACTCGCTCGAGCCCATCTCGATGCGGGCGATGTCGCCGAGACGCAGCTTTTCCCCGTAGGGCCCGACCTTCACGATGATCTCTTCGAACTCCTCTTCACTGATGAGACGACCCCTGGCATTGACGGTGAGCTCGAAGGGCACGCCGCTCTTGACCGGTTGCTGCCCGATCACGCCGGCCGCGACCTGGACATTCTGCTCGCGGATCGCGTCGACGACATCGGACGAAGTCAGCCCGCGGGCGGCGGCCTTGTCGGGATCGAGCCAGACGCGCATGGCGTAGTCGCCTCCACCGAAGAGCTGCACTTGTCCTACTCCGGGGAGGCGGGCCAGTTCATCCTTCACGTTGAGGGTCGCGTAGTTGCGCAGGTAGAGGTCGTCGTAGCGCTCGTTCGGGGAAAAGAGGTGCACGACCATGGTGAGATCGGGCGAGGACTTCACCGTCGTCACGCCGAAACGCCGCACCTCTTCGGGTAGCTTCGGCAGGACCTGGGCGACACGGTTCTGTACCTGGACCTGGGCGAGGTCAATGTCGGTGCCGAGCTTGAAGGTCACGGTCAGGGTCATGACGCCATTCGCGGTGCTCTGCGAGGACATGTAGAGCATGTTCTCGATCCCGTTGATGGTCTGCTCGAGCGGCGAGGCGACGGTCTCGGCGATGGTCTTCGGATTCGCCCCGGGATAAGTCGCGGTCACGATCACCGTCGGCGGCGCGACCTCGGGATACTCGGAGATCGGCAGTTGGAAAAGCGAGATCGACCCCAGGATGAAAATCAGAAGCGAGAGCACACCCGCGAAGATGGGACGTGTGATGAAGAAGCGGGAGAAGTTCATGCTGAAAGAGTCGCTGGAGAGTCCGGGAGTTCAGATCAGAGCCCGGTAGCCGGAATCTCCGCCGGAGCGGCCGCTGGTTCCGCTGCGGTGGTGGGACCAGCCTCGACGGGCTGCACCGGCATGCCGGGCTGGGGAAGGCGAGCCATGCCGTTGACGATGATCCGTTCGCCGGCGCTCAGACCACTGCGCACGATGCGTTTCCCATCGATCGAGGGACCGAGGACGACGGGCTTGTAGACGCTGAGATTTTGCTCGTTCACCCCGAGGACAAACTTATTCGCCTGGTCGGTGAGGACGCTCTTTTCATCGATGAGCAGCGCCGGATACTCCGCAGTCATGGGGATGCGGACCCGGGTGAAGAGGCCCGGCGTGAGCTGTCCGTCGCCATTGGAAAACTCGCAGCGCAGGACCATGCTCCCGGTGCTCGCGTCGAGGCGGTTGTCAAAAGACTCGATGAATCCCCTGTGAACGAAAGTCGTCTCATTGGAAAGCTGGACCTCGACCGGGACGCGGCCCTTTTCATCGACGAAGAGTTCGCCTTCGCGCCTTAGCGCCTCGAGCCGCAGGAGACTGTTCTCGTCGATGTCGGTGTAAACGTAGACCGGATCCACCGTGACGATCGTCGTGAGCAGGGTCGTGCCGGCCGTGACAAAGTTCCCCGTGGTCGTAATGGCTCGGCTGATGCGTCCCGCGATGGGAGCCGTCACTTCAGTGTGCTCCAACTCGATCCCCGCGCTATGCTCGGCGGCGCGGGCCGCTTCGAGCGTCGCTTCGCTCTGGAGGTAAACGCTTTCGCGCGTCTCGGCCTGCTCTGGTGCGATGGCGCGGGCGGCGAGGAGCTCCTGGACGCGGTCGAATTCGCGTTTCGCCCCGGTCGCGCTCGCCTGCGCCCGCGCCACCTCGGCCTTCGCTGCGCGCACCCTCGTCTCAAAAGCACGCTGGTCGATCGTGAAGAGGATGTCGCCCTTTTTGACCAGCCCACCCGCCTCAAAGTGGACCTGGATGATGTAGCCCGAGACGCGGGGCTTCAGTTCCACGGTCTCGGTCGGCTCGACACGGCCGGTAAATTCCTCCCACTCCACGAGCTCGCGCGCCTCGACGGTACCGAGGGTGACGAGCGCGGGAGGCATCTGACCGGCGCCGGGAGGCGGCCCCTCCGGTTTGCCGCAAGCGGCGAAGAGGAGAGAGAAAGCGGGGAGGAGGTTCCGTTTTATCATCTGGCTGGGGAGGTAAGTTTTGACCTTTTGGAAGCAGGTTTTGAAAGTGCGGTCGCCGCACTGCCGCGAGTCACGTGGAGGATGTGGAGCGTGCCCGTCGCGAGGTCGTCGAGCGGGGTGAGATCGTTCTGCATCCGCGCGTGGAGGAGCTGGCCTTCACTGAAAGAAAAAACAATGCGTGCGAGGAGCGCCGGATCCCCCGCGACGATTGACCCATCGGCCTGACCTTCGCGGATCGCTCCCTCGAAGTAGGTGAGGAATTGAGAGACGATCTCCTGCAGGCAGTCGCGCAGTTGCAAGTCCACCGTCGAGACCTCGGCCCCGAGCGAGTGGATCGGACACCCGAGGACGCGGCCATGCTTCTTCTGGAGCTCAGCCTGTTCTTCGCGATGGTGGCGGAAGCAGTTCAGGATGCGGTCCAGAGGAGCGACTTCGGGGGAAAAAATCAGGTCGAGCTCCTTTCGATACTCCAGCCAGCTGTGGTCGAGGGCAGCGAGAGCTAGGCCGGTCTTCGACTCAAAGAAATGGTAAAAGCTGCCCTTTTTCACCGAGGCTCTCTCGCAGATGTGCTCCACCGAGGTGCTGCCATAGCTCCCCGTCCAGATCAGCTCCAGAACGGAATCAATGAGGTGCTCTCTGGCGTTGCTGACTCGACCCATGGAGGCGAATATGGAGAAAGTAGACGTACGGTCAACTATTTTCATGCGAAGCACTACCGCAGTATCACTTTTGCCGCCTCTTGGCATAGCCAACGAGTAAACTTACGGCGGCCGCGCCGTCCCAGAGGCAGACCTTATCAGATGAGAAACCGGATTTCTTCTCCCCTCACCCTTCTCACGATCCTGCTTGCCGGGACTTTCCTGAGCGCCTGCAAGCCCGCCTCTGGAGATCGCCTGCCGCAGGTAGCCCCGCAGGGTTGAGCGAAGCGAAGCAATGGGTCTTGACCGATTGGTCTCACCGCACCGCCCTGCCTGAACTGCTCGACTTGCGCATCACCAAAACAAGCAAAGACCGCCTCTACCACACCGGCGACGAACTCCTCGCCCACCGTGAAACCATCGAGACCCGGCTGCGTTACCGCGAGCGTGATCTCTTCTCCCTCAAGCGCAGCGTGATCCTCTACGACGTGACCAACACCCACTTTGAAGGCCTTTGTCACAGAAACCCCAAAGCGCGCCACGGGAAGAACAAACAGAAACGCAACGACTGCCGCCAGGTCACCGTAGGCATGGCCTTTGACGAGCACGGTCTGTCCCTCGGCCATGAAGTCTTCGCCGGGAACATGGCCGAAACCAACACCCTCGTCTCCTTCCTCGACCGACTCGCGCCCCCTGAATGCGATACTCTCAAGCCCGTCGTCGTCGTCCTCGACGCCGGGCTCGCCTCCCGGGCCAACATCGCGATGCTGCGTGAGCGCGGCTACATTTACCTGATCAACATGACGCGCGGAAGCCGGGCCAAATTATCAGCGTGCTCGCTTATCACCTCTTGAGCTGGGTGCGTCGTCGCCTCGAGGAGAATGGAGATCGGAGAGAATGGAAGACGATCCGTCGCATCCGGAGGAGCCACGCACTGGTCTCGACGCGGCTGC
>JBDNIL010000370.1:0-4770 GCA_041688355.1 Verrucomicrobiales bacterium | reverse complement strand
TTTTATGGAACGAAGCGAAAGCTAATCCTTGGTCAGGAAGGCGTGTCGGCAAGCTTCGGGATCGGTTTGGTGAAGTTCAATGAGCCCGTTGGCGAAATCCGGTCCCGGGTGGAGGCGCTCCAGAAAGAAGTTGAGGAGGACGAGCTCCTGAACTCGATCCCGAGTGTGCGGAAGCGGATCGATAGCGGCGGATTCTATTTTCATGCCTGCAAGGACATGCCCGACGTGAGGGCCGTCTTTCTCCGCTACCTGCGAGGGCTGCGTTGCGAGGCCGAGGTCGTGATGGCCCGGAAGATTCCGGCGCTCTTCGAGTCCCAGCATCACGGGCACGAAGATGAATTCTACGCCGACATCCTCTCCCACCTGATCAAGAGCCGGACCAAGCGCCCGGGGACGCTCGTTCTCAATATCGCGCAGCGGGGATCCTCCACCCGCGAAAAGGTTCTGAATCGGGCCCTGGAACTCGCGCTCGATAGAGCCCGAAGGAAATGGGGCGAAGAACTCGCCGCCCGGGTCGTTTTCAACATCCAGACTCCGCGGACAGAATCTCTCCTGAATGTGGCGGATTACCTCTGCTGGTCGGTGCAGCGCGTCTTTGAGCGCGGGGAAACCCGCTACTACGACTACCTCCAAAAACAGATTCGGCTGGTCGTCGATCTTTATGACCGGGAAAATTACAAGAAGTCAGGCAACTACTACGGAAGAAAAAATCCTCTCACCCCGAAAAATAGAATTGGCCCGCCAAACACCTAAGCTTCCGAAGAAGCGACGCCATGAAGACGACTTTCAGTGCCCGCAGACCAAAGCAATCATCTCAGATCGTCTGAAATAATGCAAGCCCTTTTCCATGCTCATGCCTGAAGACGAACCTCTCTACCAAACCCCCAGCTACCTAGAGTCGGTCCAGTCACAGCTCCCGGCACTGCAGTTGCTCACGGAGATGGGTTGGGAATACCTGACGCCGGAGGAGTGCAGTCAACTCCGCAACGGGCGACTGGGCACGGCGGTGCTCGAGCCCATCCTCTACGAATTCATTCGCGAGCACGGTCGTTACACCTTCAAGGGGGAGGAGCATGTCTTCACCGAGAATGCCATAGCCAACGCGGTGCAGGCGCTGAAGTCTTTTCGCGCCACCGCGGCGATCCACCAGAATGAGGCGGTCTACGACCTGCTCTGCCTGGGCACGAGTGTGCCGCAGACGGTGGAGGGCGACACGAAGAGTTTCTCCATCGCCTACACCGACTGGAAGCATCCGGAGAACAATCGCTACCACTGCACCGCCGAGTTCAAGGTCGAGCGTGTCGGGCTGCAGAAGCATTACATCCCGGACATCATCCTCTTCATCAACGGCATCCCGGTGGTGGTGATCGAGTGCAAACGAGCGGCCTACAGCGACGGCAAGAAGCAACCCGTCGACCTGGCCATCGACCAACTGGCCGGTTACCAGAAGAAAGACGGCATCCCGCAGGTCTTTCTCTACTCGCAGCTCCTCCTCGCTCTGGCCCGGGACAAGGCCGAATACGGCACCGCCGGAACCCCTCGCAAGTTCTGGACGGTGTGGCGGGAGGACGGGCTCGATGAGGCGATCGCGGAGTTAATCAAGCGACCGGTCGCAAAGGATTCACCCCTGCTGACCGGTCCCTTCGCCTCTGCGGCGGAGGGATTTTTGCAACTCCACTCCGAAGGGCGCGCCGTCTATCAGCAGGACCTCGCCCTCTACGCCCTCTGTCGACCGGAGCGGCTCCTGCGCCTGATCTATCAGCGCATCGTCTTCGACAACGGGATCAAGAAGATCGCCCGCTACCAGCAGTTCTTTGCGGTGGAGGACATTCTCGAGCGCATCCGTGGCGGCGACCTCGCCGAGCCCCGGGCCGGCGGTGTCGTCTGGCACACCCAGGGCAGCGGCAAATCGCTCACCATGGTCATGCTGGCAAAGGCCCTCGTTCTTTCGCCCGATATTCTCACGCCGAAGGTGATCCTCGTGACGGACCGGATCGATCTCGACGATCAGATCTGCAATACCTTCCGCGCCTGCGGTTTGGAGCCAGAGCAGGCCAACACCGGCGGCCATCTCGCCGAGCTGTTGATGGATGACAAGGCGCATGTCGTCACGACGCTGATCCACAAGTTCGAGGCGGCGGCAAAGAACCGGACTTTGAAAGAGGTGTCGCGGGATACCTTCGTGCTGGTCGATGAGGGGCATAGATCCAACTACTCCGAGCATCACGCCCGCATGAAGATGGCCCTGAAGGGGGCCTGTTTCATCGCCTTCACCGGGACGCCGCTGGCGAAGGATGCGAAGAGGAACACCTTCGCCAAGTTCGGCTCGCTCTTCACGCCCGCCTACACGATTGCACGGGCCGTGGAAGACAAGGCGGTGACACCTTTGCTCTACGAGGCACGCCATGTTCCGCAGACGGTGGACCAGGCACCCATTGACAGTTGGTTCGAGAAGCTGACGCTGGGATTGACCAAAGAGCAGCAGGCGGACCTGAAGAGGAAATTCTCATCGGAGAAGCAGCTCAACAAGGCAGCGCAAAAGGTGCGGATGATCGCGTGGGACGTGTCGCTGCATTATGCGATGACCTATCAGGGGACGGGGATGAAGGGGCAACTCGTGGCTCCGGACAAAGCAACGGCCCTGCACTACAAATCATGCTTCGATGAATTCGGTCAGGTCAGCACGGAGATCCTGATGTCGGGCCCCAACACCGCTGAGGGTGAGGACGGCGCGAAGAAAGAAGTCTCGAAGGAGGAAAAGGCGTTCTGGGACCGGATGATGGACCGCTACGGCACCGAGGAGAAATACAACAAGCTGCTCATCAATGCCTTTAAGAAAGGCGACGAACCCGAGATCATCATCGTAGTCGACAAGCTGCTGACGGGATTCGATGCGCCGTGCAACACGGTCCTTTACCTCGCCCGGAAGCTGAAGGGGCACACCCTCTTGCAGGCGATCGCCCGGGTGAACCGCCTCTTCGATGGCAAGGAGTATGGCCTGATCCTGGACTACGGCGGTGTCATCGAAGAGCTCGACGAGGCGATTGATTTTTACACGAAGTTGGCCGACTTCGACGAGCGTGATTTGGCCGAGACGGTGCACCTGGTTGACGAGGTAGTCGGGAAACTGCCGCAGCATCACTCGGATGTGTGGGAGCTGTTCCCCACGCTGAAAGGCTCGACGGATCCGGAGGCCTTCGCGGTGAGCTTGCGAGACGAGGAGAAACGAAATCGTTTTTACGACCGCTTTTCTCTCTTCGCCCGCACTCTCTCATTGGCGCTGGCCTCGACGACTTTTCTGGAGAAGACAGCGGAACTCACCATCCAACGCTACAAGGCAGATCTGAAGTTCTTTGCCAATCTGCGTGCCGAGGTCGCGATCCGTTTTCAGGAGCGTATCGATTTCTCCGAGTATGAGCCGAAGATCCGGAAGCTGCTCGACACTCACGTCAGTGCCGGCGAGATCGTGACGCTGTGCGATCCGATCAATCTTTTCGACGCCAGGGAACGGCGGGAAGCGCTCGAAGCCGAGGGCAAGACTGCCGACGCCAAGGCTGACATGATCGCCTCCGCCATCCAGCGAACGATCGAGAAGGAGATGGAGAAGGATCCTGCTTTCTACGCCAAATTTTCAAGGATGCTCCAGGACGTTCTCGATGCGCTGCACCAGCAGCGCATGGAAGCGGTCGAGGCTCTGGAGAAGATCAAGGAGATCGCAGAGAAGGTTGCCGGCCACTCTGATGATGGGGTTCCGGAGGAGCTCCAAAATAAGGACATGGCTCGCCGGTATTACGGCGTCGTCAGGGAAGAGGTGAAGCAATACAACGCCCAACCCAAGGCGGCGATCCGCATTGCCCTGGAGATCCAGAAGCGGATCGGAGAACACAAGATTCGTGACTTCCGGGACAATCCGGATGCGCTGAACAAGATGCGCAACGAAATCGATGACGTGTTTTTCGAGGTGATCGAAGAGATGGGGCTCGAGATCCCGCTCGGCGCACAGGACAAGCTGATCGACCAGTGCATCGAGATCACCATCGCCAATGAAGACTGAGCCGGACGAGCGCTATCTCGAGTATGGCTCCCGACGAATCCCGTATCTACTGCGGATCTCGGACCGGAAGAAGCTTCGTATCACGGTGCGACCCGACCTGAGTGTCAGCGTCGACGCGCCGACCGGGTACTCCGCCGGGGAGATCGAGGACGCCGTGCGAGCAAAGGGCCGCTGGCTGGCGAAGCAGCTCGATGAGATCGCGGCCTTTCATCCCTTGCCGAAGCCTTATCGTTTCGTTAGTGGTGAAACGCTCGTCTATCTGGGGCGGCAGTATCGGCTTCGCGTGAGCAAAGGGGAGCCAGGACCGGCAAAGCTGAGGGGCAGGTATCTGGAGGTCAGTGTCCGCGACAAGAAGGAAGTCGGTGCAGTGAAGTACGCGGTCGGAGTCTGGTATCGAACCCGGGCAGAGGATCGCTTTGCCCAGTGCTTCGAGCGGTGCCTGGAGATTGCAATGAGGCATGGCGCGGAGAGACCGACGCTGGTCATCCGCAAGATGCGCACCCGATGGGGGAGCTGCACCGCCGAAGGGCGAATGACGCTGAACCTCTACCTCGTTCAGGCCCCGATTCACTGTATCGATTATGTGGTCATGCACGAACTTTGCCACACGGTTGAACACAACCATTCCGAAGCATTCTACCGCCTTCTGACCCGCTGCATGCCGGACTGGGCGAAGCGGAAGGCGGTTTTGAACGGAGTGACGGTGAGGGAGGTGT
>JBDNIL010000369.1:0-7967 GCA_041688355.1 Verrucomicrobiales bacterium | reverse complement strand
CTGCGAACCGCCGGCAACGTTTCGGAGCAGGTGCGGCGGTTCACCGCGAAGTCTGAAAAGGATTTCCCCAAAGAGATTCGCAACTGGAGAAAACTGAACCAATGACCAGTGTGCTCGATGGCATGACTTTTGACCGCTCCTAACTCTTTGGATATTGATTTCCTGACCCCATTTCCATTTCTTTTCCTGACCCCATTTCTTTGAGCGATGGATCGGTTCATCTCCGAGCGGACAAGAGTGGGAAGACCTTCCAGGCCATTCTCAAGCTCGACCAGGCACCCACTGATGCCTGGCATCATCTCGTCTGGGTGATGGATTCCCGCGACTCCGTTCTCTACCTGGACGGAGAGGTCGTCGGAAAGGTCAGCGGAGAAGGTTCCAATGTGGGATTCCATGGGGCCTTCATCGGATGGTCACATGACGGGATCAGCCGCAAGGCGTTTGGTGGGCTCTTTGATGAGTTCATGATGTGGGGTCGCGCGCTCGGTAAAGATGAAGTAGTCGAGCTTTGGAAAAGGGGGCAGTGAGCACACCACTTTTCCCTTCCCACACCGGGCTTCCTCCGCTTACAATCCCCCCCTATGAACCTCTCCCGCCGATCCTGGATGACCGGAGCCCTCGGGCTCGGACTTGCCCCCACCTCTTCAATCCTCGCGGTCACGGAACCGTATCCGCGCAGTGGAAAAGCGCTCCGAGTCGGGCTCGCAGCCTACTCGTTTCGGAATTATTTTGAATGGTCTCGCGGCAAGAAAAATCCGAAATTCGAGGCCGGCGAAAAGGCCATGGACATGCCCGGTTTCATCGAATACTGCGCCCGCCTCGGCCTCGACGGGGCTGAGCTGACAAGCTACTTTTTCCCGCCCGATTGCGAGGCGTCCTACTTCACCGACTGCCGCCGCATCGCCCATGTCAATGGAGTGCAGATCTCGGGAACGGCGGTGGGTAACAACTTTTCCCATCCCAAAGGCGCCCCGGAGCGCGGCGAGCAGATCGCCCATGTGAAGCAGTGGATCGACTATGCGGTGCTCATGGGCGCTGCCCACATCCGTGTCTTCGCCGGGGCACATCCGAAAGGCGTCAGCCCCGAAGACGCCGAGCAGAATGCGATCGACGCTCTCGCCGAGACAGCGGTCTACGCGGCGGAAAAAGGCGTCTTCCTCGGCATCGAGAATCATGACAGTATCACCACCGCCGACCGGCTCCTCCGCATCGTGCGGGGCGTCGATAGTCCCTGGGTGGGAGTGAATCTCGACAGCGGCAACTTCATCGCCGCCGACGTCTACGCCGAGATGACGGCCTCGGCGCCCTACGCGGTCAATGTGCAGTTGAAGACCGAGATCAAGATAAAAGACAGCAAGGAGAAGGCACCCGCCGACCTCG
Organism: Verrucomicrobiales bacterium; assembly: GCA_041688355.1. Classification (GTDB taxonomy): domain Bacteria; phylum Verrucomicrobiota; class Verrucomicrobiia; order Verrucomicrobiales; family DEV007; genus Arctic95D-9. The sequence continues at coordinate 6,587 of JBDNIL010000369.1, read as the reverse complement.
AGCGGGTCGTGAAAATCCTCAAAGACACCGGGTATGCCGGCTACGTCGTGCTCGAGTTCGAAGAGGAGACCGATCCCTACGAGCACGTCCCGCCGATCCTGGAGAAGTTGCAAAAGTGGTGCGGGTGATGGCTTAGAATCGACTGTGCCTCCGACTCCGCGTTGCCAGGAAGGCAGACCGGAGGTTTCCGTAGCCCCGGGAATTCATGAGAAACTTGTCAGAGGCGTGCTGCCTCCCGGCAAAGGTACCGTGCTCGACACCTTTGCCGGTGCCGGTTCCACTCTCGCGGCGGCGAATCGTGTGGGTTACGATTCGATAGGCGTCGAGGTGAATCGCGAATACTTCGAGATCAGTAGAGATGCGATCCCCGCGCTGGAACGCCTGAAATGAAAAGGCGTCAGATCTTGTCGATCTGGACCCTTTGCCAAAAATCTTTGCCGAAAAACCGATTGTTTTTTGGGGTTGGCAATTGGCTCGCTTCGCTCGGAGCCTGGATCAAGATCAGCCAAACTTCCCCGGAGCGTCGTTCCGCCCTCAGTCACGCAGCCCGCTGCGCTCCTTCGTTCGCGCCTAGCCACAGAAAAGTTTAACTCGATCTTTTCGGCAAATCTTTTTGGCAAAGGGTCTAATTGCCGCCGCGACCAGACAGCAAAGAGAACCACGAATGGAACTAAATTCACGAATGGGGATTTGGTCGAGAATGGGAGACGAGGGTAGGGCGAACCGTCCCGGTGCGCCGATTGGGCCGACGTATCTCATGCACCGATCACGGCTCGGCGGGGACGCCTCGCCCTACCTGGCGTCTGGCGGACAATGGGATTCGTCCCATTCGTTTCATTCGTGGTTAACCCAAGTTTCCGGAAAGGATTGGCTCTCGCAGGGGGCGAATGCGGGTCAGGCAAGGGGCAGAACTTGTAGATCCAATTCCGCCGCAGTATCAGGATTCGTTCCCTGCGAAAAACGGCCCTGAGCGCCGCGATTGCGTCGATTCTGACAGAGACGCATTTTCCCGTTGACAGTCGGGTGGGGTTTTTGTCTCATTCCGGCGGGAAAATTGCTTATCCGTCTGTCTGATGTCCGGTGCTTCCAATGCCTTGCTGATGATCTGGCTTCTTGCCGGGCTGCCGCTATTGGGGCAGGACGTCGCAGAACCGCTCCCGCCACCCCCGCCAGCCGCCCCCGCTGGCGGTCCCGACCTTGAAGCCGAGGGACCCGCCCAGCTCCTCGAGCGCGGACGCACCGCCTTTGCCGCCAATGATTTTGTCGTTGCCGAGGAGGCGCTCGAAAAATTCATCATCGACTACGGGGCGGCCGAGGAGGCGAAGGAAGCGGTCCGCCTGCATCGGCCCCTCGTCGCGATCTGCAAGGTCGGCCTGAAGAAATTCGACGAAGCGCTCACATGGATTGACGAGTCGCTCACCGATCCGAAGATCGAGCCCGCGCTCTCCGACGAGCTGCGTTTCTGGCGGGCGATCTGTCTCATGACGGCGGGCGAACTTGTCCCCGCCCAGCGCGCCTTCGGCGAATACTGGGCGAATGAAAGTCACAACGCCTTCAAGCGGTACGAGGCGCTCCTCCTCTTCGCGACGCTCTACATCCAGCAGGATTTCCCCGCCGAGGCCGCTGATTTTCTCGAGGAACAACTTCCCAAATACCGCGAAGTCGCACCCGAAGCGGCGAGCCGTGCCGTCGTCCTGGAGCTTTATGCCCGGCTGCAGGCGGAGCAACCCGACAAGGCTCTCGCGGTGCTGCGCCGCGAGCACGGCAACATGGATCGCATGACCCAGGTCATCAGCTTCCAGACTCTCGCCCTCCAGCTCGGCGCGACCTTTTTGGAAAAGGAGCAATACTACGACGCGATCACCTGCCTCCAGCGCATCTGGCCCTCGGCGCGGCTCCTCGACTATCAGAAGGCGAAAATTGCGGAGATCAGTGACCGCATCAACGTCCTCGAGCAGCGTGCGAATACGCAGAGCATCGTTTTCCAGCTCAAGGCGATTCTGAAACGCGTCGAGCGCGAACTCGAAAATTTTGCGGCTGTCGAGAACTTCGACTCCGCTTTGCGCCTGCGCCTCGCGATGGCCTACCAGGGACTCGAGCGCTACACCGAGGCGGCCCTCATCATGGAGGAGATGCTCGTCACGATGCCGCCCGATCCCATCGTCGAAAAAGCCACCCTGGCGCAAATCCAGTGCTGGATGGAGGTGCGGCGCTGGCCCATGGCGGTGGCGGCTGCAGAGCGTTACGAAGATGTCTTCGGGGCGGACGGACCCTCCCTCGCCACGGTGCTTTTTCTAAAAGCCGAAGCCCTGCGCGAGGACCCGCGACTCAATGCCGCGCAGCTCGCCTACGGGGATCTCGTCGATCGCTTTCCCGCCGACCCCTTTGCGGCCAAGGCGATCTTTATGCAGGGATTTCTCTACCTGCAGCAGGATGACAATGACGGTGCCCTCTATCAGTTCGATCAGGTGGGGCGGCAGCATCCCAAGTCCGGGATGGTCGAGGACGCCGACTACTGGACGGGGATGACCCACTCCTTTTCCGGTCTCTACGCCGAAGCCCGCGAGCATCTCACGGGCTATCTGAAGCGCTACGACTCGCCGAAGTATCGAAAAGAGGCGACCTTCCGCATCGCCGTCTGCACCTTCTCGCTCGCTGAATATGAGGAAGCCATCGGGCTCCTCGAAGCGTTCAATACCGCCTATCCGGGTGATCCCTTTACCGACGAAGCCCATCTCCTCATCGGCGATGCCTGCCTTGGCGACGGGCGGATCGAGGAGGGATTCGCTGCCTACGAAAAGGTCCGGCCCGAGTCCGTGCGCTTTTTCGAGGACGCCTGGTTCAAGAAGGGCAACGCCTACAAGTTGCTCGAGGAAGTCCCGAAGATGCGGGAGCATTTCGAGTCCTTCGTCGCGACCTACCCGTCCAGTGCCCGTCTCCCCGAGGCCGTCTACTGGATCGGCTGGACTCACACGCAGGAGGATGAACCGGAACGGGCCCGGCGCATCTATTGGGAGACGATCGAAAAGCACGGAAACGATCCTGACATGACCACCATGGCGGACCTTTTCGCCGGGCTCCCCAAGGTCTATCTGCCCGGCAGCGAGGACGGGCGCGAGGAGCTACTGACCCAACTGCAGATCCTCAAAGGCCGCGCTGCAGCGGAGAAAAAGCTAACCCTGGCGCTGCGGGCGGGGTGGGCCAAATCCCTCGTTCAGGAAGAGGCCGGGCCCAGGACCGGGCGGACCGAATTGCTCGACATTGTGAAATGGGTCGATCCGAAGATCCATGATCCCATCATCACGATCGCTGTGGCCGAGGCGATGCTGGAGTCGGGAAATCTGCTGACCGCGAAGGAGCTCTTCACCAACATCCGCAAGTGGCACCCGCGGACGCCGGGGCGGGATCGCATCTACCGGGCGCTCGGGGACATCGCGGCGGAGGAAGGGGACACCACCAAAGCGATCGGCTTTTACACCCGCTTCGAACGGGAGACCGCCGCGTCGCTGCAACTCGGCGAGGTGCGGTTGAAGCTGGCCTCGCTCTACGACGCCAGCGGAAGATCACGCGAGGCCCGCGAGACGCTCGAGTCCACGCTCGAGACCGCCGGAGTCACCGCCGCGACCAAGGCCGAGGTGCTCCTGCGACTGGGGCAGTCCCATGCCGGGAGCAACGATCACGCGAAAGCGATCGTCTACTTTGAGCGGCTCTATGTGGCCTACGGCAAGTTCGCCGAACTCAACGCCAAGGCTTACTGGGCGAGGGGACAATCCCTCGAGAAGCTGCAACTCGACCGCGAGGCCCTCGAGACCTACGAGGAACTCGCCGCCCGCGAAGATCTCAAGCCATTCGACGAAGCCACCAAAGCCGCCGGCCGCATCGCCTCCCTGCGCCGCACCCTCCCGGCGGAACCGGAACCCGGGCAAAAGGAGGCCGCCCTATGAGAGTCGCGCCTCTCCTCGCGGCGTTCGTCACGACGATGACGACGCTCTCCGCTCAGGATATCATTTACCTGAAGACAGGTGAATCCCTCGCCTGCCGTGTCGATGCACTCACGGATAACATCGTCAATTTTACCCTGCTCTCCAATGCCGGAACAGCGGGCGGATCAGCGCGGCGCACTGTCCCGGCGGCGCAGGTGGACTATGTCGAGTTCGATTTCCGGGAAGGGGAGGCGGCTTTTTTTGAAAGGAGAAACGCGGCCACCTCGGAGCAATTAAAAAGCTGGTGGGACTACTATTTCCCCCATCTCCATCGTCCGCGCTCTCGTGCCGCCGCCTACGGGATCGCCTTTGCGGCGGCGCTCCTGCGCGAGACTCCCGAAACGGCGGGGGAACGGGCGCTTTCGATCTTTGACCGCATCATCGAGCGGGCCTGGTCGGCCGACGATATCGCCCTCGCCAAGCAGGGGCGACTGCGGACGCTCATGGCTCTGGGTGATCTCGAGACGGCGACGGTCGAGGCGCGACTGCTCGCCTCGCAGACGGAAGATCCCGGGTTGCTCATCGAGGTGAATTACCTCCTTGCGACGGCCGATTTTCAAAAACTGAAAGATCTTCAGGAGGAGCATCCGCGCTGGGAGGAGGACGACGAAGTGCGGCCGGAGCGGAACGAAATCTACCACCGGGCTCTCGACCAATTCCTCTGGCCGCATCTCTTCCACGCGACGCGGGAGGAAGTCGCCGCACGCGGGCTCGCGGGCGCGGCCGGTCTCTATCTCTTCGCAGGCGAGATCGAGGCAGCCCGCGCCCGCTGGGACGACCTCGTCCATCTCTATCCCGACTCGACCTTTGCGACAGAGGCGAAAACTCTTCTCGAGACCCACCCATCACCCACCACTGCACCCACCGATACAGAGCCATGATTTTTCCCCGCCTCTGGAGACGCCTCGCGGTTCTCCTTCCCATTGTCATCGTCAGTCTATCGATCACCGCAGCGGCGCTCGCTCAGGAAGCTCCCGCGCCGGCATCGCCCGTGCCGGTCGGGGTCGAGCAAAATGTCTCGGCACTCGATCTTTACAAGCAGGGCGGCGGGTTCATGCACGTGCTCCTGATCTGCTCGATCGGGACCATCGCGGTGTCGGTCTATTGCTTCATCCAGATCTCGCGAAAGAAGATGGCGCCGCAGAGTCTCGTCGATCAGGTCAATGCCGCGATGGCCTCGCGCGATGTCGTGGGGGCTTACAATGCCTGTCAGGCAAATCCCGTCAGCTACGCCCGCGTCATGACCGGAGCGCTTTTGAAAGTGAACTTCGACCGCGACCTCGCGAACAAGGCGAGCATGACCGATGCCGCCGCCGAGGCCCTCGACGAGGAAGAACATCGCCAGATGGTATGGGTGAACTACCTCAATATCTTCGCCACCCTCGCGCCCATGATTGGACTCCTCGGCACCGTTTGGGGCATGATCGAGGCCTTTGACAAACTCGCCACGACGAGCGGCGACGCCAAAGAACTCGCCGGCGGGATCAAGATCGCGATGGTCACCACGGCAGGCGGACTGATCGTGGGGATCCCCTCGATGTTCTTCTACTTCTTCTTCCGGGACAAGCTCCAGGGTGTCATGACGACCGTCCAAAAACACGTCAGCTTCGCGATCGACATCCTCTCGGGCGAGATCCGCCTGCAGGGAGCGAGCGAGTCGCCGCCCGCAGAGGCCACCCCCCTGGAAAATGTAGACGCCGCCCCCGTCGGAGCCTGATCGCCATGACGCGCCGCCGCAAGAGTCCGCTCGACGAGGTGAGTTTCCAGATGACTCCCATGATCGACATGACCTTTTTGCTCCTCATCTTTTTCATGGTGACCCAGCGCATCACCGAGCAGGAGCTCAGCGTCCCGGTGCGGCTGCCCGTCGCCCTCAGCGCTGCCAAGCCCGGGAAAGTCGAGCGCGATGTCATCAATCTCGACGGCGAGGGCAACTACTACATCGGCGACCGCCAGGCCACGACCGAGGAAGTCCTCGCCCACCTCAAGATCAAGTTCACCGATTTCCCCCCGCTCCAGATCTACCTGAGAGCGGATCAGAACACCCCCACGAAAAAGATCCGCGAGTTCGTCGAGATGGCCACAGAGGTGGGGGCGATCGACCTCATCTTCGGAGTCCATGGGGAATGAGAAAAAAGTCAAGAGGGTCAGGTGCGACAAGGAAGAGGGTTGAGTCCTGACGAAACAATAATGAAACGAGGCCGCAAACGACATCAAACCACTGTGGAGATGCAGATGACGCCCATGATCGACATGGTTTTCCTGCTGCTCGTCTTCTTCATGGTCGCGGCGAAGCCCGTCATCCCCGAGCGCGATATCCCCATGGGCCTGCCCGGTCAGTTCGCGCAGGAGGAAGTCGTCGATATCCCCGACGAGGCGCGTGTCATCATCGAACCGGGTGGACAAATCGTGCTCAACGAGCAGAATCTCGACTCGCCCGCGAGTTCCAGCCTACCCGAGCTACGCGCCGTCCTCGAGCGATTCCGGCTCTCGGCGGAGAATGCGAAGTCCGAGGCTCTCGTCACCCTCGCCCCGCACGACACCGTGCCGCACCAGCGCCTCGTCGATGTTCTCAATGCCTGCGCCGAGGCGGGGATCAAAGGT
>JBDNIL010000368.1:0-2205 GCA_041688355.1 Verrucomicrobiales bacterium | reverse complement strand
GATGCACACCGACCAGTTCAACCACGCCCCCGCCGAGCTGCTCGTCTACACCGGTTCTCCGCGTGCGGGGCGCCCCTCGATGGGATCGTGGGCTACCTACGGACTTGGATCCGAGAACGAAAACCTGCCCGGTTTTGTCGTCCTCATTTCCAGCGGAGTGCAGCCCAACGGGGGCAAGGCTTCTTTCGGGTCGGGCTTCCTGCCTTCGGTCTACCAGGGCGTGCAGTGCCGTTCAAAAGGGGACCCGGTGCTTTACTCCTCGGATCCCGCCGGGATGGATCGCACGATGCGCCGCAAGACTCTCGACGCCCTCGCCGATCTCAACAGCCTGCAGGAGGAGGAAATGGGGCATCCCGAAACCCTCACTCGCATCTCCCAGTACGAGCTCGCCTTCCGCATGCAGACGAGCGTGCCCGAGGTCATGGACATTTCGAAAGAATCGCCCAAGACCCTCGAAGCCTACGGGGCCAAGCCGGGTGAGGCGAGTCTGGCGAACAACTGTCTCCTTGCCCGTCGTCTCGTCGAGTCGGGAGTGCGTTTCGTGCAACTCTTCGATTGGGGATGGGACTTCCACGGCACCGGCGAGGCGCTCGGGCTCAAGTCGGGCCTGACGAACAAATGCGCGACGATGGACAAACCGATCGCGGCTCTTATTGAAGACTTGAGAGACCGCGGCCTCCTCGACGAAACGCTCATCGTCTGGGGCGGTGAGTTCGGACGCACTCCTTTTCAGGAAGGACGCACCGCCGCCTCCGGCGTTCTCGGACGTGATCATTTTCCCGACGCCTTCACGATGTGGATGGCCGGTGGCGGCGTGAAGGGCGGCTTCGATTATGGAAAGTCCGACGAACTCGGCTTCTCCGTTGCTGAAAATCCCGTCCATGTCCACGATCTCCAGGCGACGATTATGCACCAGTTAGGATTGAATCACGAGCAGCTCACCTACCGTTTCCAGGGCAGAGATTTCCGCCTCACCGATGTACACGGAAAAGTCGTGAAAGACCTCCTGACGTAGAAGGTTGCCTTGATGAGTTTGTCACCAGGAATCACTCCGAAACGGGCTCGCGGGCAATCCTTCCGAATTCCCTAAGTTGGCTCCTTCGGGAAAGGCGGACCAGGCGTAACGGACTGCTCTCGGCTCTTTTATTTCGGGGGTATGCACGACGAGGGTCTCACCGGCTATCGTCGCCGTCGCGGGGAGATAGCGGGCGTCGGCTCCGGCGACTTCAAAGTGGCTGAGGGCCTTTCCGTCGAGCGCGGTTAGACCACTGCCGATTTGGTCGAAAGTCACGATGGCCGTGTCGCCCTCGATGCGGACGGCTTTGTAGATCGGCCCGGAAAAAACGATATTTTCCCCGTAGGCATTGGCACGGGCAAAACGGGCGAGGCGTTCGCCGACGGGTTTTTTGTCGCGGGGATGAATGTCGTCGGACTCGCCCTTGTCGATCGCGACGACCATTCCCGTGTTTTTCCCTTCCTGCCAGAAGCGCAGCATCTGCTCGCGAATGATAGGCCAGCCCTCCGGATCGCCCTGGGCGTAGCCGGGCAGTTGCACGAGGTAAAAGGGGAAGTCGCGCCGCTCGATAAGCCCGGCCGAGGCGGCCGCCCAGTCCGCCCGCCAACCTTCGACGAGAGCAAACATGAGATCGCGGTATCCGGTGTGGAAGGGGGCGCGCGAGTTCGCCTCGCCCTGATACCAGATGACGCCGCGGATCGCGAAAGGCTGGAGCGGGGCGATCATGGCGTTGTAGTGTCCGGCGGGGCGTTTGGGATGGTCGGGTCCGAGTGGTTCGGTGGGGGCGCGTCCGGCGACGGGTTGCCCCAGCTTCTTCGCTGCGGCGACTTTTTCCCGCCAGGCGGCGAGGGCGACTTTGTATTTTTCCATCGCGGCGGGGTGACGTTGTTGGGCCATGCTCCACGTCTCGCGCACCGCTTCGGCGGCGGGATCGGACTCGAGCGTTTTTGAATTGATCCACGAAAAGGCGTTGGTGCCCCCGTTGGCGGACTGGATGATCCCGACGGGCACGGAGCGGTCTTTGGCAAGCTGTGAGGCAAAGAAGAAGGCGGTCGCGGAAAAGCGGGCGACGTTGTCCGCAGAGGGTGTCAGCCATTCGGCTTCGACGGAGTTCATGCGGGAGTCTGATCCCTCGACGGGCACTTTAAAAAGCCGCACTCCTTTGTATTCGCCTCTCGCGGCGGCGGCGG
>JBDNIL010000051.1:0-6732 GCA_041688355.1 Verrucomicrobiales bacterium | reverse complement strand
TAGGATCCCCTCAGCTTGCGATTGAGAAGTGAATGGCAGCCCGTTCCGGTTTTTCCAGAAGATCAATCCGAGCGCATAGATCGCACCCAGGATCACCCCGCCCGCCGCGTAGAAGAGGGTCTGCGGTTTTGCCTTTTTGTCAGGAACGACCGGTCCCGACATCACTGTTGCGAAGGTGGGTGTCACCTCCGGATTTAGATCGAGATCTTTAATCTTCTGTTGCAGCGAGGTGTAGGTATTCCAGTTGCGGTCGATCTCTTCCTTCAAACCCCGGAATTCCGCGCTCACGGATTTCTGTCTGACCATGTCGCCCCGGAGCAGGGAAACCGTCTCGCTCAACTTCGCGAGCTTTTGTGATGCCGCGTCGTACTCGGACTGCACGCTTTTTTTCATCTCACCGGCGTAATCGCGCAGCGTTCCCTCCACCTCGGCAAGTCGGCTTTCCGCCGCTTTGTAGGCCGGATGTCGGGCCTGATACTCTTCTTTGGTCACACCAAATTCCGATTTGGCCCTCGCCTGCATACTGAGCAATTCAGATAAGTACTCGCTGTTGCGATTCGAAAGAATTTGAAACACCCGGAAGGGCTCTTCCTCCGGATCGATCCCCTCGAGGGCCCCGATCATCCCCGCGAGATTCGAGCGCTCCCTGCTGGCTTCATTCAGCGCCGTGCCGCTTTGGAGTATCCGATCTTCGAAAATGGAACTGTCCTGATCCGCCAGGGTATCGGGATTGGCGACACGAAACTCGTTCAGGATCTTCTCAGACTGCAACGAGCCCTCCAGCGCCATTTGCGACTGCACTACCAACGCGCTCCGTAGGTCCGCCTCCTTCTCGTTCCGGTCCTCACGGAGAAGTCCCAAAAATTCCCGGATCAATGCATCACCGATGATCGCGGTCCGAGGTGCGGAAAAGTCTTCCACCCGCAACTTCACCACCCGTGTCGTCGGTATCAGCTTCGTCGTGTAACGATCCCGAATCGTCTTCAGAAGCTTCGCGTCTGTGAGCTTCCCAGGTTCAATGACTTTCCCGAGGAAACCGGGGTCGGCCCGAAGTCCGAGCTTTTCAACCATCTCCAAAATCACCGTATCCGAAACGAGGACCCGCTCGATTGATCGCAGTGAGTCGTCATCGTCCAACTTTGAGTAGGACCTCTCAGGCTGCATTTCCTGATCGAAGTTCGGTCGGAGATAGATCTCGATCTCGGTGGCAAACAGGGGCCGTTGAAACTTGGCGATCCCAAGAGCGAGCGCGAAGCCGAGAACGGGCACCCAGAAGAGGAGCCCCAAATGCTTGCGGAGAAGATATGCCACATCGCTGAAATCCACTTCGAGCCAGTGGAATTCGTCATCCTTCGTTGGTTGTTTTGATTTTGCCATGGCAACAAGAAGTTTGGATTATCGCGCCGTCTTCGGAGGCCGGATCACCTGCCAAACCGTTTCAAACATGATTCTCAGATCAAGAGCGAACGACCAGCGCTGTATGTAAAGGAGGTCCAGCCTGATGCGGTTGCGCACCTGATCCGCGTGAAGCGTCTCCCCTCTCCAACCCCGACTCTGGGCCAGCCCCGTAATTCCCGGCTTCGCCAAATGGCGCAGACGATAGACCCGGCTTTCGGTCATGAGAAGCTGGTCCAGGGGAAGCGGATGTGGTCTCGGCCCCACCAGACTCATTTCGCCGCGAAGCACGTTGATGAACTGGGGCAACTCATCGATGCTCAATTTGCGGATGAGGGCACCGCCTCTGAAAATGCGGGCGTCATTCTCCGTCGCCTGTTTGAATTCCCCTTCTTTATCCGTCACCGCCATCGAGCGAAATTTGAACATCTCGAAAGTCTCGCCGTTCCGGCCTGATCGTTTCTGCTTGTAGAAAAGCGGTCCCGGTGACTGCGAGCGTTGCAGCAGATGCACGAATAACATCGTCGGCGGGAGGATCACGAAGACCCCGAACAGCGCCCCCGCCAAATCCAGAAGGCGCTTTATTGCCCGATTCACCGGGTCCTCGAGCGGTTCGCGGATCTGTGTCACCACTGAATAGTTGTCCGCGTGAAAGGCCTGCGAACGAAAACCGAAATGCGAATTAACATCGTCGAGCCACATCGTCCGAAGGCCGAGTTCGAGAGAAATATCCGAGAGCGGCTTGATCAGGTCCCGCCGATCGCTTAGCCCGAGCAAGACAAGAGCCCGCACTTTTGTCTCCTCACAAATCGAACGAAGATTCTCGATCACTCCGATCTGCGGCAGCGAAAGGTGCAGCGCCATCGACCCCGTGCCACTCAGGTCGGGCTCCACCGCCACAAACCCCAAAATATCGGTTCCGGGCGGCTTCAACGAAGCGGACGATTCGTAGAATCGGGAGACCGCCGACCGGGAACCCACCAGCAACGCGCGCGCCCTCCCCTTGCTCTCGTTCCGATACAGGAAGCGATGCAGCATTCGATACCCGAATCGGTTCGACCAGGAGATCCATAGAAAATAGGCCGTGAAAAACACACTGAGAAATGTCCGGGAGATGCTGTCGTCTTTCATCATCACCATGGTTCCGAAGATCGAGACCAGCGCAAAAAATGTCTGCCGGTGGCTCACCGCGGAAAGTTGCGCTTTCGACAATCCCGCAATCCGTCGCGTTTCCGGTGGCCTCGAGAGTTCTTCCAGAATCGATGCGAGGATAAGAACGAACGTCGCCTCAACGTATTCGCGAGCGACCAATCCCCCCGCAAAACGAAGTGAATTGACGAGGGGAAAAACGATCCAGATGAGCGCAACCACTCCGACCAGCTGGAGAAAGAAGTGAAGACGGGCAATTCCCTGAAGGCGACTCGGAAACATGGGGGAGAAAATTTTAGATTCAGGTCGAATCCGGTTTATCAAAATCACGGATCAATTATGATTATTTTATCGGACCTTGCAAATTACTCTCAATTCTCTCTGTTTATCAAGCTTTTTATAAATTTATTCAATTTAGTGAATTTATATGAATGGCTTGCGAGGTTTGATTTTTAATGATCGTGACTATTTCAGAAATTATAGCAGGAGTTACACGTCTGTTTTTTCAGCACGATATCGCCGCTCCCGGCTGAGCGGGGTATAACCACTCCCCATTTTTCAACCGATTGCCATGCGCCACCATCGGGCCAGCCACACGGCTTCACCGAGTTCAAAGGGAGCAGTTTAGCCGATTCCACCCCGCTCTCGTCACTTCCGGAACGTGCATCCCGTGAGTCGTTTCGGTTGGTCCAGTGAACAGAGCACCGAAGATCTTGAGCGCCCCCCCACACCTAGCTTCCCGGAAACTTGGCTAGGGCAACGGCGGCACGGTCCCATTCTCATTTCCCGCACCGCCAGCCCCCTCGATGCCGATGGGCCCGCTTTTGATCCGAAGGATCCGCTAGCAAGCGGAGCCAAGATCTACTTCGACCTCTTGCCTTTCCCTGCGAAATTAGGTAGGCGTATTCGCTCTGCAGCGCACCCCTCATTGAGGTTGGCTATGTTTGTTTGATCAGTTTAGTTATCATTTTTTTGGGCGGGTAATTATTTTCGCTCGGGAAAGCGTTTTTTTTTGACGGATTCGCCTCGGAGCTCTAAACCTCACGTCAACTCTCGACGGCGCTGACCCTCGCCGATCGACTTTAGTCTTCTTCGGGTAACCCACGCATCCCCCCTCCCGTTATGAAAACCCCCCTCTCTCTCGTGAGCCGAGCCTCACGCCGGTGTACCGTCGTCTTTACCGCTCTCGCCCTCGCTCTTCCCTCCGGTCCCGCAACTGCTGCGGATGTTTTCTGGAGCGCAGGCAGCGGAACCGGGTTCTCCTGGAGCGACTTTTTCAACTGGATCGGAGACATCGAACCGGGAGTGGATGGCGACGTGATTTTCCCGAAGCCGATTCCGGATCCGGGAATGTTGGGGGATCCTCAGATAATCTCTCTCTCCATTGGTGAATTGGCCAACTCTCTGAGCCTTTTTGCACCCTACACGCTCACCGGCGGGACGCTCGCGCTGAGCTCGGGAGAAGTCCGGGTGACGATCGGCAATGCTTCCACGATCGAGTCGATGCTCACCGGAGCAGGTGGTCTCATCAAGTCCGGGGACGGCGCCCTGAAGTTGAGTAACGGCACGAACGACTACACCGGCACGACGCAGATTGACGCGGGTTCGGTCATCATTACGGCTCAGAGTATGCTGGGCACGGACACTTCGGCGGTCATCGTCACGGGAAACACCACCCGCTCCGTCGGCGGCGGTTCGCTCGTTGTTGGTAGTGCGAACAACAACCTCACCGGTCTTACTTTCACCCGTGATCTCGCGCTCACCGGTGGTGGTGCGTCCGGCGACGGCGCGGCTTTCAACAGTGTGGGCAACAACATCTTCACCGGCAACATCGTGACCGGGGGCAATGTGGCCGGACTGAATCCGATCGGCGGCACCGCGATCACTGCCAGCGGCACGCGTCTTGCCTCGACGTTTGGCACGACGACTCTGAATGGCGCCTTGACGGTCGATCCGTCGGGTCAGGCCACTGAGTTCACGGGCAACGGCAACTGGATCGTCGATTCTAGCATTGATGGTGCAGGCGGACTTATCAAGACAGGGGCCGGTCTGCTGGTCCTCTCGGGTAACAATACTTTCGGTGGGGTTCTTCAGCTGACCACTGGTTTTGTCCGAGTTTCCTCGCAGGCCAATTTGGGCGCGAGTTTGGCGAACAACGCGATTTTTCTCACCAACGGTGGCAAGATCGAGTTCCGCACGGACACGCCTGACTTCACAACGAGCAAGCGAGTGCAGTTGAACACGGGCACGACGACGGGCACCCTCTATCTGGATCGGGAGATCGGCGGGAGCGGCCTGAATCAGACCGTGAATCTGGGCCTGTTCACTCTGGGCACCAGCACCAGCACGCGCACCTTGAATATCGATGGTCGCAATGGCTACAACCTGCAGTTCAACGGCAACATGGCCACGGCGGGCCATGGATCCTTCACTGTAAACAACACCGGCAACGGTTTGTTCACCAACTCAGGCAATTTCTGGAGCACGAACAGAACGACGGCAAGCACCCTGACCTTCGGCAACAACGGCGACTTCCTGATCACCGGCGGAATCATTGCCACGGGCGCGGCCCACGTTGTCACCAAAACCGGAACGGGCACGCTGACGCTCAATGGCACGAATTCCAGCTTCAGTGGAACGCTCAACGTGAACGGCGGCACCGTGGCGATCAACGATTTCCGGGCGATCACCAACAACACCTCCGTCATCGACATCGGCACCACCACGACCACGGCGACGCTGAGCATCATCGGCAATAACCTGAGCGGGGCGAATGTGACGACCGACAAAGTGATTAATCTGGGCGGCACGACCGGTGGTGCGATCATCCTCGCGAACCAGACCGGCACGAGTCCCGGCGTGCGGTTCAATGCAAACTTCACCGCCACGGGTGGAACAGCTGCAAACGCAAAAACCGTGACCCTCGGCGGCTCGAATGCTCAGGACAATACGATCGTCGGTATCATTCCGAACAATAATGCGGGCGGCACGGTGAACCTGCTCAAAATCGACGCCGGCACCTGGGTGCTGGCGGGGGCGAACACCTACACTGGCACGACGACCATCACGAACGGCATCCTCAAGCTGGAAGCCAATGCCGCCAGCTCGACGATTCTGGGTGCCACCAACGCGATCACCTTCGGTAACAACAATGTCAACGCAGGCGGCACCCTCGAGTTGGTCGGCCAGGCGAACGTGAATAACGTTCAGGCATTGGGGACTCTCACCTACGCCAGTAGTGGCGGTGCCGCCACGGTCAAGCTCACCCCGGGTCTCCTCGGCACAGCGTCGCTCACCTTTGCCAATATCGGCACCGGGGCTGGTGGCACCGTCAATTTTGTCGGGGGAGATTTCACCACCAACACGTTTACCCTGACCCAGGTGAATGCAGTGGCCGGCAGCAATGGAATCGTCACCCGCAGCATGTATTGGAATGGAGCCGATTTCGCCTACCGTGAGGGCGGGGTGCTCCGCGCACCTGTCTATGGGACGGACGCGGGCACGGTGACTTCTGCGACGACGCTTACTGCGGGACAGCACAACGAGATCACCGGCAGTTTCACGACGCCAACCGGTGCGCTCTCGATCAGCACCCTGAAAATCAACGGGGCTCATACCCTGACCCTCGATCCGGCTCAGACCCTAACTATCTCCGCTTTCGGTTTGCTCGCGACAGGCGGCTCCTCGACCATTACTGGCGGAACGGCTCTCACGGTTGGCGGCACCGCTACCTTGGTGGCGCGGGTGGACGGAGGCGCTGATACGCTGAGGATCGAAACCGTGCTCTCCGGGTTCACCGGTGGCATCACCAAAAGCGGTGCGGGTACGCTGGTCCTGGCCGGTGCCAACACGCAGACGGGAACGTTCACGATCGCCGAGGGAACGGTGAGACTTGCGGATTCGGGAACGCTCGGTGGAGCAGCCGCCTTGACCATGCGCCAAGGCACCACTCTGGATCTGAACGGCATTTCTCTGGCCGCCAACATCAACGCCTTCAACAGCAACGGCACGATCACGAACGGCAATGCCACTGCGGTCACCCTGACCGTCGGCGGAGCCAACGGCACCGGCACTTCCAATGGCCTCATCGAGGACGGCGTAGGCCAGGTCAGCGTCACCAAGCTCGGGACTGGCGGGATGACATGGAACATGCTCAGCACCTACACCGGCGTGACCACGATCGGTTCC
>JBDNIL010000050.1:0-2574 GCA_041688355.1 Verrucomicrobiales bacterium | reverse complement strand
GGCGCCGGCTGCGGCTTACGTGCCTGCGGCCGCGAGCGGGGCGGTGCCTCTCCCGATGCAGGCGGCGGGCGCGCCTGGCGCACGAAAGTTCAGGCCTTTTGGTGGAATCTTTGCCAAAGAGGCACCGACGGCACCGACGGCACCGACGGCGGCTTCTCAGGTCGTCACCGTGCCGGTGCAATACGGGTTCCCCGCCGCGCAGTATGATCCGCGGTTCTCCCGCCCCGTTCTCACCCCATCTGTGGCCGGGGTCGCCGGTCCGGGCGAGCTCACCCCGATGAACGCAGGCAGCGCCGTCTCTCTCCCGGGAGCGCGTCAAGCGCCGGCGGTGATGTCGCCAGCAGCGGTTCCCGCGACTGTGGTGGCTCGAACCGCCTCTCCGGAGGCGCCGTATCGGGTGCAGTTCGGGGCTTTTCGGCGGGACGCCAATGCCAATGAGCTGGCCGTGATGCTGGGCAGCGCAGGGATCCCGAGTGCCGTTTTTACCTCTCCGGGGTCCAGTCTCAATCTGGTGGTGACGCAGGACGGGTTCCGCACCGCCGAGGAAGCGCAACGCTGGATCGATTTCGAAGGTGTCCGTCGGGGCTGGGTCGAGCGGCCTGTGGTGATCCGATGAGGGATTGCGCAAATTGGGAGACGCCTTCATCCTGCTTGCTAAAAAGTGAGTAGCGGTGCCATTATGCCGCTATGCGACTACACCTCTCCAGGCTCACGGCTATCCTTGGCCTCTTCGTCATTTCCGCTCGGGTGACGGCCGAGGAGGACTCTGCGTATTTCGAGATGGCCTACCGGACAGAGGCCCCCGAGCTGCTCATGCGGATCTACCGTCCCGCTGACTGGACCGCTGAAGACAACCGGCCGGCCATCGTCTTCTTTTTCGGCGGAGGGTGGACCACAGGCAGTCCCGATCAGTTCGATCCTCACTGCAAGCGACTGAGCGAGCTCGGATTCGTGGCCATGGCGGCAGAGTACCGGATCCAGTCAAAGCACCAGTCCACCCCTTTCGATTCGTTCGAGGACGCGAAGGCGGCGATTCGCTGGGTCAGGGAGAACGCCTCTACCTTTGGGATCAATCCCGAGCGGATCGCTGCCGGGGGAGGCTCGGCTGGCGGCCATCTCGCGACGGCGGCGGCGGTCTGTGCCTCGAATGCCCTCTCCGACGTGCGTGACACGCCCGACGCCATCGTTGCTTTCAATCCGGCCCTCGACCTCCGGATGCCCGGGGTAAAGGAAAAGTGGGGCGAGGAGATCTACGCGAGACTGGACGAGATCTCCCCGATCAGGAACATCACTGCGGAGCATCCCCCGATGATCCTCTTTCATGGTGAGGCGGATACGATGGTGCCTTTCGCATCGGTCCGAAGGTATGTCGAGGAGGCGAAAGCGGCGGGTGTCGATCCCGTTCCCGTGCTGGTGGGGTACCCGGAGAAGGAGCACGGATTTTTCAATTTCCAGAGAAACGGGGGCGTCGATTACGAGGACACCGTGCAGAGGATGATCGCATTCTTCCGATCACTCGGCTGGATCACCGCAGCGCCGGTGGAGTGAACGGCGGCTGGAAATTTCGGTTCCGATTCCCGAATTGGCGTGTATTTTTTTGAGCGTTTTCAAAGGAAAATGCACTCTTATCGGTATGAACGAAATGGCACTTGGCGGCGGCAACCTTTTTTACATCCTCATCACTGTCGGCACGATGCTCGTGAGCCGCTGGGTGGGGGGCATGCTCCAGAAGCGCTTCAAAGAGTACTCGATGCGGCCGATCCCGCTCTCCGGTGCCGAGGTCGCGGAAAAGATGCTGCGGGACAGCGGCATCAGCGATGTGCAGGTGATCTCCACGCCGGGCCAGCTCACCGATCATTACGATCCGCTCAAAAAGACGGTGAATCTCAGCGATGTCGTCTACCACGAGAGGAATGTGGCCGCCGCTGCGGTCGCTGCCCATGAGTGCGGGCACGCCGTCCAGCATGCGCGGGCCTACGGTGCGCTGAAGTTGCGGTCGGCTCTGGTCCCGGTAGTCAATCTCTCGAGCAAGTATATGAACTGGGTGCTTCTCGCGGGGCTCTTCCTCGCTGCCTCGGGGAGCCCGACAGTCCTCTTTTTCGGGGTGATCCTCTTCGCGACGACGACTTTGTTTTCCGTTATCACTCTGCCGGTCGAGTTCGATGCCAGCCGGCGGGCCCTCGCCTGGCTCGACCAGTCCCAGTCGCTCGCGGGGCTCGATCACGACAAGGCGAAGAATGCTCTCTTCTGGGCTGCGATGACCTACACCGTCGCAGCGATCGCCTCGATCGGGCAACTCCTCTACTACATCATGCGGCTCATGGCGGCGCGGCGTTGAGAGGTGCGAGGGCGGGCCTCAAGGTCGCCTGCGATTAGGCTCGCTCATCCTTTGACTCTGTGCCGAGAGGCCGGTCAGATTTCCTTGTCGGGGGAGGCAGGGGGACCGAGATGGTGAAGGTAGTCTTGACGCCGGGCTGGCTCTCGACCTCGATCTTCCCATGGTGTGCCTCGACGGCGCGTTTGACGATGGAGAGACCGAGTCCCGTACCCTTTACGCGGGATTGAGCGTGATGT
>JBDNIL010000049.1:0-2401 GCA_041688355.1 Verrucomicrobiales bacterium | reverse complement strand
GCCGTCATCATCCACATCGTCATCATTGTTCTGCTCGGTGTCCTTACTCTCTCCTCCCCCCCGCCGTCACCGCCGCAGATCTCGGTCTCGTCGATCGCGAACAATACCGATTCCGAAATGGAGTCGCAGACGATGACCAAGATGCAGCAGAAGACCGCCTCGGCCGTCTCTTCGGTGCAAAGCATGGTAGCGAGCACCGCCTTTTCCGATTTCTCCGTACCGACCACCGTCGACACGAGCAACACCGACCTCACCATGGTCGCCATGTCCAACAGCGACGCCGGCTTCGGCATGTCGATGAGCGGCTTCGGTGATGTCTCGAACATGGCCTCTATCCCCGCCGGGATGCGGTCGCGCTGCTCCATGTCCGAGCGCATGAAACGACTCCGCGAGAGCGGCGGCGAAGACCGCGCCGAGCGCGCCGTGCGCGAGGGACTCGAGTTCCTCACGACAAAGCAAAACAAGGAAACAGGGGCTTTCGGCGAGGAATACACCGCCGGCATGACCGGTCTCACCCTGCTCGCCTACCTCGGTCACTGCGAGACGCCCGAGTCACCCAAGTTCGGTGACTCGGTCGTGAATGCCGCCCTTTTCCTGATGGATCGCTGCCTCAAAAACGAAGGCAAGATCACCAATGGAAAACCGGGCCACCACGAGGCCTACGAGCACGCCATCGGCACCTACGCCCTCGCCGAGCTCTACACCATGACGAAAGAGAGCGGCAAAGAAATCCCCCGCCTCGAGTCCGTCATCAAGAAAGCCGTCGGCGTCATCACCGATGCCCAGAGCAAAGACGGCGGCTGGCCCTACGGCTTCGCCGCTCAGGGCAAAGACGACATGTCCGTCTCGGGCTGGATGATCCAGGCGCTCAAGGCGGCCTACAACACTGGCCGCAATTTCTCCGGAGTGGAAAAGTCGCTCGACCTCGCTACCAAGAAATATCTACCCGCGATCCAGGACTCCGAAGGGGCCTTCAAGTACAATCCCGACAACGCGAAGGGCAAACCCACCCTCACCGGTGCCGCCTTGCTCGCCCTGCAGATCTGGAAGGGAGCCGACACCCCCGTCTATGCCAAGGGCCTGAAGTATCTCACCGAGAGATACAAAAACCCCAGTCCCGGCGGTGATTTTTACGCTCCCTATTACAACACCCAGGTCTTCTTCCTCCACGAGGGACCCGAGTGGGAGAACTACAACAAACAGTTCCAGCCCAAGCTCCTCGACGCCCAGAACAAAGACGGCTCGTGGCTGCAGGATGGCGGCGCGCGCAAAGATCACCAGATCCTCAACACCGCCTGGGCGATCCTCATGCTCGAGGTCTACTACCGCTATCTGCCCACCACCGACAAGGTCAGCGGGCTCGAAAAGCGGTAAACCTGTCGGACTTTCAGCCCGCCAAACCACGAGACGGCTCGTCACTCCGTTGGCGGATAGGGCAGAGCCAGACCGCTTTTCCCTATCTCGACCGGATTCAGCGTGAGTTGCTTCCCCCAGTAATAGAGGTGGAAGCTGGAGCTGTTCTTTGGAAAACCGTAGATCAGCAGCACTCGCACCGGGTTCGGAGCCGCCGCCGGGAATTGGCCGTCGCCGAGGACGGAGCCTTCCGGAGTGAGAAATTCCGGGTGCGGGTCACTCCCGTAGCTGATCATCGTGATGCCGTCGACGACCTCGATATCATCAATGTCGAAAAACGGCGTATGCCCCGAGACCGTCACATCCACGGCGATGAGCCTCGCCTCGATCGCGGCACCCGGGTCAGGCGAGAGATGGCTGTAGCCCGTGTAGTGCCAGGCCCCGTTGACCTTGACCGATCCGCTCCCGAGACCCTCGGCCTGCTGCTTGGCACGTGCCTGCATCACTCCATCGATGACCTGCTTCTGCTCTTCGGTGGTGAGTTCGCGCGGCTCACCGCTGACGGGGACGGCGGGGTCAGGGAGCAACGTCTGCGGTTCTGCGGGCGGCGTCCCGGTGGACTCGGGAGCCTTTTCTCCACAGGCGGCCAGACAGAGAGCGGCGGTGAGGCCGGAGACGAGAAAAATCGGTGACATCTTCATTTTTAGTGACTTGCATCCCTTCGTGTCCTTGTGACCGGGAGGCAACAAAAGCAAAGCTCCCCTTTCAAACGAAGGAGCGCGTGCGTAGACTATTGCATGCAAAACGAGGTCATTGAAAAGAATTTTCAGATTGCCCGGCTCGCCGACATCGCCCCCACGCCCTGCCCCTGCGGACAGTCGCGTCGCGCCTTCATGAACGAGGGGAACTCTGTCGCCTCGATGCACCTCGTCGAGATCAAGCAGGATAGCGAACTGCACTACCACAAGATCATGACCGAGCTCTATTATGTGCTCGAAGGCGAGGGACACATCGAGCTCGACGGTCAGATCCACCCGCTCACTCCCGG
>JBDNIL010000048.1:0-6422 GCA_041688355.1 Verrucomicrobiales bacterium | reverse complement strand
GGAGCAACGATCAGAGACCGGCGCCGACGAGTTCCATGGCATCGACGGAACGATTGGAGTAACCCCACTCGTTGTCATACCAGCCGACGACTTTGACGAAGTTGCCGTGCGCCATCGTGAGTTCGCTGTCGAGGATGCAAGAGTGCGGATCACCGACGATGTCCTTGAGAACGATGGGGTCTTCGGTGTAATAGAGGATGCCCTTGAGCGGACCCTCGGCGGCGGCTTTGTAAGCGGCGTTGATGTCCTTGACGGTCGCGTCCTTGGAAAGAACCGCGCTGAAATCAGTGACCGAGCCGGTCGGGGTCGGGACGCGGAAGGCACCGCCCTGGAGCTTGCCTTCGAGTTCCGGGATGACAAGACCGATCGCCTTGGCGGCACCGGTGCTCGAGGGGATGATGTTCTCGGCGGCGGTGCGGGCACGGCGCAGGTCGCTGTGGGGAGCGTCGAGGACACGCTGATCACCCGTGTAGGAGTGGATCGTGCTCATGAAACCCTTTTCGATCCCGAACTCGTCGTTGAGGATCTTCACCATCGGGGCAAGACAGTTGGTCGTGCAGGAGGCGTTCGAGATGATGTGGTGCTTCGACGCGTCGTAGAGGTGGCTGTTGATCCCGATACAGAAAGTGATATCAGGGTCTTTCGCCGGGGCGGAGATGATGACCTTCTTGGCACCCGCCTGGAGGTGTTTGCCGGCACCGGCCTTGTCGAGGAAGAATCCGGTCGACTCGAGAACTACATCGACGCCCTTGCCACCCCAGTCGAGGTTCGCGGGGTCACGCTCGGCCGCGGCCAGGATGCGGTGACCGTTCACGGTGATCGACTCATCATCATACTCAACCGTACCAGGGAAGCGCCCCGCAGTGGAGTCGTACTTCAGGAGGTGGGCGAGCGTCTTGTTGTCAGTGAGGTCATTGATCGCGACGACCTTCTTGAGTTGTTCAGGGGACATGGCGCGCAGCACATTGCGACCGATTCGTCCAAAACCATTGATTCCGTAGGATGCCATAATAGTAGTAGTTAGCGTGTTTCTTAAAACGAGAGAGTTCCGGCATTGCTGCACGGACTTCGCAGCTCCGCGCAGAGGCGGCAGAACGCGCTACCGTATCGTGGAAATGGCCTCCGTCAAAGAAAAAGCCGGTGACGCTTCGGTGAGATCCGATCACCGGGGAGGAGCCAGTCTTTCCCTTTCTCCCTGACGGGCTGCGCGAGGAGCGGAAACGCAATGACCGGTCTCCCGGGAGAGCAAGCCGACCAAAATTGTCGCGAGGTTTTATAAAAGAATGAACGTTTTTTACTAAATCACGGTCGTAACCGTCATACACATGCGCCTCGAGGCGTTAACACTAAAAAACACAGACCCCACCCCTCCTGACTAACTCCGCAGCGGCTTACGATTATAATATTTACATTTACTTTTAAAATGTCTTAAATTTAAGCTTGCGCTGATAGTTATAACTTTTATACTGATTCTATAGAATTTGATTCGCCATGAAAAAACTAATCGTCGTCGTCAATGATTTGGAGCGCTCCGGCAAGTCCGCCCTTGCGCGAGCCCTCTCCCATCATCTCAAGTCCCATGAGATCAAACATCTCCTCGTCACCTCGAACGAGATGGACATGACCGACTCCTTCCCGGGAGAATTCTGGGATCTTGAGGATCAGTTCGAAGTCTCGCAACTCATCGGGGCCATCGATAGCCACAGCGCCGTGATTCTCGACGTTCATTCCGGGGGGGCCCGCAACTGGGGCGACTTCTTCGAAGCCGAAGACCTTGAGAATCTCCTCGCCGAACTCGACGCCGAGATGACCCTCGTCATTCCCGACACCCGCAGCGAGCGTTGCAACGAGGAAATCTGCGACCTCACCGAGATCTTCGCCGACCAGGCCGACTACGTCGTCGCCCACCTCCCCGGCGATGCCCGCAACGAAGTGAAGTGGAAGGGCAGCCTCGCCGACAAAGCGACCCGCTACATTGGCGCCGGCACCGTGGATATCCCGGGTATCTCCGAGGATCTCCGCACCGCGCTCGATAACGCCGGGATGGACTTCGCCGGGGCGCTCAATAATCCTTCCGAACTGCCCCGCTTTGCCGAGGTGCAGCTGACCCAGTGGATCGACCGGGCTTCGTCCGCTCTCGCGGCCGGGAGCGAGTTCCTCATCCCTGACTCCTTCAGCACCGTGGCTCTCGACTACTGAGGGCGCGGCTTGCCGAATTCAAATTGACATGGGAGGCTTCCGTTCGCGGGAGCCTCTTTTTTTTGCCCCTCCCGAGCCATCTTTTACTTAAAAATCGCGTCGATGCCCATCGCGCTCTTCCTCGCGATCTTCGGGACCAGCTTCGGCCGGGACCGTTTCAGGACAAAATAGGCGATCGAGAGCAGGCGCAGCCCGATGATCTTGTCGACGAAGCGGTATCCCGGCGTCCGGCGCACGAGGTGATTGAAAAAGAGGGCGATGTATCGCCGATTGATCTTGAAGGGCTTGAAGTCGAGCTTCACGGTGTAGCGGAAGCGGCTCCCCCGCGGGTATCGCTTTTTGTACCGCTTCTTCGCCTTTTCGAGGCGCTTCCGAATCTCGTCATCTTCGGGCCGGAAGAAATACTCCCGTCCGAGTGCGATGATCCCGAAGGTGTACTCCATGTACTCGATGTCCTCTTCGGGGAGATGACACTGCAGCGCGAGGGTGCGCATGCGCTTGATCTTCGCCATCGCGGCGTGCCCCGACCGGATCGCGACCTCGCCGTCTTCGACGAGGTGCTCGAGCATCTTTTTCAGCGAGTGCGCGACGAAGAGGTGGTGCCAGTAGACCCCTAGCAGAGGCGGGATGCGGACCCGGCGGAAGTAGAAACGCTGACGCGCGAAGTCCGGCAGGTAGAGCAGTTGCACGATGACTTCCTCGGAAAGTCGCAGCAATTCGCTGAGAGCCGCCGGATTCGTCACCTCGGGGAGATGCGAGAGGGCCTCCTCGACGAGTTCACCGTGCTTGAAAAGCCGCAGCGTCACGAAGGTATTGATCTCGGTCCAGATCGCCGCGGGATCGAGGAAGGCGAGACGGCGAAAAGGCGTCCAGCCACCCGTCTGGCACCACACCGAGATGCCGATCACGTTCGGAACCTCTCGAAGTTCGATCGCGAGTTGCTCGTAGTCGCCCCCAATGAAACTGGGATACTCTCCGCAGCCCTCATACTCCCGACGGGTCTGGAGCTCGACGATCTT
The DNA here is from genome assembly GCA_041688355.1 of Verrucomicrobiales bacterium. Classification (GTDB taxonomy): domain Bacteria; phylum Verrucomicrobiota; class Verrucomicrobiia; order Verrucomicrobiales; family DEV007; genus Arctic95D-9. The sequence goes on along the minus strand of JBDNIL010000048.1, from coordinate 3,204 downwards.
GGGGATATCGGTGACAAAGAAATTCCGGTTGAGAGAGAGATAGCGAAAGAAGTCCGATTCCCCGTATTTCATCGAGAGGACCAGGGCCGGACTCGTGATGCCCGCGACCGTCTTCTCGAGTGTGGCCTCGTGCCAGATCAGATCCCCCACCTCGTGCGCCCCCACCGTCCAGGTGCGGAAGATGCAGCGACGCCGGTGATGCTCGAAGACCGGCAGGATCGCTTTGAGGCAGCGATTCACCATCGCGGGGTTCTTGAGGACGAGCTTGCTGCGAAAATCCTCCTTGATGTCGAGCCCGTCGCTTTCACCGATCCGCAGCACCACCCCCGCGACCTCGGGGAAATCGATAAAAAATCGGTCAAGCAGCCCGGCGAGGAATTGCCGCTGCTTGCGCTCATTGTTGCCCAGATGCTTCTCCAACTGAGGCGTCAGGGTGAGGATGTCCATCGTCAGGTAAATCTGGAGACCCTCCGCGAGGATGATCGTAAAAAGCTCGCGGAACTCTTCGCGGTAGAGCGTGACCCGCTCATTGATCGCGTCTTCGTAGTACTCGTGCAGCGCGAGATGCGGCACATCGTCGAGCGTCACACCGTTGTAGCCGATCTTTGCGACACTGCGGCAAAAGGTCTTCATGTCCCTCCTGACCGCGACAAAAGCCTCACGAAGCTCCTGCGGAGACATCTCCTGAAAGCGCATCCAAGGCAGCTTCGACCAGTTGATCCTGAAGCGGTCATAGCCCGGAAAGAACGGGCCGATCGCGTCAATCAGGTAAAGAGGAGAGCTGAGAGCAGGTAAGTCCACGGGAAAACGAACGCATTAATGCAGAGCAGTGTCTCCCGCAATGACAAGGTCGCAGAGGCTCACTTCGCAGGGTGGCGAAATCGTCACGGGAGGATTTCAGACAACTCCCGGCCTCACTCGAAAGATCCCGCCTTTCCCAACCGTAAAAACAATCTTCCCCTTTCCCTCCGGATGCACTATCCAATTGCCATGACCATGCCAAACTCCCTCCTTCGATTCTTGAAAAATCCCGGAGCCATCGCCGCGATGGCCGCGCTCGCCTTTGCCGTATTGGCGATCTCGCTGACCTCCTGCGGAGAAAAAGCCCTCGCCGCGGCGGCGGAAAAGACAAAAATCGTCTTCATCGCGGGAAAAGTGAGCCACCCCTCGGGCCAGCACGAGTTCAATGCCGGAGCCATCCTCCTCGCCCGCGCCCTCAACGAGCAGAGCGATCTCCCGCTCGAGGTCAAAGTCGTCCACAACGGCTGGCCCGAAGATGACGCCATCTTTGACGGAGCCAAAGCCGTCGTCATCTACTCCGACGGCAACGCGAGCCACCCCGTCAACGGGCACGAGGAAAAAATGGAGGCCATGCTCGCCGGCGGCGTCGGTCTCATGTGCATGCACTACGGCGTCGAAGTGCCCAAAGGTGAACTCGGCGAGCGCTTCAAACGCTGGATCGGCGGCCACTACGAGAGCGGTTACTCCACCAATCCCCACTGGACCGCCGAGGTCGAACTGAAAAAAGATCACCCCATCAGCCGCGGCGTCCCGGGATTCAGCGCCAATGATGAGTGGTACTACAACATGCGCTTCGCCAATCCGAAGACCGCCGAAGACATCATCACCGGCGTGCCCACCCGCGAGCGCATCAACCGCTACATCCACTGGACCCCCGATGGTGAAAAGGGCCTCGGCAAACGCCAGACCATGATGTGGGCCGTCGAGCGTGCCGACGGAGGCCGCGGACTCGGCTTCACCGGTGGCCACTGGCATCGCAACTGGGCCATCGACGACTTCCGCCGCGTCGTCCTCAACGCCATCGCCTGGACCGCCAAAGTAGAAGTGCCCGCCGCCGGCGTGACTTCCCTGCCCGTGACCGAGGCGCAGCTCAATGAGAATCTCGACGAGAAAAAAGAGATGCTCCACGTCAACCTCCCTTCCCCCGCCGACCTCACCCAGCCCGCCGCCGAGCCGAAGGAGTTCGGCTGGCCCGGGAAGAAATAAGCCTCTCCGCTTTTGACCACCCCCGCGACCATTCCGGTGAAAATCGGGCTCCTCGACTCCGGCGTCGGCGGCCTCTCCGTCCTGCGCGAAGTGCATCGGCTCCTTCCCAGTGCCGAACTGCACTACGTCGGCGACTCGGCCCGGTGTCCCTACGGCACAAAAAGTCCCGAAGTCATCTGCGAGCGGGTCTTTGAAATCTCCGACTATCTCCTCTCGCAGGGAGCGGGCATCCTCGTGATCGCCTGCAACTCCGCCACGATCCACGCCGTCGGGGCACTCCGCGCCACCTACCCCATCCCCGTCGTCGGGATGGAGCCGGCCGTCAAGCCCGCCGCCGAACTCACCCGCAGCGGCGTCATCGGCGTGCTCGCGACCGAGGCCTCCATCGCCGGGGAAAAATTCCACCAGCTCGTCAGCACCCACGCGAGCGGCGTGCGCGTCATCACCCTCCCCTGTCCGCGCTTCGTCGAACTCGTAGAGGCAGCACAACTCACTGGACCCGAAGTCGAGGCGGCCGTCGACGAGGCCCTCGCCCCGCTCCTCGAAGCGGGCGCCGATGTGTTCGTGTTAGGCTGCACCCACTACCCCTTTCTCCGCTCCGTCATCGAGGCTCGACTCCCTGCCGGATCCATCGTCGTCGACACCGGCCCCGCCGTCGCGCGACGGGTGAAAAGCCTCCTCGAGCCCGAATCCACCTCACCGGGGAAAGGATCCATCCTCGTCGAAACGACCGGCTCCCTCGATGTCCTCGAGCGGCTTCTTCCGCTGCTCCTGCCCGGGATACCTGTCGAGAGCGCGGCGTGCCAGATCCCATTGATATAGCGATCGGGCTTCGGGTAAAACGGGCCGCGCCCGGTCACCCCGACCTTTGGCTTGCCTCTGTCTTTGATTAGGACGCCCCGGCGGTGCGTCCCTACCGAAACCTTCCCATTCGCGTCAAGCTAAGCGCTAACAATTTAACAAGAAACGAGTTAAGCATGAAAATGCCGTGATTTTTAACTTGGCTTGGCGAAGGGCCTGGCATCGTTTTCGATGCAAAAATCGATTTCGACCGACTCACTATTCGCCAGCCTTCCCAACCTCGACGAACTCGCCGCGCGGACAGGTTTCGTCACTCGCCAGTCTGATCGCTTGATTGCTTCTACCTTCCTTCAAACCCTCGCTGCGGCGGTCACCTCCGGCCTGGCGTCCTACAAT
>JBDNIL010000367.1:0-9132 GCA_041688355.1 Verrucomicrobiales bacterium | reverse complement strand
GAGAGCGAGGTCCACTGGCGCATCCACTCGGACGATCCCTCGGACGTGATGCCTCCACCCGAGGCAAAGAAGCCCCTCACCCCCGAAGAAATCGCAATCCTCGACCGCTGGATGGCCGAGGGGGCCGAGTATGAGGCCCATTGGTCCTTTGTCCCCCTTCCGGGAAAAGTCGAAGTGCCGGCGGTGAAGTCTGACTGGGTGATGAACGAGATCGACGCTTTTGTCCTCGCCCGCCTCGAGGCCGACGGTTTCGCGCCGGCCGCCGGGACGAGTCGGGAAAAATGGCTGCGCCGCGTGAGTTTTGACCTTTCGGGTCTGCCGCCCACTCCCGCCGAGCTCGACGCCTTCCTCGCCGACACTTCGCCCGAGGCCTATGGTAAAGTCGTCGATCGCCTTTTCACCACCGACGCCTACGCCGAGCGGATGACGGCGGAGTGGCTCGACGTGGCGCGCTATTCCGACAGCTACGGCTTTCAGGTCGATGGCGACCGCACCGTCTGGCCCTGGCGCGACTGGGTCATCCGGGCCTTCAAAGAGAACCTTCCCTACGACGACTTCATCACCTGGCAGGTCGCCGGTGATCTCCTCCCCGACCCGACGCGGGACCAGATCCTCGCGACGGCTTTCAACCGACTCCATCCGCAGAACGTCGAGGGCGGCAGCGTCCCCGAAGAGTTCCGCATCGAGTATGTCTCGGACCGGCTCCACACCTACGGCACCGCTTTCCTGGGTCTCACGATGGAGTGCTCGCGCTGCCACGATCACAAGTATGACCCGATCACGGCAAAGGACTACTTCAGTCTCTCCGCCTATTTTGCGAACATCGACGAGGCCGGGCTGTATTCGTATTTCACCCCCGCCGTGCCGACGCCGACGCTCTGGCTCCCCGACGGGAAACAGGAGAGCGACCACCGCAAGTTCGAAGCCGACATCGCCGCCGCGAGCACTGCCCTGGAGAAACGCAGCATCGCAGCGGCCGCCGACTTTGCCGCGTGGCAGACCGCGAATCCCACCCCCCTCGCACTCCCCGCGCCCATCGCCGCTTTCCCCTTCGACGAGCTAAAAGACGGCGCCTACCCTAACGCGACCCCAAAAGGCGAAGCCGCAAAGACGACACCGAACAACAAACTCGTCCCCGGGAAGAACGGTCAGGCGGTCCAACTCACCGGAGACGACGCAGTGACGCTCCCGGTCGGCAACTTCGCACGGGACGATGCCTTTTCCGTCTCGCTCTGGATGCAGTCGCCCGACCACAAGGAGCGCGCCGTCGTCGTCAGCCGGTCAAAAGCCTGGACCGATGCCGCGAGCCGCGGCTACGAACTGCTCCTCGACGAAGGCCGTCTCTGCGCCGCCCTCGTCCATTACGAACCGGGCAACGCCATCCGCGTGCGGGCAAAAGAGGAATTTCCCTCCGGTGCCTGGAAGCACGTGACCCTGACCTACGACGGATCGAGCCGCGCCGCCGGGGTGAGCGTGTATGTCGATGGCGAGCCCATCGAGCTCGAGATCATCCGGGACAAGCTCACCCGGGAGATCACCGGCGGAGGGAGCGACACCATCGTGATCGGGGAGCGGATGCGCGACAGCGGATTCAAAAACGGCCTCGTCGATGACTTCCGCGTCTACGACCGCACCCTCACGCCCGCCCAGGTCTCCGCCCTCGCCGCCGGGAAAAGCGAATTCACCGCCGATCTCCCCCACTACCTCGCGACCGTCGATGTCGGCTATCGCGAAGAGCACACGAAGCTCGCCGCCTTGCGGAAAGAGCGCAGCGCCCACGCCGAAAAGATCCCCGAGATCATGGTCATGGAAGAGATGGCGACGCCACGGCAGACTTACATCCTCGAGCGCGGCCTTTACTCCACCCGCGGCGTCGCCGTCCCCCCGGCCGTCCCCGCCTTCCTCCCGCCCCTGCCCGAGGGCGCGCCGAACAACCGCCTCGGACTCGCCCAATGGACCGTGAGCGAGGCCAATCCCCTCACCGCCCGCGTCACCGTGAACCGCTACTGGCAGCGTCTTTTCATGAACGGACTCGTCGCCACGACCGAGGACTTCGGCAGTCAGGGACGGCTCCCGACCCATCCCGAACTGCTCGACTGGCTCGCTCGTGACTTTGTGGACCACGACTGGGACCTGCACCACCTCCTCAAACAGATCGTCCTCTCCGCGACCTATCGGCAGAGTTCCGACATCACCTCGGGAGACCTCGCCACGCAGGATCCCGAGAACACCCTGCTCTATCATTATCCCCCCGCCCGCCTCCCCGCCGAGATGCTGAGGGACAATGTCCTCGCCATCAGCGGTCTGCTCGTCGACAAAGTCGGGGGCCCCTCGGTGAAGCCCTACGACATCGCCGCCGCCTTCAAACCATCGACCCCGGACAAAGGCGAAGGCCTCTACCGTCGCAGCGTCTACACCTACATGCGACAGACCTCGCCCTCGCCTCTCATGACGACCCTGAACGCCTCGAAACGCGACGTCTGTCAGGTGAAGATCGAGCGCACCGACTCACCTCTCCAGGGTCTCGTGATGCTGAACTCGCCTCAATTCGTCGAAGCCGCCCGCACCCTCGCGGCCCATCTCGTCAAGACCCACGGGAGCGATGACAAAGCGATCATCGACGAGGCTTTTCGCCGCGCCACGAGCCGCTTCCCCGACGAAGCCGAACGTGCCGTGCTCGCGAAATTGCTCACCGAAGAAGTCGCCCACTACACCGCCCTGCCCGCCGAGGCCACCAAGCTGATCGCGATGGGCGACTCCCCCGCCGCGCCCGCCGACGAAGCTCCCCGCATCGCCGCCGTCACCACCCTGATCTCGACCCTGCTGAATTTCGACGAGTGCATCTCGAAACGCTGATTTTCCTCATCCTACCCCCCCCCCACGCTGTGCCATGATCACCCCCTGCACCGGATTTGACCCACACTTCGGCCTCAGCCGCCGCGACGCCCTCACCCGCTTCGGCGGCGGGCTCGGCGGCATCGCCCTCGCCAGTCTCCTCGGGAAAAGCGAAGCGGCGTCCTCCTCACCCCACTACCTGACAAGCCCACCAAAGGCAAAACGTATCATCTATCTTTTCCAATCGGGCGGCCCCTCGCAGATGGATCTCTTCGACTACAAACCGCTCCTCAACGAAGAGCAGGGCAAGGAGCTCCCCGACTCGGTCCGCATGGGCCAGCGCCTCACCGGGATGTCGGGAAATCAGTCGAGCCTGCCGCTCGTCGGATCGCCCTTCCAATTCAAACAGCACGGCGAGAGCGGCGCCTGGATGAGCGACCTGCTCCCCCACACCGCCGCGATCGCCGACGACATCACGGTGATCAAGTCCATGCACACCGACGCAATCAATCACGGTCCGGGCGTCACCTTCATGCAGACCGGTTCCCAAATCGGCGGCCGTCCCAGCATCGGGTCGTGGCTGAGCTACGGACTCGGGTCAACCAATGACAACCTGCCCAACTTCGTCGTCCTCATCAGCAAAGACCAGAAAGGCCAGCCACTCGTGAGCCGCCTCTGGGGCAGCGGATTCCTCCCCGGCAAGCACGACGGGGTCCAGTTCCGCCCTGACAAAGACGCTGTTTTGTATCTCAACAATCCCGAGGGACTCGACACCCGCTCGCGCCGCCGCATGCTCGACAGCCTCGAAGAGCTGCACCGCATCCAGCTCGAGAAGTCGGGCGACGCCGCTCTCGAGACCCGCATCGCCCAGTACGAGATGGGATTTCGCATGCAGGCCTCCATTCCCGAAGTGACCGATCTCGCCTCCGAGTCCGACGCGACTTTTGCCCTCTACGGCGAAGAAGCGCGCAATCCCGGGACCTACGCGGCGAACTGTCTCATGGCCCGCCGCCTCGCCGAGCGCGGGGTGCAGTTCATCCAACTCTATCATCAGGACTGGGATCACCACGGTGGTCTTCCGGGAGGACTCAAGAGAAAATGCGAGGAAACCGACCGCGCCTCCGCCGCCCTCGTCACCGATCTGAAACAGCGCGGACTGCTCGAGGACACGCTCGTGATCTGGGGCGGGGAATTTGGCCGCACCAACTACTGCCAGGGCAAGTTCAATCCCGCCAACTTCGGCCGCGATCACCATCCCAAGTGCTTCTCAATCTGGATGGCCGGGGGCGGGATCAAAGGCGGCCACTCCCACGGGACCACCGACGACTACTGCTACAACATCACCGAGGGCGGCGTCCACGTGCACGACTTCCACGCAACCCTGCTGCACCTCCTCGGCGTCGATCACGAGCAACTTACCTTCCAATTCCAGGGCCGGCATTTCCGCCTCACCGATGTACACGGGCATGTCGTGAAGGAGATTCTCGCGTGAGAATTTAGATCACCACAGTGTATACCCGCCGTCGATGACGAGGGTCGCGCCGGTCATGTAGCGCGAGGCATCGCTCGCCAGGTAAACCGCGAGGGGGCCGAGGTCTTCGGGCTCGCCGAACTTTCCCATCGGGACGTTCTGGAGGAATCCCTCGATCACCTCGGGATGCTCCTGCGCCCAGCGCTGATTCGGCCCTGTAAAAAAGCCGCCCGGACAGATCGCGTTGACGGTGACACCATGCGGAGCCCAGTCCGCTGCCGTGGCTTTGGTAAAATGGATCACCGCCGCCTTGGCCGTCTCGTAGCTGCGCCCGCCGATCCCGCGATTCGCGATCATGCCGGAGATGGAGGCGATGTTAATGACCCGACCGCCCGCGCCCCGTCGCACCATCTCACCGCCGAGGAGGCGGGTGCAGAGAAAGGTGCTCGTGAGATTGAGATCGAGGATGCGCTGCCAGTCCGCGAGCGACTGCTCCTCGACAGGGACATTGATGAGCCGTCCACCGACGTTGTTGATGAGGAGATCGATCGGGCCATGCTCCGCGAGCGCCCGATGACAGGTCGCCTCGCACCCCTCCGGATTGCCCATGTCGCCCGCGATCGTGACCGCCTCGCGACCGAGGGCGCGGATTGCTGCGGCGGTGTCCGCGAGACTCGCCTCGTCACGCCCTGTCAAAACCACATCGGCGCCGGCCTCGGCGATCGCGAGCGCCATCTCACGACCGAGCCCGCGACTGCCGCCGGTGATGAAGAGGCGTTTGCCGGCGAGGGAAAAGCGATCAAAGAGACCCATGGGAAAACTCAGGCCTTCGGTTGTGGCTTTGGCTTCGGGGCCGGCTTGGGATCGAGATTGGCATCGAGGTCCACCTGCGTCAGGGCCGGCGTCACGATACCCTCTGCGGGGATCTCCGCTCCCGCGATCCAGCAGATCGCGTTGAGGACCGTCTTGCGGAACTCTTCGTGCGCCCAGTTGTCGTGATAGTGGAGGCCGGTAAAGCCGAAGCCCCGTCCGCCCTCGGAGCGCTCGACGACCCAGCAGAGATGTTGCGGCTGTTTCTCGGCGACCATTTTCCGGACCTCAGCATTGCCCGAGTGATTGCCATCGGGCCGCGCCATCGTCTCGTCGGGCGGGATGGCCGAGAGGATGGGGGTCACCCCGACCATGTCCTTGATGAAACGCATGTTGAAATACCACTCGTCGCGGATCGTGAAGGGCTTCACCCCGCGGGCGACCGGGTGGCCCGGCATCGTCGTGAAGTTGCCGTCCCAGTGCGGGTTGACCGAATAATTGACCTCGAAGGCCCCGCCGGTCGCGGCGATGAGGGTGTCGTTGGATTCACCCGGGGTCATCTCGACCGCGTAGTGGATCATGCCGACGCCGACGCCCTGCTCACGCAGGTAGTCGATCTGGCGCAGGTGCCAGTAGCCGGGATGCCCCGCCCCGCCGTCTGACTGGATCACGAGCGCATCGGCATTCTGAAAGGCGCTCGGGTCATTCGGCCAGCCGCTCAGGTAAGTCGTCACGTGGACCTTGTCGCCGTGGTGAGTGTTGAGAAGTTTTTGCGCGAGCAGCGCCCCGGCATTGTGCTCGTGCATGCCGGCCGGGTGACTTGGTCTACCGGCGACATAGACGATCTTCTTCAGATCGCCGAGGGGGAGCCGCTTCAGCTTGATATTGCGGAACTGCACCTTCATCGGCGGCCCCTGATGGAGTTGGAAGGCGAGGAGACCGGCACGGCGACGGACGTCTTTGTCCTCATCGACGATCTCGGACATCGTCGTGCCATTGATCTCACAGATGATCTTGTTGCCCCGGGCGACGATGCGGTAGGTATTCCAGTCATCCGACTTGATCGCTTTGGCGAGTTCGTCAGAGTCCCCGAGAGTGCCGGTTACTTCCGCTTTGCCCTCTTCATTGATGACCGTCTTTTCCCCGCGCTTCGCGAGGATGCCGCGGAACTGCTCCCCGTAGTTCGTGCCCGACCATTTCCCCTCGGCATCGATGTCGGCCTGGTAGCCGCCGATCGCGTGGGCTTTTTCAAGCGCGAAGCTGCGGACCTGGATGCCCGAGTTTCCTGCAAAAATGCGATACTCGAGGACGAGCTCGAAGTCATCGACCTCACCGTCACTCCACTTCAAAAATGTGTTGTACTCGACCGGCGCGTCAGCCTTCGTCTCACCGGTGATGGCGCCGTCCTCAACACGCCAGAGCGCCGCATCCCCCTCCCAGCCCGCGAGACTTTTCCCGTCGAAGAGGGGAACAAATTCGTCTTTCATGACCGCCTTTTCCTGCTGCGCCGGCCGAGCGGGCTCCTGGGCGACGGGGAGGACGAGCGCGGCGGCGAGAATCGAGGCCGCAGCACCGGCGGCAATGAGGGGGAGAAAGGTTCGTGAGGTCATGGTGATTTTGTGTCAGGGGCGGGTGAGTCAGGGGCGGGGTTGTTTCCCGCTATCGTAAACGCCTGAGCGCACTCTCTCAATCCCGCAATCAGGTGCAAAGCCGCTGGATTATGGGGGCGACAGCGCCCTTGCGGGATTCTCTCCCCGCATGTAATCTGTCACCATGTCGGCAGTGGAAAATTGGGATTTCATCACCGTCGAGGAGTATCTCGCAGACGAGGAATTCTCACCGGTCAAAAGAGAGTATCGTGACGGCGTAGTCTACGCTATGGCCGGCGCTCGGAATCGCCATAACCGCATCGCCGGAAACGCACTGGGCCAACTCTACTCCCAACTCCGCGGTCGCCCCTGCCAACCCTGCAACAGCGACACCAAGATCCGGATTCGTCAGCTTTCAGACACTCGTTTCTATTACCCGGACGCTTCTGTAGTCTGCCATCAAAATCCCGCGGACGACACCTATCAGGACGCTCCCGTCATCATTCTTGAAGTGGCATCTCCGTCCACCCGCCGCATCGATCTTGGCGAGAAAAAGGATGGCTATCTGACCATTCCAACCCTCGGCGTCTACCTTGTCGCTGAATCGGTCGAAGCGGTCGTTCAGATATTCCGACGCTTGCCTGACGGGGAATTTCAGCGGGAACTCGCCATCGGTCGCGATGCGGTCATTGACCTTCCCGAGGCGGGGGTCTCGCTCGCCCTCGCCGATCTCTACGAAGGCGTCGAGTTCACAGGGGAAAGCAACTCGCTCCGGGTGCGTGAGGACGACGAAGCGGAGTAGTGGCAAAGATCATTCCCCTGAAACCCCGTCGATCAGCTCACTCACCAATGTCGTGATGCGCTCCTCGACCGTCGGGGTAAAGGGCGCGCGATGGCCGTATTCCCACATCCCGAGGGTGCCCTCGTAGCCGCCTTCGGTCAGGACACGTTGCGACGGCACGTAGCAGAGCAGGTCGTTGTTGTAGCCGCTCACCCAGGTCGTGTTCCAGCCGTGGACCTCTCTGAACTTCAGCGAATAATCCACGACCGTCTCGCCCGTGAGAGCGATAAAGGTGAGCTCTTTCCCGAATCGCCAGACCTGCACGGGATAACTCAGCGAGCCGGGCGGCCCCTCCCCGGTCTCATACTGGCGGATAAAATGTTCAAACTCGCGCCGGTGCATTCCATTCAGATTCGGAACCCGTTCTTTCAGCTCGGCGAGGGGAATCCCGGGCTCCAGATCAAGTTCCACCTCCCCCATTTCAACCCGCAGCGGACCTGACAGAGCCACCATACTTCCCCCGAGCACCTGATTCACCGCTTCGGCGAGGATGAGCCCATAGCGCTCCGCCAGCGCGACCGCCTCATCCTCCCGACCCCGGATGCGCGGCAGCGGATTGGCATCACCGCCGCAGTTCTGGACAAACATCGCGAGGGCGCCGGGATTCGTCTTCTCCAGTGCGAGCTGGGCATAACCGGCGTAGTCACCGTTCAGGCTCAGTCCGCCGAGCGCTGTCGTGTGGCAAGAGTAGCCGAAGACGATGCCGCGGAGCTTCTCCCCGGATCGCACTGCGAGCACCGGTACATCCTGATCGACCGGACCAGGCAGAGCGCGGCTCTCGGGTCCACGCGCGCGGCGGCGGTTGACGGCGACTCCGGCGAGACCGAGTTCGTAGGAAAGTTCGGCCGGGGCGAGATCGGCGATGGCGGCGGTGATGACCTCTTCATAGGCGCGATAGACCTGCGTGGTGTAACGGTCCTTCGCAGCGGCCTCATCAGGGGTGAATTCGTAGTAGAGCCAGAGCACGTCCTCCGTCACGGGACAACTGTGATTGTGCGAAGTATTGAGAATGAGCCGCTCTCGCGCGAGCCCGTGTTCCGCGAGCGCCGACCCGGCGATGCGGACGATCATTTGGTCACTCAGTCCCACGAGATCGGCGGTGACGAGGACCGAGACTTCGCCGACCTCGTCACGCAGGGCGAGCGCCTTGAGCCAGATCGGGTGATCGACCCGACCCGACATCCTCGTTTTGCCACCGTAGCCGGCCAGTGGCACAGACTCCGTCGGGGTGATGTCTGCTTGGCCGAGCCCGGCCTCCCACGAGGCCATCGCCGGAGAAGCAACCGACAAGAAGACGAGAAAGAGCAATCGGTTCATTTCCTCATCATGCCGCTTCATCCGGGCCCCGGGCAAGCTACGCGAACGAGGCGCAGAGAGGGGGAGACGCGGGATCACTCCCTGGCTTATCATCCCGACCATGGATCGATTTTTTCTCCCCCTGCTCGCCTGCTTCGCCGCCGTCGCGATCCCCGCCACCGGGGCAGCCCCGGCGAAAGATAACCATGTCATCCTCGTGAGCATCGACGGGTTCCCCGCCTACCTCTGGCACGACCCGACCCTGATGGTCCCGAATCTGCGGAAACTCG
>JBDNIL010000366.1:0-5892 GCA_041688355.1 Verrucomicrobiales bacterium | reverse complement strand
GTGCCGGCGGTCTTCGAGGTTCGCCGGATGGGGGAGACGATCGGGATCCTGCCCTGCTATTTCGCAGGCAGGACTCTACGCCTCGCCGGTGACGTCACCTGTGACTACCAGGACGTCATCGCCGGGGACGACGCGGTCGTGCTGCCGGCGCTGAGACTTGCGATGGACTGGCTCAAGCACGAGTCACCCCGCTCGCATTTCCACTTCGAAAAGATCTCCAGCGAAGGCCTGCTTTTTCGTGCCCTCCACGATGAGGCCGCCGCAGCGGCAGAGGGCAGTCTCGTTTTCGAAAAAAGCTACGCTCCCTGCCCCTGCGTCGGACTGCGGGGCGGTCTCGACAGCTATCTCGCCTCGCTGCCGCGCAAGATCCGCCAGGACTTGCGGAACTCTCTCAATCGTCTCGAAAAAGAAGCGCCGACGGCCCGGGTCGTGAGGCTCAAGCACTTCTCCATCCGCGTCGATGATCTCGAGAATGCGGCCGCGTTCCACATCGGGCATTTTCGAAAAGCGGGCCTCAGTCCTCTGCACGACCGGCGACTCATCGCTCTCCTCGGGTTTGTCGCGAAAGATCCCGATGTCGGATTCCAACTCTCTTTTCTCGCGAATCAGGGTGACCTCCTTGCCGTCGATTTCGGATTCGTGCGCGGGGGGCGCTATTACGGCTATCTGACCGCCTACGATCCCGCCTTCTCCCGCCTCGCTCCGGGGAAATGCCTGCTCTTAAAACGCATCAACAGCTGGGTGCAGGAAGACGGAGTCCACACCCTCGACTTCCTCGCCGGTGACGAGCATTACAAGAAAGGCTTCACCGGCGGCGAGGCCTACCGCGTCTGGTCGATGCGTCTGATGCCGCGTGATCTGCTCAACCGAGCCCGTCAGATTGGGCTGGAGTCGAACAAACGCTTTCGAAGCATCGCCAAGGGCGCACTGGAGAAAGCGGCGATCCTGCCGAGGTGAAACGCCACTCGTCCCGGCCATCAGCTCCGTCCCGCCTTGTTGCAAAACAGGAGAAATGGCCGCATATATGATCCTAAAGTCATGTTTGAATCCCTCTTTTCCAAAGGTGGTCTTTCCCTCGACCGGCTCCGCAGTTTCCTCGAAATGGCCGAAGCCGGGAGCATCGCCAAGGCCGCGCCGGGCGATGTGGTGCGCCAGAGCCAGATCAGCCGCCAGATCCGCGAGCTGGAGGAATTTTTCGGCACCGAGCTGACCCGGCGTCGAGGCAAGGGTCTCGTCCTCACTGCGGCGGGCCTGCGCCTTGGCGGACTCGTGCGCGGACAGCTGCAGGGCCTCGACGACTTCCGGCGCGAGGAGCAGGGCCTGCCCAAGACCTTTGTATTCGCTGCTGGTGCGAGCACGCTCGAATCGCTCGTCGCCCCGCGCCTACCCGCCCTCGCCGGGGCTCTCGGCGGCGCTCAGCTTCGCACCGAGTCGCACCGCAGCAGCGCACTCGTCGAGGCGGTGCGCGAGGGCCGTGTCGATTTCGCGGTGGTGCGCCGCGATGCCATCACCGAGCCCTCAAAAAAGAACTGCCTGCCGCTTCTCAAACTCTCCTTTCACCTGTGCATCCCGCGCCGACTCCTGCCAAAAGGGACCGGGGTCTCCGATCTCGCCGACGCGGGGCTGTGGTCGAAGGTGCCTTTCGCCGCCGGCCGCGACGGGGGCCAGCTCGACCAATCTATCCGCGAGGCCATGGAAAAGGCCGGGGTCGATTTCCGCCCCGCCTTCGAATGCGGATCCATCTTGCAGGTGCGCCAGCTCGTCATGCAGGAAAGCTGCGCCGCCATCCTGCCAAACCTCGCCCTGCCAGGTCTCGACGAGCGGAAGATTCTCGTGGCACCCTTCGCCCCGCTCGCCGGCTACGGGCGTGTCCTCGCGCTCCACTGGAATCCGAGACAGGTGGAAGTGAGGGGAGTCCTCCCCGATTCGATCCGAAAGGTGGCGGCGATCCTGGCGGGGGAAAGCTGAGACGCCTGACTCCCCAGTCAGCAACCCTGCGGATCGCAGTGTTTTCATCCACCTTGCGAGGGCGTTTCGTGTCTCCATGGAAACAACCCCCCGCCCCCCGAAACGCTTCGGTCTGGTCATCGCCGGACCCGCCGAATACCTCGTCCGCCAACGCCTTGGCCGCCTCCGCCTTCTCGGGCGCGGTGCCGCCGCCTGGGTCGTGCCCGGCATCGACCGGACCTACCTCATTGCTTCGAGCGCCAAAACCGTGGCCTTCGAGGCCGACCAGATTACAGCCGAGAACCAGGGTGTCGCCATCGGCGGCTTCGCTATCTGGAACATCGCCGACCCCGAACTCGCGGGGGCGGCGGTGGACTTCTCCGATCCCGCCGCCCTCGACCGGCTAGGGGGGCGGCTCCGCGAGGTCGTCGAGGCCGCGATCCGGCGGGAGGTCGCCAACCACTCCCTCGAACAGGTCTTGCGCCTACGCGCAGCGATGACCGACCTCCTGCGCCATGAATTGCTCGCCGTGGCCAGCGAGTGGAGCCTGCGCATCACGAGCATTGAGATCAAGTCGGTGACGATTCTTTCGCGTACGGTCTTCGAGAACATGCAGGCGAAATTCCGCGACGCTCTGCGCTTGGAGAGCGCGAAAAGCGCCATGGAGACCGTCGCCGCCATTGCGAAAGCGCGGGCCGAAGAGCGGGAAACGGAGGCCCGCCGCGACCTTGCCTTCCGCCTCGCCGAGATCGAACGCGAGGAAGAGGCTCACCAGAGCGAGACCACGCGCGACCGTCGCCTCGAGGCCGCGAAGGAGGCGTCGAAACGCGAGCGCGAACTGGCCCGCCTCGACGACGAACTCGCCCTCGTTCGCGCCCGCGCGGAACGCCAGCGAGCCGCCCTCGCCGACGCGGAGGCGCTCGTCGAACTGGATGAGGTTCTCGAAGTCCGCCGACACCGGACCGAGCAACTCCGCGCCGAGCATCGAGATCGCCTCGCCATCCTCGACGACACCATCGCCCGCCGCGTCGTCGATACTGCCAATCTCAAGGCCCCCCGACGCCTCCTCGTCGAAGCCTTGCCCGAAGCCCTCGCCGGGCTGAACGCCGGAACCGTCCATCTCGGCGCTCCGGCCCTCGTGGCGGGGGTGCGGCCTCTCGTTCGGCAAATTGGGGGAGGCGGCACGGCGGACGAAAAATGAACCAAAACCGATCCCATCCCATGAAACGACCCACCCCACGAACGACAGACGAACTCAGCGCCGATTTCTTCCTCATCCGCCACGGCGAGAGCGAGGCCAATGCCGGTCTGCCGACGCACTCGCCCGCCGCGATCCGACTCACCGAAACGGGGCACGCTCAGGCGGCCAACCTCGCAGCAAGACTGGAGGTGAAGCCCGCCCTCGTCGTTGTTTCACCCTACCTTAGAACTCAGGAAACGGCAGTGCCCTTCCTTGCGCGGCATCCGACGGTCGCGGTCGAGGAATGGCCCGTGCAGGAATTCACCTACCTAGACATCGAACGCCATGCGGGCACGACCGAGGCGGAACGGGGCCGGGTGGTCGAGGACTACTGGACCCGTGAGGATCCTTCGTGGAACGATGGCAGCGGGGCCGAGAGCTTCGCCGACTTCATCGGGCGGGTGGACACGGCCCTCGACCGTCTCCGGGAGCGGCGAGAGAGTCCCGTGATCGTCTTCACCCACGGCTATTTCATCCACGCCGTCGAGCAAAGGCTGGCCCGACCCGACGAAGTAGTCGATGGGGAGCTGATGCGAAGCTTCCGCCGGACTTGGCCCGAAAACGCTCCGGGGCACTGCGAAACGCGGGAGTATCGATTTGCAGCGCGACGGCCCGCAGGCGAGAGAAGTGGTATCTAGCGGGATACAGCTGGAGTGAAATTTCATTTTCAACTGTCAGAATTCCTGCATGGCAGGTTGTTTGAGGAAATCGTCGTGTAAAGCTTGGTAGCACGAAGGCATATTTTTCGCACGGTAAGGAAAGCGGCCCATGGGGGACGAAAATACGATATTTGGCCACGGTCGCCACTGACTTCGGGCTGGCGGTGGAGAGCATGGACTATCAGGATCTCGATGACCGGATGCCCGGGCGAATCGTTTGAAGGCCTTGCTCGCGAATGACGAGGATCCCGTTGTGCTCGTGGGCTCCAGCATGGGTGGCTATGTGTCAACGCTGGCAGCATCTGCCGGTCATGGCATTGGACTGTTCCTTTTGGCTCCGGCCCTGATCATGCCGGGGTATCAAGTCCAGGCATGACCTCCCACCCATACGAGTTGAGGTGGTCCAAGGCTGGGGAGATGACGTAATCCCCGTGGATCATTCCATCCGCTTCTGCCGGGAACACTCTGCGAAGCTACATCTTATTGACGGCGATCACCGGCTCAATGACTGGTTGCCTGAGATCGGGACGGGGTTCGCCACCTTCCTGAAGGGCCTCCTAGAGCTGTCGCGACTGGACGATCGTTGACGTCACGCCGTGGGATCCTTTTGTTCCAGTGGTCAACCTCACCGGCATCCACCGGGGTAGGGCTGTTCTGCGATTGGTCCGTCGTCGACTGAGAATCAAGGAACCACTAGCGAAAATACCCGGACTTTCTCACACGATGCCGGACATGGTCTTAGCTGATGTCTTATTCCTCTGAATCCGAATCGTAACTCTCTAATAATCAAAAAGGTGGAGGTGAGGGGAGTTGAACCCCTGTCCTGAAAGCTGTCTAACCCGACTTCTACGTGCATAGTCGATCCTTTAATCTAGGAGCGGCGGCTTCGATCGACAGAATCCGTTTGCTCCGATTGCCCTGTAACCTCTCGTCTCTACGGCCGGACACCCGCCGCGAGACCAGTCTACTAAATGGCGCAACTTGACTCAGCAGACATCGGCCAAGTTGCGTGGCCGCTCAATTAGGCAGCCAGGGCAAGTTCAGGTTCGTTATTTGCATTTGTTTTTTAATCGGCTTTTTACGAGGCCAACCGATTAACCTCGACACGCAGCCTGGTCTTCAAACTAACAGTCGAAACCAGTACACCCCCTTTTTGAGGAGATTTTCCAAGCCTGAACGTAGCGCTTCCCGGCAAAAACGCAAATGGCGCCTTGGATTTCGGATTTCGGATGGGACCGATCAGAAGAGGAGCCCGTCGCTCGGCTCGGACGTCGCTTCGATGCGCTCGATCTTGATCAAGGGGACAATATCCCCGTTTTCATTGGCGTAGTGGAGCTTGCCGTAGAGTTTGTACCAGCCCATTTCGGTGTAGTCGGGCGGCGCCTGGCCGAAATCGACGGGGATGGAGAGGGGACGGGCGTCGGCGGCGCAGCACTCGATGAAGAGGCGGAAGGCCTTGAGACGGGTGTTGTTCGGGTTGTTGAGGGTTTCCGGCATGAGCTGGGCGGTAGCCTCGACCGGAATGCCCTCCATCACCTCCATGAGCTCGCGATCACCGGCGGTGTAGAAGATCTGGGGCACGTCGAGGAGGAAGTCTCCCGTCTCGCTCTGGGGGACCATCTTTTTCAGATCTTCGATCGTGAAGCTGCCCCAGGACTCTCCGCCCGCTTCGCCCTTCGATTTCGCATCGGGATCGGGCGGGGTATCGGGGGCTCCCGGGTAAGTGCCGTCGGCCTCGATGCCATCCCGGGTGTAGGGATTGCTCACGGATCCGACTTTGGCGAGTTCAGCCTCACTGGCACGGTCCTTCGCTATGCGCATCTGCATCATCTGACGCTCGATCTTGCCCCACTTGGCGAGGTATTCACCGCTGAATTTATCCTGCGAATACCCCGTCGCGACGAGGATGGGCACGAGGAGGATGAGCAATGAGAAAGCCATTCCAGAAGCGGTCTCCGCGTGATCGTGATGGGAGGCGACCGCTGCGGTCGGATACGGAGCATGCACGTGCGAGTGATCGTGATCGTGATCGTGATCGTGATCGTG
>JBDNIL010000365.1:0-5728 GCA_041688355.1 Verrucomicrobiales bacterium | reverse complement strand
CATCTTGATCGCTGGCTCACCTGAGCGAGGGACGCGGATTCGTCAGAAGGGTTTCTCGACAAAGGCGGCGGCCATGGCAGTCTTACCATCATGAGCCTTTCCCTGATCGAAGATCTGAAATCACTGTATTCGGCCGTCGTCGCCGACGTCCTCGATGCCCACGGTTACCCGAACCAGGTCCTCACCCCGGCGGTGCGGGCTCTCACGCCGATGACGCGGGTGGCGGGCCGGGTCTTCACCCTGAAGGCGGAGGTCGTCGACGAAGTCCCCGAAAATCCCTACGAGCTGGAAATGGCGGCGATCGACACGGCGGAGCGCGGCGACGTCCTCCTCGTCGATGCGAACCACGACCAGAGCTGCGCCTTCTGGGGCGAACTGCTGAGCACCGCCTGCCTCGCGAAAGGTATCAATGGAGTCGTAATGACCGGGTGCACCCGCGATCTCTGGGCGCTCAATCAGCTGGAGTTTCCCGTCTTCGGGATCGGCGCCTCCCCCGCTGACAGCAAGGGCCGCCTCGATGTCACCGAGATCCGCGAGCCCATCCTCATCGACGGAGTCATCGCGAGACAGGGTGACTACGTCCTCGGTGATCTCGACGGGGTCGTGATCATCCCCCAAGCCGTCGCGAGCGAGGTCGTGGCGGCGGCGCGGGCAAAGGTCGTGGGGGAAAATACCGTCCGTGAAGAGCTCGCCGCCGGGGTGCCGGTGGGCGAGGTCTTCCGCAAGCACGGGATCCTCTGATCACTTTTCGAAAGGGAAAAGCGGGACGCGGCGATGGCGATAGCTGAGCTGTGTCATGTCCGCGCGGGTCACGCCGGGGGAATCGACGTGGAGGAATCCGCCCCGGGCGACGGGAGCGTAGGCGGCCATCGGAGCGATGACCCCTTTGGCAATGAGACAGTCAAATCTGTCCGGATCCACCCCGCAGCTCGTGAGCTGCGCAAGGCTGAAGGGCGCCATACGACGCGTCGTCACCATCAGGACAAGTCCCCCGCCCTCTTCCTCGAGTACGGCGGTGGCGCCCTGATCAAAGACCGAGAATCCTCCATGCCGGGCCTGCGTCTCGTGGAAAACCCCGTCGTGGAGCGAGCGCACGAGGAATCGCCCTTTTACCGGATCGTCCGGGTCGCCGATGGCGGTCTCAATGATCGCGCCGACACCGGCCTGCTGCGCGAGTCGGACTGCGGCGGCATCGTGGAGGCAGGCAAAGAGGCGCCCGGTTTCATGACGAGACCGCCAGGCTTGAATGATCGCAGTACTGTCAGCCGGTGAACCACCCCCGACATTGTCCCCCATATCAAGGAGGACGACGGGGCCGGCCTCGCTTGCGGCGACCAGGGAAAGCGCTTCATCTATGCCGAGAAAGGCGGGTGCAAAATCGTCGCGCCTTTCCCACAGGACCGCAGCGAGCCGATCGGCGACATTTTGTGCCATTGTCAGGGAGTCGGGGCCGTCACCCAGAACGAGGACGGACGAGCCCATCAGCTCGACGTCGGCGTAGGGAAAACCGAGGATCACCGAGCCGCCGAGCAGGCCCGGGGCGGAGAAAGCGGCGGCGGCCTCCGTGTAGACCGACTCGAGCGGCTCCACCGAGGTGTTCTGGCACTGGATATTGATCGCGAGCGGCGGGTAGGCCGCCGCCTGGACCGGGGCGATCTCTCCGGCGAGGGTGCGGGCCATGAGCATGGCGGCCTTTTTCCCGGTCTCGCGCTGGTCGAGATGGGGATTGGTCGCGTAGGCGACGATCGCATCGGTCGCCCCGACCATCGCGGGGGTGAGATTGGCGTGGGGGTCGAGCGTCGCGATGAACGGAGTCCCCTCCCCGATCTGCTCGCGGAGACGGCCGAGCCATTCGCCATCGGCGTCGGGGTAGCCTTCGGCGACGGTGGCTCCGTGGGGTGCGGCGAGGTATCCATCGAGCGGACCGGCATTCGCGACGGCTTCGAGGAGAGCGGCGACGAGCGTCTCGAAGTCCTCTTTCACGATCACCCCGTAGGGCAGCGCCCGGGCGAGGAAAAGCGGCACGGCCTCGATCCCCGCCTCCTCCAGCCCGGCGAAAAAGCCGCCGACCTCGTGCGGCGCATCCGCCATCGTCTCGCGGATCGCTTCGCCGTGCAGGAGCAAGTCCGCCTCGAAGTGGGCGAGCGTGGTGACCCCGTTGATGAAGGTGTTCGACTCCTGCAGGAGTCCGACAATCCCGACGCGGCGCTTGCTCATGGGACGGGTAGGAAGCGGATGCAGACGGGACTCCAGACTTTTGCCTCGGAGTCCGCGTAGCTGAGTTCTCCGCTCGCCTCGTCGATCGCGAAGACCGTCACCGTGCTCGACTGCTGCCCGGCCGCGAGGAGCCATTTCCCCGAGGGCGAGACCACAAAACCGCGCGGAACCTTTCCCCGGATGGGTTCATTCTCGAGATAGCCAAGCTGGCCGCTCGCCCCGTCGATGGCATAGGCGACGATGGAGTCGTGTCCGCGATTGGACCCGTAGAGGAAACGTCCCGAGGGATGGACCACGACCTCGGCGGTCGAGCCGATCTTTTCCGTCCCGGCAGGGAGCGTGCTGAGCGACTGAATCTCGCTGAGTTCGCCCGAGGTCTTCTCGACGGCGAAGGCGGTCATCATCAGCGTCATTTCATTAATGACATAAGCGAAGGCCCCGTCGGGCCGGAAGGCAAAGTGGCGCGGACCCGAGCCCGCCGTGATGACCGTCTCGCCCGAGGCGCTCAGCGCCCCGGTCGCGGGATCGACGGCGTAGTGGTAGACACGGTCTGTCCCGAGATCGGCGGCGTAGGCGTAGCGACCGTCGGGGGAAAAATTGATCGAGTGCGCGTGGGGCGCCTTTTGCCGATTCGGAACGATGCTGCTGCCGGTGTGCTGGATCACACTGACGGGGTCAGAGAGGGCGCCGTCATCCGCAAGGCGGTAGCTCGCGACGCTGCCGCCGCCGTAGTTGGCCACGGCGAGGGTTTTTCCATCGGGGGTGAGGGAGACGTGGCAGGGACCGCCGCCGCCGGAACGCACTTGATTGATGAGCTCGAGCATTCCCGTCTCGAGGATGCGGAACGCTCCGACCCGCCCCTCACCGTTCGCATCGGCGACTTCCGAGACGGCGTAGAGTGTCTTCCCTGAAGGCGCGATCGCGAGGAACGACGGATTTTTCCACTCCGCCGCGAGAACGACCTCGCCAAGTTTGCCGGTCGCGTCATCGAAAGAGGCCTCGTAGATGCCCTGCGACTCGCCTGCTTTCGTGTAAGTGCCGAAGTAGACGCGGCTCTCCCCGGCAGTGATCGGAGAATGCGGCAAAGTCAGAGCGAGGAGAAAGAGAAAGAAAAGGCGAAACTTCATCCCGCACTGTGGCGAGCCGGAAGAGATCCGCCAAGAGAGAAATGAGGCGGCATCTCGTATTGCTTCCGCAACCGGGTAGGGCGAGGCGTCCCCGCCGAGCCGGGTCGTTTCCCGGCGGGGATGGAGGTCAATGATACCAGTGAAGTCGCTAACAGAGCGCCCAGTGGCGGTAGCAGTATCACGTCCTGTTTTAAAGTCCTATGATTGCCCGGCCTTCGTCTGTCCGATTGCCACGATAGCCCCCGATTGGATTTGGAAAACTTTGAGCCAGTCGCTCTGCGGCTCACATTCAACGTCAAAGAGATGGCAGGAGAAGCCTTCGCATCCTCGCTTTGTTCTGCAGGTCGATTCCCTGTTAGTCTCCCCTAGTCAGCAACATAGGCTCAGCGTATTTTTCCGTTCGGATCGTATGTTTCTCTCCAGCTTCGCAATTCCGATAAAAAACCGCCATCTTACCCGTGTCGGTGCTGCTCAACTCGTTGAATGCCTGAATTCGCCTCCAACCCTTTCTCCGGAGATTTTTTTCAAGCAGAACTTCATCTTTCCACCCACCACTGCTATTCCCACCTCCATCCCAGCGCGTACTAGTAGCAATGTAAACAACACCGCCCGATTGAACTTCAAAATTCAGAACTCCTGCGTGCTGAGGCAACAGGAGAAATCTGACACCACCGAGAGGCTCCGGGACCACATTCCACTGATATCGGTCACTCTTCGCATATATGTTCACACCCTCTTTCAAAGGCCCCCAATCCAGCTTCTCAGAATTTACGAATGTCGCCAGCCGTAGCATCTGAGGCTCTGTCGAGATCGCCCGTTCCGCTTCTTTCGAATTTTGAGCAGTCGCAAAACTTACAGAGAGCAGAACGAGTGGGATCAGTACCGTTAAAGAACAAGTTTTCATTTCGGTGAGGGTTTTGGTCTTAGATTTTATACGTGGCGAATTAGGATCTTCTTAGCAGAACGTCACGGCATGGCAACCGGGCGGAGGCGCACGCTCGAACGCAGAGTAACGAATCGAGCCACGGCAGTCAACCAACTCAGTGCGGGTATCGGGTTGAGTGTGCCGCCTTGTTCTCGGCTCCCCGATCTCCCCCGTGCCGTCCGTTTCCGGTCGTCGCATCGCCTGCCGATTGGGTCCGTGCGCCTGTCGGATCGATTCGCGCGGCGCTTCGGGTTGCGGAGAATCGGAGTGCGGAGAGTCGGATTCGGAAGGCCGGATTTCGGATTTCGGATTTCGGATTTCGGATTTCGAAGAATGGGTTTTCGGAGCATCGGGAATTCGGAGCCCTGGGATTTCAGAGAGACAATTTGCCTGTCCCTGTGATTTCTCCCCCCCCACCCGCCGGACCGCGACGATCCCTCTTCGCTGGTGGTCCTCATACCCGCCCTAACAAGAACGTAGCGGAGGTCGTGAGACCTTCGGGCGATGGCTTTGGCCTCCGAAACTCTCACGAGTTTCGCTACGGGCTCGTTGGACGAGCGAATTGACAAAGCATCGAAAGGACACCGTCTCGCGTGTTACGCCTCCGTGATTGCAAGCAAAGCTCGCCGGAGAAATCGTCGCCGGAGGGACGATCCCCTTCTCTCACCCGACACCCTCCCCTTCAGTTGCCCCGCTGCACCGCGGGTGAACGCAAGCTCCCGGCCGTTGGCGGGTAGGAGACCAAGCGGCCTGGCGAATGATGCGGAGATTGCAGTGATAAAAGCACAATCCGTTGGCTTTTGATTCAAAGACTCATGATGGCGTGATTCAACGGGATGCGGGAAACGGGTTGTTTCTTGATTATTTACCTGTCCCTGTGAATTCGCTGCCTCTTTTTGGTATTGCGTCCGAGAAGAATGCTAGCCCGATGATCAGACCCGGAATGAAACGGTAGATGTCATCGAAAATCTGATCGATGGGATGCCGGACATCAAATCCAGTCATGAAATAGATAGGCAGCGCAGAAAATGTGGTAATGAGGTAAAGCCAAGCCCCCCAAAGCTTCAATTTGAGTAGGCCGACGATCGATGCGATCCAAGTGCCAAGCATAACCAGAGCACCCACCATAAAGGCGATCATGCTCAGATCGAAGGACTGGATATCAGCAAACGCATAAGACTGATTCTCTTCGAGGGTCAAAGCTTCCTTGGGAAGAAAGCTATCAGCCCAGAAACTCACGGCGACGCCGAGCGGTATCAGCGCAATCTCAGCTATGACGGCGAGTCTTAAGATCTTGGCGGCTTTTATTTCTTCAGCGAACGTTGGGTCCTCCTACGCCTGACCGGGGACGAGGCTTCGACTGCGGGTTGATGTTGTAGAGGTCATAAAGGCTGGAACGGGAGACGGGTCAGACGTTAGGAGGGACGTCTTGTTCTCCGATTCGCTTTCGGTGGAAGCT
>JBDNIL010000364.1:0-11523 GCA_041688355.1 Verrucomicrobiales bacterium | reverse complement strand
GACGGCGATTCGCTGCTGCCTCATTTTTACCCGGTCCCGGGTGCTGAAGACACTCTAATGTGAAAAAAATCGCCATTCCCGTGAATCACTATTGCGATTTACGCGCCACTTCTCTATAACCTGTCCCTAATCACCCCGGGCTTCAGAGACGTGTACGAAAGATATTCCATATCAGGCATCAAAGAGTCCTACAGTCACGTTCAGGGAACGAAGACAGTGGTGATGCCCGTACTAATCTCGATGCTGCTCTTCGGATTGGTCGCCTTCTACTTCCATGGCAAAGCGACCGCCGAGCGCGCCGCCTTGACGGCTCCCGAGGCCACTCCCAGCGAACTGACTCTGACACCGGCGTTGCCGGAAGAGGGATCCATGGAGATGGCGAGCCTCGTCCTGCCGCCGTCGGCATCTGCACCGTCCGCCCTCACTCCCCCGCTAGCCTTGCCTGCAAACGGCCCCCCCCTCGTCTCGAACGACCTCGTGAGCGAGGGCGATTTCATCCCGTGGATGTCGCCGCTCGCCCTCGACACCTACATCCGTGAGAAAAACCGCGGTTTTAAAAAGTCCTTCTGGGACCGGGGGCACTGGATCGAGGCGATTGAGGGACGCTGGAGCGAAGGCCGGCACGAGTTCCGCATCGCCTTTGATGCCATCCCGGAATCCGACCGTTTTCAGTGGTACTATCGCATCGACCAGACCGAGGCGGTGTATCGCGACACCCTCTCCCGTCTCCGTCGCGAGGGCTACACCCTCGTGCAGAGCCAGGCCTACGAGCGCCCTGACAAAACCAAACGCTACCAGGGAGTCTGGCATCGCGAGATTCCGGAAAAACCCTCAACTGCCGAGGTCCCCGGTCTGCTCGGCACCGCCCCCGGCCTGCGACCACTCGAGGTGGGGACCCTGCATTTTCAGTAACCGGGCCACTGCCACGACCGCTCTCATCGAGCGGAAGGTTACCGACCAGTGCCAGCTCTTTATTGCTACGGAATCATCCCCGCGACGCGGTGGCACCAGCTCGCGAAGATCTCCCCGGTGAGACCATGTGCCTCGTCGTGATCGACGTGCTCTTTCACCTCTTCGGGAGCGGGAAGCCAGTCCGTGGTCGCCTTTTCCCCGAGATGATCATGCTTCATCGACCGCAGAAAGGCGCAGAGACCCACCGTCAGCATGTTGCTGCTGCGATCGTGGTTCGCGGTGGCCTCGGCACAGACCTCGAAAGGTTCGCCGTCGATATCGAGGTGACCGATGACTTTAGTGGTGTCGAGTAGGGAGAGCATCGTGTTTCAATCTAACACGAAAAGGCGGGGAGTTTGCAAACTGATTCAAGGACTCGCAACACGCAGGCAGGGAGGCAGGCAGGCAGGCAGGCAGGCAGGCAGGCAGGAACACCTCCTCACTCACCTTTTCACCGGCACGAGCAAGCGGGAGGCGTGCCCCGCAGAATGATAAATCGTGTTCGTCGCGACGACGGCATCGTCGGGCATCACGGCGGGGAAGTCTTTTCCATTCTGCGGGTTCGGCTCGTAGTAGGGCGCACCCGTGCTTGCGATCGTGACCCGGATGCGGTGCCCTTTCGCAAAGACCTGACTGATCCAGCCGACGGGGAAATTCACCGGATAGATTTCGCCGGGCTTCATCATCACCTCCCGGTCGAAGCCCTCGCGGTAGCGGACCCGCTGCGGGTAATCGATGATCAGGATGGAGCGCCCGTCCGGATAAACATCGCTGACCCGCACGATCACATCGGTATCCACCGCCGTGGAGGAAAGCAGCAATTCCGCCTGCACACGACCGGTCCACTCGACCGGCTCGGTCAAAACCTGCGTCGTAAAGGTGCGGACCTCTGCCTGCTCCTCGAAGGAACGGGCGTCCTTCGCCCCCGGGAATCCCCCCGCCGGGATCAGCATGGGAGCACGGGGATCACTCGCCAGGCTCGTCGTCGAATCGGCCGCCGTCGGTGCCCGCCCGTTCAGCGACCCGCCCTCGTGGAGGTAAAGAGACCGCATCTCCGCCGCCGGGGGGAAATCCGCCGCCTCGTG
This sequence comes from Verrucomicrobiales bacterium, assembly GCA_041688355.1. GTDB lineage: Bacteria > Verrucomicrobiota > Verrucomicrobiia > Verrucomicrobiales > DEV007 > Arctic95D-9. The sequence goes on along the minus strand of JBDNIL010000364.1, from coordinate 9,487 downwards.
CCAGACATTGCCCCCGGCGTCGCCCTCCCCGACCGCCCCCATTTCGTACCAGCGCACCTTCGGGTCGTCGGTGACGCCGTTGGCCACGCCCTTGAGCCAGTGATCGAACCAGCGCAGCATGTGTGCGTCGGTGTCCCACGCCGCGTTCGCCGGATACTCGAGTTCACCGTTCTTCGTGCCTTTGTTAGTGCGTCCGTGGAGCCACGGTCCAATGAGGAGCCACTGCCGGCCCCTCGACCCGGTTCCGCCCTCGTGCTCGCGTCCGACAAAACTCGCGATCGATCCCTGATTCATGAAGTCATACCAGCTCCCAATCGTGAAACAGGGAACGTCCATTTCCCCGAAGTGCGGGGTGCAGTCCTCGGCCGCCCAGTAGTCGTCGTAAGTCGGATGCTCGTCCCATTCCCTGAGCAGGGCCTCGTTGTCCAGCGGATTCCGGCAGACTTCGCCAAGGCTTTTGAAACGCTCCGGCCTCGCCGTGCCCCCGATGCGGTAGCCCTCGTGAAAGAGGCTCAGTCCCGTGTCGACCATGTACTGGCAGACGAGATGCGGTGGCTGGGTTACCGCCAGATAGTTCTGCGCATAACCGCCCTGAGAACTGCCGAAAGTCCCTACCTTGCCGGTGCTCCAGGGCTGCACCGCGAACCACTCGCAGACGTCGTAGCCATCGCGCAGTTCGCCGAACTGCATCGCCCGGTAGCCGACCCAGGTGCCCTCGGAGAGATGCGTGCCTCGGTAGTTCACGAGGGCCACGACATAGCCGCCCCGCGCCAGTTTCGCGGCTGACTCCCGCGTTCCTTTGGCCCGGAGAGAGGCATAACGCTGCTCGAAGATCACCGGCCACGAACCGCCGCCGGCAGGCCGGTAGAGGTAGACCGAGAGCCGCACGCCGTCCCGCATCGGAACCATGACGTGCTCTTCCGTGACGTCGCCGAAGTCTATCACCTCCTCTTCCGCCCCGTGAGAGGAGGGAGAACACCAGCGGCCGATCACGATCAGAACAAGCAGGTAAAAAAAGCACTTCTTCATACGGTAAAAAGAATCGCGAATTCGCTGCAAAAGGTCGATCTTCGAATGTACGATTACGTCTATCCGTGAGGGCCGTCCTGACAGGGTGCGGTCCACCACCTTACCCTCTCCGGTCCATGCCCGCCCCCACTCCCGAGCAACGCGAATCCGTCCGCCACCGCCCTACCCACGAATTGCCCGCGATGCGGCAGACCTGGGCAGAACTGCTTTTTCTCCACTGGAAGGCCGATCCGGAACCCTGGCAAAAAACGCTCCCGCCCGGACTCCACCTCGACACCTTCGACGGAGCGGCCTGGATCGGCGTCGTGCCCTTCCGAATGGAACGCATCCGGCCCCATTACCTGCCCCCGGTACCGTGGCTCTCGTGGTTCCTCGAGCTGAATGTCAGAACGTATGTCCATGACGACGAAGGCCGTCCCGGGGTCTGGTTTTACTCTCTCGACACAAATCGCTGGCCGGCCTACAAGATCGCGCGCACTGCCTTCAAGCTACCCTACTTCCACTCCGCCATCAGCACCTCGCGGCAGCCCGACGGGTTGATCGACTATCGCTGCCGACGCCGCAGCGAGAGCGACACCGCGCACTACCGCTATCGTCCGGACACGTCCGCCTCACCGAATGAAGCAGTAGCGGGCACGCTCGAGTTTTTCCTGCTCGAGCGTTACCTGCTCTTCAGCCACACCCAGCGGAATGGTCGATTTTTCACCGGCCAGGTCCACCACCACCCCTATCAGTATCAGCCGGTAGACGTGACGGAATGGTCGACCCTGCCTGCGATCTGGGATGGCCTGCCCGCCCTCGAGGGACCGCCCGTCCACACCTGCGTCGCCGGGGCCGTCGATGTGGAGGTATTCGAATTGCGGGGGATCACAGCTTCCTGATCGCGATGTTGCGGAAGGAGACAGGGTCATTGTGACCGGCGAAGCCGAAGAAGCCTTTCGCGAGATCCTTGCCGGGATGCTTCTTGTCTCCGTGGAATTCGGTCACCTTGGAGAGATCGGCGTCGAGGATGACAGAGCCATTGAGCTCCACTTTGATGGTCGAGCCTTTCACCGTCACTTCCTGGTAGTTCCACTCGCCGACGGGACGCTGATAGCCGCGATGCGCCGCCGCCATGCCGTAAGCGCCGCCGTGATACTGACGCGTATCCAGCTTCGCGTATTTCTCCGCGTCGTTGTCGAGGACCTGGAGCTCGGTCATGCCGGTGTAGGCCGGGTCACCCTGACCGGGGTAGCGGATCGCGAGACCGTTGTTGCCTCCGGCGGGCACCTTGAACTCGAGCCGCACGACGAAGTCACCGTATTCTTCCGTCGTGTGCAGGACGCCACCCTTGCCCGCCCGGCACTGGATCGCTCCATCGACGACCGAGTAGTTATCCGTCGCACCCGCCCAGCCGCCGAGGTCTTTGCCATTGAAAAGCGAAGTGAAGCCCGCCGCCGCGTCATCGCCCCGGAGCCGTTCGTTGGCCTCGTCAGAGGTGAACTCGCGCACCGAGAGATTGCGCCAGCGGATCTCGCCGCCGTGGGTCTGGAGATGGATGGGGCCTTTTGCCGGGAGCGGCCTGGTGCGATCCCAGAAGTTCTCCATGATCACATTATCGACGACGGCTTCTCCGTTGAGCCAGACCCAGGTGCGAGCGCCGAGTTGCTGGATCTTGAAAGAGTTCCACTCGCCAAGGGGCTTGTCGGCCTTCACGAGGGGGTCTTTGCCCGCCGCGCCGGCGCCGTTGTTCCAGAGACCGCCCGAGCCCTTGTCAGAGCCGTGCTTGATCGAGGGCGGATGCGCCGTATCCCAGATCTGCACCTGCGGAGCACCGCGCAGGTAGATGCCGCTGTCGGCGGTGGGCACAGTCCTGTATTCGACGAGGAATTCGATGTCGCCGTAGTCCTTGTCGGTCGTGGCGTAGGGACCGTGGCCGTCGTTGACGAGTTCGCCGTTTTCGACGGACCAATGGGCCTTGAACTCGACCTGCTGATCGGCGAGGGATTTTTTACGCTCCTCCGGAGTGGTCGCCTTGACGGTAGTGTGGGGATTATTGCCATGCCAGCCGGTGAGGTCTTTGCCGTTGAAAAGGGAGACGGGCTCGGCCTGGGCGGAGAAGGTGAACGTGGCTGCGGCGAGAAGCAGGATCGGGGGTTTGTGCATGGTAAAGAGGAACAATGCGAGGGGAGAAAGAGCAATACGGGAGTTCGGCGGATGTGCGGGATTGGGGGATTGCGGATCGGGATATCGTATAAATAGTATCGCATGACGGAACGAAAGAGCTCATTCGCCGGGCGACATGCGGTGCTTGCGACGATGCACGGGAAGGAAAGTGCGATCGCACCGGTGTTCCTCGCCACGCTGGACTTGATCGTGGTGCCTGCCCCGGGGATCGATACGGACACTCTCGGGACTTTCTCGGGCGAAATCCCCCGACATGGCAGCGTGCTCGAAGTGGCCGTAGCCAAGGCTCACCTGGGAATGGAGCTCACGGGACTGCCCTTCGGACTGGCGAGCGAGGGTAGCTTCGGGCCGCACCCGCGCTTCCTGTTCGTACCGGGAGGCTTTGAGCTGCTGGTATTCGTGGACGGGGAGAGGGGGACGACGATCCACGAAAGCGTGGTGATTGACGAGACAAACTTTGCGCATCTCGTTACCGCGCGGGGGGAACCGATCGCAAAATTTCTGGCTCAGGTGGGATTTCCCTCTCATGGCTTGATTGTGCGGCCCAACGTCGACGATACCGGGGCGGAAATCGTAAAAGGAATCGTCGATCCGGACACCCTCGAGACCGCTCTTGCCGCGGCCGCGGCACTCTCTCACGATGGACGCGCACGCCTCGAAACGGATATGAGAGCGCACCTGAACCCGACTCGCATGAAAACACTGACCGACCTCGCAAGACGACTGGCGGAACGCTTGGCGAACGCTTGTCCGGCCTGCTCGGCACCGGGGTGGGGACGCATCGACGTGGTTCGCGGCCTGCCGTGCGAGGCGTGCGCGAGCGAGACCGAATGGGTCATGTTCGAAGTCTTTGCCTGCGCGGCATGCATGCACCGGGAGGAACGACCACGCAGTGACGGTCTCACTCACGCCGGCCCCGCGCATTGCCCGGCATGCAATCCTTAGCCCGCACTTCTCATGCGGGCCATACCGGCCTGGCGAACGCTGTTTCACCCCTGAAAATCGTTGACTTTCCAACGGTAACAAGGCGACTCTTCTCCCCAATGATCCCAATCGGCCCCAAATTGCCCGACACCCCGCACCGCCCCCTGGTCTTTGGCGGGATCAGAGCGGAAGGGTGTAAAAAGAAGTTCCTGCCATGTCTACAGTGGGGGAGCATCCGCTTCGGGCTCTCGATCCTGATGGCTCTGCCGTCGGTCACGAGAGCGGAAACGGATTTTGAGACTCAGGGCAAAAAGGAGCTGCCGCCTTCCGAGCAGCGCGTCGGGGATGCCGAACGCGGGCGTGACTACCTCATCAACGGTGACTACCTCGCCAGTGGGGCACCCCTCGCGCTCTACCGAAAAGTTCGAGGTGTCAGCAAAGGCAACGAACTCAATCGCACAGGCGAGAACGCCACTCTCCCGCCCAACGCGACGGCGGTGCGGGCCGCCAACGGGGAAATGGTCGTCGTCGCCAACTGCCTCTCGTGCCACAGCCAACAGCTGAATGGAGAGTTCATCATGGGCCTCGGCAATAGTCTGCGTGACTTCACCGCCGACGCCAGTGCGACGACCAACTTGATCGATCAGATGCTCATTTTCACGGGTAAGGCGAACTCTCCCGAGCGTGAGGCGTTCGCGCCGTTTCGGGACGTGATGAAAATAGTGAGTCCGCACATTCGCACGAAAGTCGTGGGGACGAATCCGGCGATCAAGTTAGCCTATGTTTTGGCAGCGCATCGTGACCCGGTCACATTGGAGTGGAGCTCTGAACCCCTGCTGCCCTTGCCGCCTGCCGACGAGGTCATCCCCAGTGACGTGCCGGCGCTTTGGCTGATGAAAAAGAAGCGCGCGCTGTATCACAATGGCATGGGCCGGGGTGACTTCGCACGCTCAATGATGGCCGCGAGCTTGATGACTCTTCGCAGTGATGAAGAGGCAGCCGCGATTGACGAACATTTTGTCGATGTGCAATCCTACCTCAACAGCCTGACGCCACCTCTCTATCCGAAGACGGTGGATGAGCAATTACGCGCCCGCGGCGAGGAGATCTTCTCGCGACGCTGTGCCAGTTGCCATGGGGACTACGGTGACAATCCGGATTACCCGAATCTCCTGGTGCATTTGGACAAGGTGGGGACTGATCCGGCCCTCGCGGAGGGGGCGGCGGAAACCTATCACGGGCAAGCGGATGCCTACAATCAGGGGTGGTTCGGTCAGGGACCCCATGCGGCAAAGATGGTGCCTGAACCGGGTTACGTGGCCCCGCCTCTCGATGGCGTGTGGGCCACCGCTCCCTATTTGCACAATGGCTCGGTGCCGAATCTTGAAGCCCTGCTCGACTCCACCCGGCGCCCCACATACTGGAAGCGAAGCTTCAAAGCGGACGACTACGATCTCGAAAAGGTAGGCTGGCGCTTTCAGGAAGAAAAAGCAGCGGGCGACAAAACCATCTATGACACCACATTGCCCGGGCACTCGGCCCGGGGACACACCTTTGGCGACACGTTAGAGCCTGAGGAGCGAACTGCCGTGATTGAATATTTGAAGACCTTGTAAATGGCCGGGGCAGGTTCACTCGACCGTCAATTTTTCCATCGAAAAAGTCCCGTCGCCAACCAAAAATGCAGGCTAAGCGACTTTATCTTCGAGCATTTCACGGGGAAATTCCATTTCCAGGGTGAGTTCGCCGATATCATTGATCACTAAATCCGGCTGGTATCCAAAGTTCGCTAGATCCTCCAATTTGGTGCCGCCGGAAAGCACGAGGACGGTGCGGAAGCCCAGTTGCACACCGCCGAGGATATCCGTTTCCATTGTGTCGCCAACCATCACGGTCTGCGCGGTGGACAGGTTGAGTTGCTTCCGTGCCTCACGCATCATGAGTGGACTTGGTTTGCCGAGTGAGAATGCCTGTTTTCCGGTGGCCCTTTCGATCATCGCCACAATCGCTCCACATCCGGGGCGGATCCCGTTGTCCGTAGGACAATTCGGATCCATATTCGTGGCGATCAACTTCGCGCCGCGATCCACCAATCTCACTGCCTTTTCGATCATTTCAAAGGTGAAGGCTCGTCCCTCGCCAATGATTACATAGTCCGGAGAATCCTCAACGATCGAATACCCGTTGCGGTGCAGTGCATTGAGCAGTCCGCCCTCGCCGATAACGTATGCGGTCCCGCCGGGTTTCTGGCGTCCAACAAACCGGGCCGTTGCCATGGCGCAGGTAAATACGTCGTCTTCGGTAGCTTCTATTCCCATCCGGCACAACTTGGTCGCCATGTCACGCCGTGTTCGCTGGCTGTTGTTCGTCAGAAATAGAAACGGTGTTTCAGTCAAGCGCAATCGATGGACAAAATCCACCGCTCCTGGAATTACCACACCGCCACGGTAAATCACCCCATCCATATCCAGCAGATATCCCTGTTTCATATTTCCGCTAACAAGCCGCTTTCATGCCAATGACCATCTGCGATACGTGAAACAAATTGTATCAACGACGCGCTGACATGAGCTGCGTATCTTGCCCGAACCTTAACTCCGCCGACAAGCAGATGAGATTCAACGAGCTCTGGAGCGGATAGATCATGTCGTCGTTTTCGTAACTACCTCAGTGGCGATTACGACGCGGAACGCATCCGCGAGCGCCGGTTGCGGGGTATGAGGCAGAAAACGGGGCTGAGTCAGTCCATTCGCCGCCGTGTCTTTCCAGTCTACTGCATGACGCTGTCAATCCATCGGTCGTAGCTGGCGTCAGCCCTTGATGAGTAATCCTTCCATTTTCTCTCGCGGGCGACCTCGCGATCGCGCGCCCTCGCTGCGGATTTTTTCATCTTTTCATCCTGTTTCATGAGGGAACTTTCCAAACTCCCGGGCTCTGTCGTGGCGCAGGCGGAAAAGAAAAGCGGCAGCGTGCCCACCGTGAAGAGGAGGACGAGGCGGAAAAGGAGTCGTTTCATGCTCCGACTCTGACGAGTCGCCGGGGCATTTTCAATCTCAATCGAGGAGACGCGAGCAATCCGATTCCGGGAGTGGACGCCGATGCCGCCGATGCCGCCGATCCCCGCATGAAGCGCCTCCAGACGCGCTGGGGATCCTCCTCGCTCAGACCCGGACCGGAATCGCGCACATGCACGCAGACGGTGTTTTCATCGACCTCCAGGGCAATCTCGAGTTTTCCTCCCTCGGGCGTGAAGGCGATCGCGTTGTCGAGAAGATTGCAAAGCGCCTGCTGCACCCGCTGCCGATCGAGCATGAGCGTCGGGTCCGTCCCGACCTCAGGAAGTGCCGGCGACAAGAGAAGACCCTTTTCCTCGACCGCCGCCGAATACAGGTCGGAGGTTTCGCGGATCAAAGCGGCGAGGCTCATCGATTCGAGATTGAGGCGCATCGTGCCCGAGTCTCCGGCACGGATGCTGAGGATGGACTCATCGCCCAGGTCGTCACGAACCAGACGAGCAGCATGACGAAGGCGACAACGCCCAGCATCATTCCGGAAAGTTTCCAGAGCGAGGAGGAGGCCCGCCTATACATCACTGCGGAAGGTGTGGCCGCGGCCGCGGATCGTTTCGAAACGGGAGGGGCGCCCCGCTTCGTCGAGTTTGCGGCGGAGGCGGCAGATCGTCGCGTTGATCACGTTCGTGCCGGGATCGAATTGGCGCCCCAGACTCGGTCGAGCAGGAATGAGTTCGTCAGGACTTCTCCCTCGTGGTCGAGAAACAGCTCGAGGAGGGACCACTCCCGCGGTTGCAGCGGGACGGATCGACCGTTCGTGGTGAACTCGCGCAAGAGAGAGTCGAGGTGCCAGCCCTGCGGGAGTTTCCGCGCCGCCACCGTCGCCGCCGCCGGGGTTCGTCGTCTCGCGAGGGCATGCAGGCGGGCTTTGAGTTCGTCCATGGAGAAGGGCTTCGCGAGGTAGTCGTCGGCCCCGAGGGAGAGTCCTTTGACCCGGTCGTGGACCTCGTCTTTCGCCGAGAGAAACAAGACCGGGGTCTCGATCCCCGCTTCGCGAATCTTCCGGAGAATCTCGAATCCGCCGACGCCGGGGAGCATGACATCGAGAACGATGAGATCCCACTCGTCCTTCAAGGCGGCGGCAAGACCGCCTTTGCCATCGCGCTCGACGGTCACCCGAAAATCGGCGCCGCTCAAGCCGGTCAGGAGATGGTTCGCCAATTCAGCTACGTCCTCGACGAAAAGCAGGTTCAATTCCATACGAGGGTTCATTACCAAACGATAACGTGCGCGTCACACCCCGTCTCCGACGATCCTGACGATCCGAACGACGCGAACTGGCGCAACGGCGAGCCCGACGAAATCGAGGCGGAATGGGAGCTGCTCCAAACCGAGTTCTCGAAACCGGGTTTAGGCAAGGGGCTACTTATGGCCGGCGCCGAGAATCTCGACAACGGGGACGAGGTGGTGACCCGCCGTTACGAGTTCTTTGAATACTCGGGTCCGTTCGACGAAGAAAGCGGCGAGGCAAAAGCGGGCCGGGGTGGTGCCGATCGAGTCCACGGGGAGGGCGTGACGCTGATCGGCGGAGTCGAAGTCGATCTCTCCACCATCGAGGTCGTCGGTGCCTATCGGGGAGCCCAGATGGCGGCAGTGATCGCGGATGCGTCCGTGGGCTTGATCGATCACCTCGCCGACGTGAATCACTCCCTCGTGGCCCAATTCGAACCCGCGCCGCAGCCCGATCTCACGATCGGCTCCACGCTTGCGGTGCAAGTGGGAGACGGGATCTACAACAACGACGCGACCGGGCAGACGATCCGCCAGGCCGCAACCAAAAAGAGGAAGGCGGTCTTCTACTTCAAAGTCGAAAACGACAGCGCCGCGCCCGATTCGATCACGCTGACTGCAACGCGAAGCGACAAGCGGATCGGCGCAGCATATTTCGACCTCTCAAACGGCCGCCGGAACGTGACGGCGGCGTTGACAAAATCCCTCCTTCCCGCAGAGCTCGGCGCTTCTGGTGGGAAATCCTTCATGGCCGTCGTCGCCGTTCACGGTAAAAGAGTTCGCAGGGTGAAATCGTTCTCGATCGCAGCACGCTCCGCGGGCGATGCCCGGGACCGTGCCGCCTAGGTCATTCGCTTCAAATGAATCGAGAGCCCCGAAACAGGACCGCTCACGAAGCCCAACAGCCGGGACGGCGACATCGACGGCGACATCGACGGCGACGGCAGGAAGAATAAGGTCGATTCGACTCCGAACGGACGATGACCCAGGAGGGTCAGGTCGAGCAATCAACCCTGTCTCCCATTTTCGCGCCCGTCGACCTCCCCCGACGCGGCCGAAGAGGAGAG
>JBDNIL010000047.1:0-27886 GCA_041688355.1 Verrucomicrobiales bacterium | reverse complement strand
TCGGTCTTCATCGACTTCACGATCGCGATCTCATCGACGATGGTCGCGAGATGCGGGAGACGATCAGAGAGCTCGGCCCCGCTCTGGCCGTGCCGGGCGAAGGGGAAACGCGGTGCGAGGACTGCGGCATCGGGCTGGATGAAGGCGTAGCGCTGCCCCGCGATGACCGAGGGCGGGATGGGTTTGCCGTCTAGTTCGCGCAGCTTCGGTTTGTTTTCAAAAAGTTCGAGCTGACTGGGCGCCCCGGCCATGAACATGAAGATGACGCGCTTTGCCTTTGGCCGAAAGTGAGTGTCGCGGGCCGAGAGCGGATTCGTCCCCGCCGCCCTCGCGAGATTTCCGAAGCCTCCCGCCATCGCGGAAGCGAGGCCGAGACGTCCGAGCCCGAGGCCGCAGTCGTGGAAAAAATGTCGTCTTGTCAGGTGTCGCAGGGATTCGTTCATGGCAGGTAGCTTATCCACGGGTGATCGCTTCGTTGAGATTGAGCAGGACTCGCGCGACCATCTTCCAGGCGGCGGTCTCGGCAGTAGCGTTGGTCTTGTCCTCGAGCAGATTCGCGGCCTCAAGTTCCCCGGCCGCGAGGCGGGATCGCTGGGTCTCGTAATAGGCGAGAAAGGCGGTCTTTTCGTCGGCACTTGGCGGTCGTGTCAGGATGCGGCGGAAGAGTTGCTCGAGCCGCGCACCCGCGTCAAGAGGGTTGGGCGCCTGACCTGACCCTGTTGCCCTGGCGAGCGCCTCGGCGGCTTCGTGGAACATGGGGTCATTGAGCAGGGCGAGCGCCTGCAGGGGCGTGTTGGTGCGGTCGCGCTGCGGCAGACAACCCTCACCGGTGGGCCCGTCGAAGGTGAGAAAGGAAGCGTAGGGCGCGGTGCGTTTGGAGAAGGTGTAGAGGCTGCGCCGGTGGCGGTCCTCGCCGGTGGAGACTTTCCAGTCCCCTGCCCCGCCGTAGGAAAGACCGACGACGCTCTCGGGCTGAGGTGGGAAAACGCCTGGACCGCCCGTCTTTGCCGAGAGCAGACCCGCGGCCTGCAGGGCGCCGTCGCGTATCATCTCGCCGGTGAGGCGGAAACGCGGACCGCGCGCGAGGAGGATATTGTCAGGGTCTTTCCCGATCTGGATCGAGTCCATGCGACTGTCGCGCTGATAGGCCTCGCTCGTGACGATGGTGCGATGGAGCGACTTCATCGACCAGCCTTTTTCCACCAGCTCCGTCGCGAGCCAGTCCAGCAGCGCCGGGTGCGAGGGCTGCGCGGACTGGTAGCCGTAGTCGCCGAGGGTGTTGACGAATCCGCGTCCAAAGTGGGCGCTCCACGCGCGATTCACCGCGACACGGGCGGCGAGCGGATTGCGATCACTGACGAGCCATTTGGCAAGGCCGAGGCGGTTGGCGGAGTCGCCCCCGGGGATGGGCTCGAAGACGGCAGGCACGGCCGGTTTGACGTCTTCTTTCGGCGAAAGGTATTCGCCGCGATGGTGCCGCTTCGTCAACCGCGGGTTCTGCGGCGGCCGCTCTTTCATGACGAGAGTGGTGGGAAACTCGGGAATTTTCTTGAGGAGGGTGTCGTAATCGATCTGAAAGTTCTCAAAATCGGGGGCAAAACGCACGTAGGCGAGCCGCAGCTCTTTATCCGTCGCCGCAAACGGATCGGGAAGGCGTGATGAAGTCGCCGCGACACCCTCTTTCGCGGTCGTGGCGGAGATGCGGAACTTTCCTAACGCGGCCACAAAATGACGCTCGAAGAGCAGGATGAGATCAAGCTTCGCCTTGCCCGTGAGTGGCGAGGCGAGAATGATGACGAGTTCGTTGCTCTGGCCCTCCTGCGTCGCGGTGGACCAGCCGGTGGAACCGTCGCCATCGAAAATGTTGGTGCCCTTGGCCGCGCCCGAACCGATCGAGATTTTGCCGAAACTGACCGTGGCATCGGCGAAGGGGACCGACTCGCCGTCTGCACTGGCCGTCACTTCGCTGAGGAAGAAGTCGCCTTTTCTCCCCTCGTAATAGGCGGCTCCGGGACCATTTGCCGGCAGACGCGGGTCGGGGAGGACTTCGAGACGCAGAGCAGTGACAGGCTCGGTCCCGGCGGCGGAGAGATCGAGGGTGACCTCGTAGACGTCGCGTTTGGTGAAGTCCCCGCTCGCGAAAATGGCGTGGTCGGGCTCGATCTCGAGGAACGGCATGTTCGACTTTGCTGTGAGAGGCGGCAGGGCGACCCAGGGCGTGCGGGTCTTTTTCTGTTCCGCGAGCCAGACCTGGTAGCGGGTCTCGTCGATGCTCGCAAAGGCCGAGGCTTCGAGCGCAGCCATCTGCTTTTGTATCTCAGCACGCTTTTTCTCCAGCGCAGGCACGGGCACCTCGATCTCGGGCTCATCGGCGTTGTCCATCAGAGCCATCAGCGCAAAATAGTCAGTGTGGGTGATGGGATCGAATTTGTGGGTGTGGCACTGGGCGCAGCCGGTCGTGAGTCCCATCCAGACACTCCCCGTCGTCGCGACCCGGTCGACCATGGCGTGGTAGCGGAACTCGAGTGGATCGATCCCGCCCTCTTCGTTGAGCATGGTGTTGCGGTGGAATCCGGTAGCGACGAGCTGGTCTATCGTCGGATCGGGCAGCATGTCGCCGGCGAGCTGCTCGATCGTGAACTGATCGTAGGGCATGTCGGCATTGAGCGCCCGCACGACCCAGTCGCGGTAGGGCCAGATCGAGCGCGGCCTATCCTTTTCGTATCCGTTGCTGTCGGCGTAGCGCGCGAGATCGAGCCAGTCGCGGGCCCAGCGTTCGCCGTAGGCGGGCGAGGCGAGAAAGGAATCGACGAGATTTTGCCAGGCCTTCGCCGGATCGACGGCATCAGCCGCGACGAAGGCGTCGGCCTCGGCCACGGTCGGCGGCAGACCGCGCAGATCATAGGAGAGACGCCGGATGAGGGTGTAGGGATCGGCCCTGCCGTTTACCTCGAGACCGCTCTCCGCGAGGAGGCCTTGTAGGAATCGGTCGATGGGGTGCCCCTCCCCTGCCGGCACTTCCGGGCGCACTGGCTTGATGAAGGCCCAATGCTGCTCGTACTTCGCACCCTGGTCGATCCAGCGTTTCATCAGGGCGACTTCGGCCTCGGAGAATTTCGCTTTGTTCGACTTCGGCGGCGGCATCAGTTCATCCGCGTCGTCGCTGATGAGCCGGGCGACGATCTCGCTCGCGGCGGCGTTTCCGGGCTTCACCGCCTGGTAGCCGCCGAGATCGCGGGTCGCTTCCTCGAAAAGGTGCAGCCCGAGATCGGCCTCGCGGGTCTCGTCATCGAAGCCGTGGCATTTGAAACAGCGATCACTCAGGAGCGGCCGAATGTCGCGCTGGAAGCTGACCTCGGCCTCACTGCCGGAGACCGCAGAACCGATCAGGGCGCCGAAAATGAGTAGCGAAAAGGGGCGAATCATCCCATAATCTACCGCCGGTTCCCCGTGGTGTCACGGAACGGAAAAACGTAAGCTTTCTCCCGTAAGACGGCGACAGCGCAGGCTCTCTGTGAAAGGTGTCGTTCACCGTATCGCGCTGCTGCGAAACCGGGTCGGGGTGATGCCGATGATTGCACGGAAAGCCCGGGTAAAGGCGCTGTGATCGGAGAAGCCGCAGTCGAGTGCGATCTGCGCGATGGAGGCATCGGTCTCCCGCAGGAGACGGCAGCCCGCAGTGATGCGGGTCTTCGTGATCATCTGCCTCGGAGTGATGTCGTAGATGCGCTTGATGGCTCGGGCAAAACGCACCGGAGACATCCCGGCCAGATGGGCGAGGGCGGAGGGACTGACCGGTCCCTCGTAGGCGTTCTCCAGATGGCGCAGCGCGCGGGCGAGCCCGGACGGGATCTCGCCGGGGTTCAGGGGCGACGCGAGATCTTTCGAGATGCCGATGAGACCGGTGATACGTCCGCTCTCGTCGCGGATCGGAAGTTTACTCGTCAGACCCCAAACCGGCAGGTGCGGTCTGCGCCAGAACAACTCGAGCCGCTCGATGATGGGACGTCCGGTGCGCAGCACCTGGGCATCCTGCTCGGTGGGGATGAGACCGTAGTCGCCGGGGCAGATCTCACAGGGCCGCCGCCCTATCATCTGCGCTTTGTCCTTGAGCCCGTGCCGCTCGACGAGCGACTGATTCACCACCACGTAACGTCCGTAGCCATCCTTGATAAAAAACGCCGTGTCATGCATGAGGTCGGCCACCTGCTCGACGATCCGGGTATTGAGAACCAGCGTGTCCCGATCTGAGAGGATTCCCGAAAAGGCGGAGGATGCCGGTTTCATGTGATGATGGTCATTTGAGGCGACCTTTTCAGAACCGCATGCAGAGCGTAGACGGAGTGTCCCTTCCGGCGCAATGGAAAACCGATCCGGTCGCGACGCTTTCCGCCCGAATCGCAATTGTGCGAGTTTTGACAGGCGCGCAGGGCGTTCAGGTCAAGACAGGAGACAGGTTCCGTGTCATCTTCTTCTTTACCCTTCACCCGATCCCCGCCGTGTGCCATCAACCCGCCCCCGCCGAATTCTTCTTTGAGAACCGCAGCCGCCTCGCCGCCATGCTCATTTGCACGGCGTCGCTGTTGATCACCGGCGTCAACTCCCGGGCGCAGGAGAGCTTATCCGATAGGCCAAAACTCCGGATCCTCAATGCCGGTCCAAATCCCGTCGAGGTCTTCTGGCTGGCTCCTGACGGCAAACGGTCGTCGATCGGCAGGATCGAGCCGGGTAAGGACCGCATCATCGGCACGACGCTCGGGCATCACTTTGCCATCGTGGACGGAGGGAAAGAGACGGAGGTCGTGAGCAAGGTTCCGGTGCAGGCATTCCGCCATGATCCTGACGCGAAGAATGGCGTGCCCGCATTTTACACCCGGGTCGTTTACGCGCAGGGCTATCCCATCTGCGCCTCGGCGGGGGTGAACCCCTACGCGCTCAAAGAGGCCGCCTACCTCGTCGATCTCATGCTGGCGAAACGCCCCGACGTGCGCGAGGCGATGATCGCGAGCGGCTCGCGGCTGAGCATCCTCGCCCACGACGAATTCACCACTGACCAGCCGGAATGGGCCTGGCTGGCTGACGGGCCGGTCGCCGGATTCGAGAGCATCGCCACCAAAGACTACCGCGACGCCCGCGCCCGCGGCATGGGCGGCAGCTCGACGGACCCGTTTTGCTCGTGTGCCGAGGAGAACCTGCTGGCCTACGAGGGCGATCCCTACGCCGCCGAGTGCATCCTCATCCACGAACTCGCCCACAACATCCACCTGCGCGGTTTGGTGAACGTGGATCCCACCTTCGACCCGCGGGTGAAGGCAGCCTACAGTGCCGCAATGAAAGCGGGACTCTGGAAGGGCAAATACGCCGCCGTGAACCACCACGAATATTTCGCCGAGGGAGTGCAGTCGTGGTTCGACGACAACCGCGAGAACGACCACGACCACAACCACGTCGATACCCGTGCCGAGCTCGTGGAATACGACCCCGCCCTCGCGGAGCTGTGCCGCGAGGTGTTTGGAGATACCGAGATGAAGTACACCAAGCCGGGGACGAGGCTCACCGGTCATCTCGACGGCTACGATCCCGCCAAAGCGCCGAAGTTTGAATGGCCGGGCCGGCTCGAGACGGCCAGAGAAGCGATCCGGGCGGCGGCGGTAAATCGATCCGAAGAGGCGAAAGCGAAGTCGCCCGGTGTCCGTTTCGATCCCGTCGAACGCGAGATCGAGGGCTGGAAGGTTCACCTTGATCCGGCACTGCTGGAAGGCGAGCACCGCGAAGAGGGCACCAGGGCGCTGACGATGCTGGCGAATCATCTCCAGCGCATCGTCATTCTCGTCCCCGCCGGGCCACTCGCGAAAATGCGGCAATGTGAAATCTGGATCGAGTGGAACCATCCGACGCTCACGTCCATGCAATACCATCCCGGCCGTGACTGGCTCGTCGAGAACGGGCATGATCCCCGACTGACGAAAAAGGTCCACATCCCCCGGGCCCGGGAACTCCTCTCCCGCGAGCAGATGCTCAAGCATCCCGCCGTCATCCTCCACGAGCTCGCCCACGCCTACCACGACCAGGTCCTCGGCTTCGACCATCCGGAGATCGTCGCCGCTTTCGCGAGAGCCCAGCTCATCGGCGGCTACCAAAGCGTCCTCGATCACAAGGGCGGAAAAGTTCGTCACTACGCTCTGAGCAACCATAAGGAATACTTTGCCGAGGGCACCGAGGCCTACTTCTACCGCAACGATTTCTACCCCTTCGTTCGCGCCGAATTGAAGGAGCACGATCCGGCGCTGCACGACTTGCTCGAAACGATTTGGAGAGACGAAATCGAGCCCTGAAACCCCCGACCCCCCGATCCGAAACGCGATTGCCCTTCCCATGCACCCTGCCATTAACCGAGCCCTTCTCACCTGCCTCGCCCTCGCTCCTTCCTGGTTAGCACCAGCCCTCGCGGCTGAGAAGAAGCCGCTCCAGGTCTACATCCTCGCGGGCCAGTCGAACATGCAGGGCCACGCGCAGGTTCGCACCTTCGAGCACATCGAGATGGACCCGACGACGAAACCGATGTTGGAAAAGATGCAGAATCCCGACGGGTCTCCAAAGGTCTGCGAGCGGGTCTGGATCTCCTCGATCGGCTGCGGCGGGGATGATACGACGGAGCAAAGCGGAAAACTGACGGCGGGTTTCGGGGCGTCGAAGGATAAGATCGGACCGGAGTTCACCTTCGGAATCTCCATGGAAACCTTTACCGACGCGCCGGTCCTGCTGATCAAAACGTCGTGGGGCGGCAAGAGCCTACACACCGACTTTCGTCCCCCCGGCGCCGGCCCCTACGTCTTCAACGAAACGCAGCTCGCCAATCTCGAGAAGCGCGGCAAGGACCTCGCGGCGCTGAAGACGGAGAAGGAAGAGGCGACGGGAGTCTATTACCGGCTCATGATCGGGCATGTGAAGACAGTCCTCGCGGACCTCCGACGCGTCGTGCCCGACTATGATCCGGCGCAGGGTTACGACGTCGCGGGTTTCGTCTGGTTCCAGGGCTGGAATGACATGGTCGATGGCGACGTCTATCCCCGCCGCGACCAGCCCGGTGGCTACGATGACTACGGCGAGGTGCTGGCCCATTTCATCCGCGACGTGCGGAAGGATTTGAAGACGCCGGACCTGCCTTTCGTCATCGGCGTGCTCGGCGTGGGCGGTCCGACCTCGGAGTATCTCCCCGATCAGCAGCGCTACAAGGCCACCCACGACCACTTCCGGGCGGCTATGGCAGCCCCGGCCGACTTGCCGGCGCTCAAGGGCAAGGTCGTCGCCGTGAGCACGGAGACCTACTGGGACCGCGAGCTGACTCTCGCCAAGGCAAAGGAGAATGCGCTGAAAGAGAAGGCCAAAAAGATCACCAAAGAAGACCGGCTCAAACCAGAGGAGGAACGGGCCCTCGTTGAGAAGTTCCGCGCCGAAGAGCTCACCGAACGAGAGCGGCTCGTGCTCGACAAGGGAGTTTCGAATTTCGAATTTCACTACCTCGGATCCGCGAAGATCCTCGGCGGCATCGGCGAGGGATTCGCCGATGCAATGAACCGACTGGCAAAGGATCGAAAGTAAAAGAGGAATACCCGATCTCATCGCCCCCACCCTTACCTCCTCTCAAAAATTTTTGCCGAAAATCTTATACCACGCCATGAAGCTCCCCACCTTCCTCTTTCCCCTCTTTCTGACATCGCTCGCCTATTCCGCCGACACGGGCGACACCCCCACACCTCCCGACTTCACCGGGGGCGACGCCATCCCGGAGAACGCCAAACACGACTGGAACCTCGGTGCCACCGGGGCCCGCGGCTGGATCTATTGTGATAAGCTGGTGACGAGCGATGCGCGTCAGATCGCCATCACAGCGGTCAAAGAGAAGTCACCGGCAGATCGCATTCTCGCGGTCGGTGATGTGATCCTCGGAGTGGGTGGCCATGCTTTCGCCTACGACCCGCGCACCGAGCTTGGCAAGGCACTCGCCGCCGCGGAGACGGAGGCCGGCGGCGGAAAGCTGGCGCTCACCCGCTGGCGGGCGGGCAGGACGGAAGAGGTCATCATCCCCCTCCCGGTGCTCGGCAGCTATAGCGCCACCGCGCCCTATGATTGCCCCAAATCAAAGCGCATTCTCGAACAAGGCTGCGCAGCGCTCGCGGCCCGCATGGCGGATCCGGCCTACCTCAAGGGCCCCACCGGCGAGCCCATCACCCGATCGCTCAACGCGCTCGCTCTCCTCGCGAGCGGAGATCCCGACTACCTGCCATTGATCAAAAAAGAGGCAGAATGGGCGGCCGGTTTCTCCGCCGACAACATGCAATCCTGGCGCTACGGCTATCTCATGATGCTGCTGGCCGAGTATGTCATGGCCACCGGCGATCAGGCTGTCGTGCCGGGCCTGCAACGGCTCGCGCTGGAGACCGCCAAAGGACAGAGCGGCGTAGGATCGTGGGGACACAAGTTCGCAAAGCCCGACGGCCGTCTCTACGGCTACGGGATGATGAATTCGCCGGGCATTCCCCTCACCATCGGACTCGTCATGGCCCGGGCCGCCGGCGTCAAGGATCCCGCGATCGACCTCGCCATCGAGCGCAGCGCCCGCTTGCTGCGTTTTTACATCGGCAAGGGAGCGATCCCCTACGGCGATCATCATCCCTGGATCCTGAACCACGAGGACAATGGCAAATGCGGCATGGTTTCAGTGTTGTTCAACCTGCTGGGCGAGCCCGCAGGCACGGAGTTCTTTTCCCGCATGAGCCTCGCCTCCCACGGCCCCGAGCGCGACACGGGGCACACGGGCAACTTTTTCAACATGATCTGGGCCATGCCCGGCGTGGCGCACTCCGGGCCCCACGCCACGGGAGCGTGGATGCAGGAGTTCGGCGGGTGGTATTTCGACCTCGCCCGTCGCCCCGATGGCAGCTTCTTCCATCAAGGCCCACCGGAGCCGGACAAGGACAGCTACGCGGGATGGGACTGCACCGGGGCCTATCTGCTGGCCTATGCGATGCCGTTGAAGAAGATATATCTCACCGGCAAACGGGCATCCGATATCCCGCAACTAGATGCCGATTCCGCCCAGTCCGTCATCCTCGACGGACGTGGCTGGAACAACAAGGACCGCGACACCTTCCATGAAGCACTGAGCGACGAGCAACTCCTCGAACGTCTTCAGAGCTGGTCGCCCGTCGTGCGAGAGCGGGCCGCGATAGCCCTGGCCCGCCGCAAAAACGCCCCGGTGGACAAAGTCATCGCGATGCTCGCGGCTCCGGATCTCGAGGCTCGCTATGGTGCCTGCCAGGCCTTGATCTTTCTTCGCGGCCGCGGCGCACCGGCCGTGAAGGCCCTGCGGAATACTTTGAAGGGGGACGATCTCTGGCTGCGTGTCAAAGCCGCCGAGGCACTGGCCGCGATCGGTGCCCCTGCCATGGATGCCGTGCCGCAACTCCTCGAACTGCTCGCCCGCGTCGATGCGGAGAAAGACCCGCGGGCCATGCAGCAGCGGTATCTGACCTTTGCCCTGTTTGATAATCGGGAAGGGATGCTCGGTCGCTCCCTCGACGGAGTGGATCGCGATGCCCTCTACATTGCCGTGAGAGCTGGTCTAAAGAATCAGGACGGCCGCGCCCGCGGCAGCATCGGCTCCGTCTATCGACATCTCTCGCTCGAAGAGATCAGACCGCTCCTGCCCGCCATCCATCAAGCCATCACCGAACCCGCGCCCAGCGGCGAGATGTTTGCCGATACCATTCGCGTGGAGGGACTGCGGCTCCTGGCCGAACACCACATCGAGGAAGGCATGGGCGCCCTCGTCCAGTACACCCGCGATCAGAATCCCTGGTCGAGCCAGAAGCGCACGCCTGAACTGATGACGATCCTGCTCAGCTACGGCGCCCATGCGAAGGGGGTCATTCCTGAGCTGGAGAAGCTCGCCCACTACTTCGAAACGGAAGAGCAAGACTTTCCCCCGAAACTCATGCTCGAGAAGGCCAACTCCGTCCGCGAAACGATCCGTGCCATCGAAGCGAGCACGGAGAATCCGACTTTGCTGAAATTACTTACCCCATAGGACACCTTCTCTTCGCCGTCCTCTTCTTCGCCTGCTTTGCCTCCGGAGCTGACGAAACGTCTCTTCCATGATGCCGCAGGGGCAGCGCTGCACCTCGCTCGGCGGACTCGCGACGACACCGGCCTCGCTCGAGATCGAGAGGAAGCTCGGCGCGCTGAAAAACAAAGGTTGCGGGACCTGCGAATGTCCGTAAATCCATTGTCTCTCCCCGTGTCGCTCTACGCCCGGACCTTCCAGTCAAACGACTCATACTCGTAGGCGAACTCCCCATCCGCCCGGCATTCGACGACGCCGAAGCCCTCGGGATTGCCGTAGACGGGGCCTTTCCACCACATCCCGCAGACGGCGCCGCCCTGAATGTAACGGATGCGGCCGATCTCGATTTTTTCGAGGACGTGACCGTGGCCCGAGAGGACGAGCTTCACATTGTGCGTCTCGAGGAGCTTGCGGAACTCGAAGACATTCGCGACGAGGGCCTTGGCATCGAGGGCAAACGACGGCCCCTTGATGACCTGATGCCAAACCGAGAAAAAGGGAATGTGACTCACGATGACGACAGGCGTCTCTTTGCCCGTCTTTTCGAGATCGGCCTGGAGCCAGGCGAGCTGATCGTCGTCGATGCGGCCCTCGTAGTCGAGCGTCGCGGCATTCTGCGAGATCGAGTCGAGGAGGATGAAATGCCAGCCGCCGTGATCAAAGCTGCGATAGGTCCGGCCCTCGCCGTAGCGGTCGGCGAAGAGTTTTTTTCCGTAATCCTGCTCGCCGGGTTTCACGACCGCCTTTGCTGACCAGCCGACGACATCGTGATTGCCGATGGTGTGATGGGCCGGGATCTCGAGCCTCTCGAGGGATTCATCGAAGAGATTCCACTCGAGCAGGGCGCGGTCCAGCCCGACCTCGAGCGCGTCCATGATGAGGTCGCCCCCGGTGATGAGAAAATCAGCCTTTGTCTCGGCATCGGCGGCGACGGCGTTCATCTTCGCGACACACTGGGTGAAGCCCTCCGCCGCGCCGCGCTCGGGCTGGACGTGGATATCGGTGGCGAAGAGAAAGCGGAAGGAATCAGGAGCGGTGTCCTGAGCCGTGGCGGATATCGCGGAGAGGCCGGACGCCCCGGCGGCGAAATGGAGAAGTGAGCGGCGGTTCATGGTGTGGAATAATAGTGGAGGAAAGCAGTTGGGGAAAGGTGAGATCAAGGAGGGTGGACACTCCTGTCCACCTGTTACTTTAGTGAAGGGCCCCGGGCTTCCACGCTTTAGCCTCATCTGAGCCAATCCGTGCTAATCTGTGCAAATCCGTGCTGAACCATTTGATCGCAGATGATCACAGATCCGCTTTGCTTCCACAGATAGCCAGAGAGAAAATTTGAAAACGCATTGCCGCCTGCACACGCCCAGCACGACAGGAATGTCGTGCCTCCTTGGGGAGATCCCGGCTCCATCAAATCCCGTAGCCCACCATCGCATCACCGACATCCTGCCGAATGAGGTCCTCGATCGACGTCTCGCGGAGCTGGCTGTTGGTGGCATCTTCGGCCGCGCTCAGGCATTGCACGATGCCGGAAGCCCCGGGGAAATCGGGGTAATCCTTCGCATCGAGGAAGCGCAGCAGCTCCCCGTCGACCACCTCGATGACATCGGCCACCGAGATGAGGCGGCTTTCCCGACCGAGCCGGTAACCGCCCCCCACCCCCCGTTTGCTGCGGAGGAGATCGGCTCGCTTCAGAGCGAGGAGGATTTGCTCGAGGAACTTGATCGGGATCTTCCCCGACTCGGCCATCTCCTGGGCCTGCAGGGTCCGATCAGGCGGGAGAGCGGCGAGGATCGCCATCGCTCTCAGGGCATAATCGGCTTTCTTCGAAATTTGCATTACCCCCGATAAGTAAACAGCTCTTTCAGCGAGTAGGTCTTTTTCTCCGGCGCGGCGGGTTCTGCCTCCGACTCACTTTCTCCCTCGGTCGGAGCCGGCGCGGCTGCGGGTGGGACGGGACGGGCGTTGAGCGCACGGAGAACCTTTCGCTGGATGTTGACACTGATCCGCTTGCCCTTGCGGGCCTTCTGGACCTGCTTGTGGGTCAGTTGCTCGGTGCTGAGGGCGACGAGTTGATGATTGTTGAGGCCGATCTCGTCGAGAATGGCGTCTAGAGGCTGGGGACCGAGGTCTCGGGTGAGGGAATCTTCCATCGGGTTTGCTGAACTTGATTCTTGTTTTCGCGCAGCATCTCGCTAATCGTTGCCCCTTCTTATGACAACCCGAATTTTGCTCACCACCACGAGTTATCAGGACACCCCCGGTCCTCACCATCAACTTCTCGAGTCCCGGGACTACGAGATCGTCCGCGAGCGCGGCCCCCTCCCCGAGTCCGCGATGCTCGCCCTCGCCGGTGATTTCGATGCCTTCCTCTGCGGCGACGATGCGATCACGCAGGCGGTCATTGAGAAATCAGCGCCCCGGCTCAAGGTCATCAGCAAATACGGGATCGGGCTCGACAAGATCGACGTCGCCTACGCCACCACACAACGGCTCCCCGTCCTCAACACGCCCGGGGTAAACCACACCACCGTGGCCGAGCACACCTTCGGCCTGCTTCTCAGTCTCACCAAAAAGATTCAGGAAAACGCGGTCGAGGTGAAGGAAGGAAAATGGGTCGCCGGTTGGAAAAAGCCCGTCGGTCACGAGATCCTCGGCTCGACCATCGGCATCATCGGCCTGGGACGCATCGGAAAAGAAGTCGCGACGCGCGCCAAGGCCTTCGGCATGTCCGTGATCGCCTACGACCCCTACTTTGACGAAACCTTCGCCGCTGAACACGGCGTGACCCGCTGCGCGACGATGGACGACGTCCTCCTCGGCGCCAATGTCGTGAGCCTCCATTGCTTCCTCGACAAAGACACCCACGGCATGATCAACGCCGGGAAAATCGCCGAAATGAAAGACGGCGTCATCGTGCTCAACTGCGCTCGCGGCGAGCTCGTCGACACGAACGACATCGCCGCCGCCCTCGCCAGCGGCAAAGTCGGCGGCTACGGAGCCGACGTCCTCGACGAAGAGCCCCCCGCCCCGAATCATCCCCTCTTCACCGCGCCGAACTGCATCATCACCAGCCACATCGCCTCGCGGACTTACGAGAGCGTCGAGCGCCAGGCGCTGCGCGCGACCCATAACATGATCAATTACCTGAACGGCGATCCGGATTTCATTCAGGCGAATAAGTTTTAGGACGATGCCGCGGAAAATTCGGCAATTGGTGCAGGATCTGGAAAAAGCTGGATTTATGGATCGAGGAGGGAAAGGGAGTCATCGGAATTTCTTCCATCCAGCGGGAATAAGTGTTACCGTTTCAGGCAAGCTCGGCAACGATGCTAAACTTTATCAGGAAAAACAGGTAAGAATTGCTATTGAAAATTGCACCAGGCGATGAAGGCGACCGATATCTTTCACCGATGGGTTAGCTGGTCCGGGAGTGACCACTGCTACATCGGCTACTGCCCCGATCTGTTCCTCGGTGGGGTGCATGGGGACGACCCGATCGAGGTCGCCCGCGAATTGCAGACTGTCATTGATGAATGGGAGGAGATTTTTGAGAAAGATCGTCGCGACCTTCCTGAAGCGAAGACCCGACCGATGCGGGAGTTGGTTTGAGGGATAGTGCCAGGAGAACCTCGTTTGTTCCGCTTGAAGTCCCACACACTTTCAGGGTCGCTATTTTCTTCCGCTCCATCATCAACAGATATCCTTGCCCAGCCCTCCCAAATCGGATAAAACCATCGCATGCGCTCGATCGCTCTTCTCCTCTGCCTCTGGTCTTCCACCGTCACGCTCCCGGCGCAACTGGACACGGTTCTTTTACCGATGCGCGAATGGACGAGTATCGACGGCAAGACGATCCGCGCGGAGATGCTCGGGTTCGAGGGCGACGGGGTGCGGCTCCGGCTCGACGGCGGCCAGCGGACGCTTGTGCCCGTAGCGAGACTATCGCCGCAGGATAGGGCGGAACTCGTGCGGGTGCGCTTTCGGGATGACTACCGCTTCGAGCCGGGCGAAGCCGCGAAGACGAATTACTACTATTCCCGCCTCACTCCGCAGGACGGCGGGCACAAAGGAGTCGTCGCCCTGATCTCGGTGGGGCCTGGGAGCTTTCATCACCGAGCTCGCCATCCGCGGCGAGGCGATTCAGGGCTTTGTCGCGTTGCCGGTCAAGGCGCGTGCCAACCGGGTCGAAAATGCTGGGGGTGACGTCTGGACTTACGCGTCCATAGAGGTCAACCGGCAGCAATCCGGCGGAGTTGGCGAAACTGGCCGGAGTCCAGGCTCTCGACCTCCGCATCTCTGCCGGGAAGGATTCCCTCACTTTTCCGCTGACGGACACCCATCTTCTCGTCTCGCTGGAGGCGCTGCGCTGCTATCGTTGGGCGGTGCAGGTTCCGTAGAACGTGCGCTTCCCTCCCTCGCTTGTCTCAGGCCTGTCTTTACCGCGTCCAGAGCTGCCGAGTTTTCAAAGAGCCACGCCTCCCGAGCCGGCACCTCAGCAAAGGGCTCGAGGATGATGTTTCCATCTTCCAAAAGACGGACCCGAAAGCTGCTGACGCCTTGAGCGAGCTTGCCTAACGAGATCCGCCCTTTTGAATCGGGCCTCAACTGCTGAATGAGTGCGTCCATTTCGAATATTCCCAGATAAGCATAACAAAGAGGTGGGATTCCGTCAATGTGGGAGTCGCTTTCAATCCCACTCTGATGCGAATCGGAAAGAATTCGCTCGTTTCTTGATTGCCCCGGTCTTTTCAGCCGACCTACACCACCCATGCGACGAGGGATCGTCGCGCTCCCGCCTCCGTCCCCACTGCTTTGCTTTGACTTTCCTCGATCCCGTCTTTTACTCCTGCCCTCATGTCTCTCACGATTAAACCCGCTTCTGAAGTCGCCTACGATTGTATCTCCATGGGCGAGGTCATGCTCCGCCTCGATCCGGGCGAGGGCCGCATCCACACTGCCCGCCAGTTTGCCGCCTGGGAGGGCGGCGGGGAATACAATGTCACCCGCGGACTCCGCCGTTGCTTCGGCTTGCGCGCGGCCACGGTGACGGCTTTTGCGGACAATCCGGTGGGTCGGCTCATCGAGGACTTTATTCTTCAGGGCGGGGTCGATACCCGCTTCATCCAGTGGAAAAAATACGACGGGATCGGCCGCGACGTGCGCAACGGGCTCAACTTCACCGAGCGGGGCTTCGGCATCCGCGGAGCGGTCGGCTGCCCTGACCGCGCCAACACCGCCGCGAGCCAGATGAAGCCCGGCGAGATCGACTGGGACGACATTTTCGGCAATCACGGGGCCCGCTGGTTCCACACCGGGGGCATCTTCGCCGCCCTCAGCGAATCGACCGCCGAGCTCACGATCGAGGCCTGCAAGGCCGCCCAGAAACACGGCACCGTCGTGAGCTACGACCTCAACTACCGCCCCTCGCTCTGGAGTTCCATCGGCGGCCTCGCCAAGGCGCAGGAGGTGAACCGCGAGATCGCAAAGTATGTCGATGTCATGATCGGCAACGAAGAGGACTTCACTGCCTCGCTCGGCTTTGAGGTCGAGGGCGTGGATGAAAACGTGCGCGGCATCGACGTGACCAATTTCAAAAAGATGATCGAGACGGCGATCAAAGAATTCCCCAACTTCAAGGCGACCGCGACGACCCTGCGTGAGGTACATACCGCGACGGACAATGACTGGGGCGCGATCTGCTGGCACGACGGTCAGTTCTACGAGTCCAATGCCTACCCGCACCTCGAGATCCTCGACCGGGTCGGAGGCGGCGACAGTTTTGCCTCGGGCTTTGCCTACGGATTCCTCCAGTTCAATGATCCCGAAAAAGCGGTCCAGTATGGTGCCGCCCACGGGGCTCTCGCGATGACCACGCCCGGCGACACGACCATGGCGACGCTATCCGAAGTGGAAAAAGTCGTCAGTGGCGGCGGCGCCCGGGTGGTGCGCTGAGGTTGGCCCGGTCTGCCCGGTCAACTCGCGGCACCTCGACTCAGTTCTGCCGCAGTTGGAAAAGCCTGCGCGGCGGGACTGCTTCCCCGGGCTCGGGGCCACCGGTCTCTTCGCGTTTCACCTGGGGACCGAAGATGCCCTGGCCGATCTTTTTCAAGCCCTCGATGGGGATGTTCGTCATCTCGGCGATGACATGCGCGGGGACCTTCGCGAGATTGGAGATGTGCTTGGGTTTCCAGACCGGCTCGGTGATCGTGCCGGTGCAGGAGTAGGTGAGCAGCTCGCTGACCGGCGTGAGAACGGTGCGCGAGAGGGCGCCCCGGGTATTCACGACGGCCTCGAGGTCGACCGACTTGTCCACGAGCGAGACCGTCCCCACGCCCCGTACGCGAAAGGCGTGGGTGAGCGCCTCGATGTCGTCGGTGGCGATGATTCCTTTGGAAATGGTAAAGCTGGCCTTGGCCTCCTTCGAGACACTGTGACCGCCGTTCTCCCCGGAGGGATCATTTTTCGAGATCAGCTTCGAGAGCGGTCCGAGCACCGGGATGGCGAAAAGATAGCCGTCAGAGATGCGGGCGTCGCCGTTCCCGCTGATCGAGGCGATCTGTCCGGCATTGCCGGCGAGGTGAAAGGTCGAATCGACGCTGCCTTTGATCGCGTCGCGATCACCGTAGTGTTTCGTAACCGCCTCGAGCGGCACTCCGACCACCCTGACATTCGCCTCAAACGGCTGCTCTTTGGAGCGCACGTTTTTCGCGTCATACTCCAGCTCAAAGCTGCCCCCGAAGACACCCGCCTTGAGCGAAGTGAGATGGACCCGGCTGCCATCGACGAGGACTTCGCCACGTGGTTCGGTCAGTGTCAGGGTCTTCCCGAGAAAGACGTAACGGGCATTGCCTCCCCCGACAAAGGAAATCTTCAACTCATTGCGACGGGACTCATCACCGACCTCCTCGTCGCGCCGGGCATCGAGGAGACCTGCGAGCCGGACCGTGGGCGGGCTGCTATGCTGGTAGCGCTCCAGCGCCGTCGCGAGCTTGGGACTGAAAGCGCGGGCGCCCTCGATCAGGTCCACCGTCGAGACGACCCCCTTTACCTCCCACTGCTTCTCCTTCACATTGTTCTGCGCGAGCTCGGCGACGATCTTCCCCTCCTCGCGGACGAGGGCGACATTGCGGAACCACTGCGTCTCACCATTGGTCTCGAAGTCCGTCTCCATCTCCTGGAAGTCCACTCCGTTCAGCCGGAAGTGGCGCAGGTCGATCTCTCCCCGGTTCGCCCAGGTGAGGGGGGTCCAGCCCTCCCCCTGCCCCACCGCCGCGATGTAGATGGTCGAGACTTCGCCGAAGTTCCAAGCGTCGATAAACTTGCGCCCTTTCTCATCGAAGAAGGGCCGGAAGACGCGCGGATCGAGCTTGATCTCGGTCTGGTATTGGATCGTGGCTTCGCCGTGACCGGGCTCGTATTTGAGATTGAGAAAAGCCACCCCGGTCTTGTGATCGAGCCGCAGATTGCGCAGGTAAAAACGCTCGCCTTCTGCGCTGAACCCAAAATCGAGACCTGAAAAGACCGTGCCCCGGGTCACAAAACGCTCGGCCCGCACCTCCCCGATGATCTCTCCGGGGAAGCCTTTCATCGCCGCTGCCCGTTTTCCTCCGAGGGCGAGATGACCCGATGCCTTGATTGCCGGCGGATTGAAAAAGACCACTTCGCCGAGCTTTTTATCATTGGAGAAGAGGGCCGCGAGGCTCGCCACATCGGCGCTCGACTCGACCGAGAAATTCAGCTTCTCTTCCTCCTGAGTCCACTCCCCGGTGAGGTTGAGAACGCCCTTGGCGTCGCGGATCTCAAGACTCTCGATCACCGCGCTCCCGGTCCGGCCGTCGTAGCCGATCGTGGCATCGAGCGACTCGACCCGGTAGGCCTGGCCCTGTTTGCTGAAGGCCGGGATCCGCACCTCCGCTCGAGCCGTCGTCGTGGCGAGGTCGTCGAGATCACCGCGGAACTCGATCGCGACCTTTGGTCGACCCTCGGAAAACTCGTATTTCTCAAAGTCTTTCAAAAAGCGCACGATCTGACGCCGCTGCTGCGCGAGACGAGCGGCATTCCCCTTTTCGTCCACCACTTTTTCCTTTTCCTGATCGAGCGGAGGTCTCACCAGCGAGCCCTTGATCGACAGGTCCATGCCCACGACCGAGGCCTCGGCCTTCACGATCTCGATGACACTCTCCGTGATCACGACCCGTCCTGACAGCCCCGTAACGCGGAGGCGGCGACCATCGGGCTTCGTCGGATCGAGCGGGAGAGAGAGGCTCGCCTCCTGCACGTCGAGCGTATTGACCGAGATCTGCTTTTCGTTAAAAACCCGGCTGAGATCGACATCGAGATAGACGTCGTCGATCACCGCGACCTCCTGCGACCGTGTCTCGTCCTGGAAAAAACGCACGTCCTCGGCGACGAGCCCGCGGAAGGCCCCTAGCGTCAGCTTGCCGATATCCACGTAGTAACCGCGCTTCGCGAACTCCCGCTCGATCGCATCGCGCCAGCTGTTCGTGAAGCCTTCCTTCCGCGCATAAACCGCACCCCAGACGAGGCCGAAGCTCGCGAGGAGGCAAAAGAGGAGGAATAAACGGCGAATGTGACGCATCAGCAGCAGCGGGCAAAGCTCGGGAGTTTCTGCGAAAAAGCGATATCCTGCCAGCAAATTCCGACCGGAACAAATTTCTACGTGACATAAACGATTGGAGACTCCAGATCCTTGGCCTAATCTCCGACTTTCCACAGCAAATGCGCATCATCGCCGGCAGCGCGGGCAGTATCCCGCTCAAAGTCCCCCGCTCCCTCACCCGTCCCACCACGGACCGGGTCAGGGAGGCCGTCTTTTCCGTGCTCGGGGAAAAACTCGCCGGCGCTCGCGTCCTCGATCTCTTTGCCGGCTCGGGCTCGCTCGGGCTCGAGGCGCTCAGTCGCGGTGCGGCCGAGGCCACCTTCGTCGAGTCGAACGGCCCCGCCTGCACCATCATTAGCGAGAACGTGGCGAAATCGCGTCTCGCCGGCGTCCGCGTGCAGCGCCGCGACGTGCTTGCCTTCCTCTCCACGGCGGCAAAAGGGCACTACGATCTCGTCTTCGGCGACCCGCCCTACGCCCGCGACGAGGCCACCCTTGCCCTGCTCACGACCCTGCTCACCCTGCCCGCCCTCGCCGAATCGCTCGCGCCCGACGGGGTCTTCGTCCTCGAGAGCTTCGCAAGCGTCGCCCTGCCCGAGAGCCCGCTCTGGGAGGTGGTCAGGGAGAAAATCTACGGCAGCACCCGCGTCAGCTACCTCAGCCCGCTCCCGACGACGCCCGCCCCTGACTGATCCCCCCGCCATGCCCCGCCAGGTCGTTTACCTCATTTACAATCTCCTCCTCCCCGTCTTCCTCGTGATAGGGTTGCCGTCGTTTCTCCTCAAAGGTCTGCGACGCGGAGGCCTCGCTCGCAATTTTCGGCAGCGCTTCGGCTTCTTTTCACCCGATACGGTGGCCCGCTTTCACGGGAAAAAGCCGGTCTGGATCCATGCCGTCAGTGTCGGGGAGATCTTCCTCGCCCTAAAGATCATCGACGCGATCCGCCAGGCAGACCCAAGGCAACACATCGTCCTCAGCACCACGACGACGACCGGCTACCGCGTCGCCGCGGAAAAGGAAAGCGACACCCTCACCGTGATCCACAATCCGATCGACCTGCCCCCGGTCACTGCTCGGGTCATCCGGCTCATCGATCCCTCGCGCCTCGTCCTCATCGAGGCCGAGATCTGGCCGAATCTGGTCGGACAACTGAAACGGCGAGGCATCCCCGTCGTCCTCATCAATGCCCGGCTTTCGCCCCGATCCGAGGGGCGTTACCAGAAAGTGAAAAGGTTCATCGCCCCGATTTTTTCCCTCCTCGACGGCGTCACCGTGCCCTTCGAGGTCGATCAGGGCCGCTGGGCCGGGCTCGGCATCTCGCGCGAGCGCATCGTCGTGACCGGCAGCGTGAAGTTCGACAACGCCGGCACCGGAGCCACCGCGACGGAGCGGCAACACGCTCTCGATCAATGGCTCACCGACACGGGAATGCCCGAGGTTCGTCGTATCCTCCTCGCCGGGAGCACCCACGACGGGGAGGAAAAACTGCTCGCCCTCGTCGCCGACCGTCTCCGCGTCGAGGTGCCCGGCCTCGCCCTCGTCATCGTTCCCCGCCACGCCGAGCGGGGGGCCGCGATCGCCGCGCAGCTTCGTGAGCTCGGCTTTGACCCCATCCTCCGGGTGGAACCGAAGAGGGTAGCGTCCACGACCGAAGAGAGTCAGGTCACCCCCGCGACTGCCCCGCGCGGCCGGGTCTGGATCGCCAACACCACCGGGGAACTGCGCTCGTGGTTTCCCCTCGCCGAGCTCATTGTGATAGGGAAGAGCTTTTGCGGGGAAGGCGGGCAGAATCCCGTCGAACCCATCCTCTGCGGTCGGCCGGTCGTAGTCGGGCCGCACATGGAAAATTTCAGCGACGTCATCGCCGACCTCCTCGCCGTCGAGGGGATCGCGCAGGTCAGCGGCGAAGAGGCCCTGCCCACCACCCTGCTCACACTTCTGCGCAATCCCGATCTCGGCCTCGAGATGGCCCGCAACGGAGCCGCCGCGATGGCCCGACACGAGGGAGCCGCCGCCCGCAACGCCGCCTTTCTCTTAGATGCAAAGTCGCTCGACTAGCAGAATCCGGTGCTGGACAGCAGCCCCCGTTTCCTACACCATTACGCCTCGAGAGAATCTATTCGCATGCCCGACTTCCCCATCTTCGTTCAGGACTACTGGCCCGTCCTCGTCGCCTACCTCGTCGGGGCGACGCCCTTCGGATTTCTTGCCGGCAAGGCAAAAGGCATCGACATCCGCGAGCATGGCAGCGGCAACATCGGGGCGACCAATGTGCTCCGCGTCCTCGGCAAGCCGGTCGGCATCACCGTGCTCGTCCTCGACGTGATGAAAGGCCTCCTCCCCGTGATCGTCGCGAAGCTCGTGAGTGATTCCTCCCTCGTCCACATCGCCACGGCGATGGCGGCGATCCTCGGGCACAACTACACCTTCTGGCTCGGATTCAAGGGCGGCAAGGGCATCGCCACGACGGGCGGCGCGATCCTCTCGATCATGCCCTGGGCGCTCATCGCGGCGGTGCTCGGCTGGATCATCGTGTTGAAAGTTTCCCGCTACGTCTCCCTCGCCTCCCTCGCTGCGGCGGTCATCATTCCGCTCACTCTCGTCGTCGAGAATCTCATCACCGGCACGTGGGAATGGAACATCTTCGGCTTCGGGATGTTCGTCTGTCTCCTCGCGATCTGGAAACATCGCGGCAACATCGGGCGCCTCCTCCGCAGCGAGGAAAACCGCTTTGCGAAGAAAAGTCCCACGAGCGACCAACCCTAAATTCTTATGACTAACAAAGCCGCCGTTCTCGGCTCCGGAAGCTGGGGCACCGCCCTCTCCATCGCCCTCGCCGACAGCGGACGCGAGGTCCTGCTCTATGGCAACGACCCCGTCATGCGCGACGAGATCAACAATGACCACCGCAACTCGAAGTATCTCCCCGGGACTGTCCTCCCCGACGCGATCCGCGCGACGGTGGATATCAGCGAGCTCTGCGAGATGCCCGTGATCCTGCTCGTCGTGCCCTCCCAGGTAGCCCGGCTCGTCCTCGGCCAACTCGCCGGCGTCGGTATCGCAAAGGAGACCATCCTTGTGAGCTGCACCAAGGGCATCGACCCCGGCACGGGGAAACTGATGCACGAGCTCATCCACGAATTTTTTCCCGACAACCCTACCGCAGTATTGTCAGGACCGAGCCATGCCGAAGAGGTCGCCAAGCGCATGGCCACCCTCGCCACGATCGGGTCCGAGGATCCCGCCGTCGCCGCCCGGGTCCAGGAGATCTTTGCCCTCCCCTGGTTCCGCACCTACACCAGCAGCGATGTCATCGGGATCGAGCTTGGCGGCGTGGTGAAAAATGTCTTCGCGATCGCCGCCGGCGCCATCGACGGACTCGGTCTCGGCGACAATGCCAAAGCCGCCATGGTCACCCGCGCTCTCGCCGAGATGACCCGCCTCGGCGTGGCGCTGGGAGCAAAGGAAGAAACCTTCCGCGGGCTCAGCGGACTCGGGGATCTCATCGTCACCTGCTACAGCGTCCACAGCCGCAACAACCGCGTCGGTCGCATGCTCGGTGAGGGCAAGACACTCGACGAGGCCATCGCCGCGATGAACCAGGTCGCCGAGGGTGTCCCCAATGCCAAAAACGCCTACGAACTCGCCCGCAAGCTCGGCGTGAGAACTCCACTCATCGACCAGGCCTATGCCGTGCTCTACGAGAACAAACCCCCGGCCTCGGCCCTGCGCGAGCTGCTCGACCGCAATCCGCGCTCAGAATCCGACTGACTTTTCCCGCCGCGACGGCGGTCTCCCATGCGTCTCGCGATCACCATCGCCGTCTTTGCTTTGCACCTCCTTCCGCTTCCAGAAGTGCGGACAGGCAACTGGACTTTCAAAAGCGGCGGGTCCCTCCCCGGCGATCCGGTCTCGTTCGACTTTGAAAAGAAGACCGTCACGGTGGCGAATCCTCTCACCGGGAACCAGACCGTCGTGCCGACAAAAAATCTCTCGGTCCGCGGCCGCCAGCAGCTCCTCTTTTCCCCGCTCTTTCATCGGGGCGAGGGTGATGATCCGCTCTGGCCCGAGGTAAAAAGAAACCTCCTCATTCGCGGGCTGATCGTGCCGCTCCTCGTCCTTTTCGCCGGCTTCTGGGTTTCCGGCTGGCTCATCGGGCGGAAGTTCAACCCCGTCCTCGCGGGGATCGGCTTCATCGGCTCGTGGGTCATCGCCGCGATCTTCACCGTCTTCTACGCCTTCCTCAAGATGCGTCTCGAGGGCGGAGTGACGACGACTCTCGTCGGGGTCGGGTTCACCCTCATCTTCACCCCGCTCTATGTCTCGGCGGTCTACGGATGCACCTACCTGCGGGGTCTTGCGGTGTTTTCCTTTCACCTCGTCGCCGGACTCTCGCTCCTCAGTATCGGCCTGGTCGCAGTCGAGACCGTCGCCGGGGTGGAAAAGGTCGATGCATGGTGGAGCAAAGAAGTCTTCGAACCGCTCGGACTCATGGCCCCGCCGTCCGGAGTCTCGCTCATGCTTCGGGGAAGAGGCTCAATAGCCAGCTGAGATAGGCCGCCGCCTCCGCCGAGTTTTCCGCCGGAGCCCACTCCGCGAAGACCTTGTCCGTGTCGTCGTAGGGCCCGCGCTTGATCTCGAGGATGACCGTGTCGGGCGCGAGCGCGAGGACGCCGTGCCAGACACGGGCCTCAATGTCGATGAGTTCCCCCACGCCGAGACGGCTCACCGTGAGGGCTTTTCCAGCCTCATCGAAAGTAAGGAAGCCGAGCGTCCCTGACATCACCAGAATTGTCTCCGTGGCCCAGTCACGCGGATGCTGATGCGCCTGGATGTAAGTGCCCGGCTGCATGAAGTTGATCATGCGCTGGACGAGGTCCTCCCCCTCGCGATGGATCGGCAGCAGCATACGCCGCCGGGGACTGCGGCGCGACTGGGCGAGACCCTCCGCGCGGAGAGCGGCAGTAAGTTCGAAGACGGGGCCCGTGGGATTCGGCATCGCGAGATTCATCCCTACGCCTCAGCCGAAAGGCGACCCCGGGCAAGCGGCATTTTCCCCGCCGGTTCCCGAATTCGCGCCACCTTGATTTTTCCCCTTCCCTTTGCCCCGCCCCGCGCTAAAACTCCCCCATGTCTGACTCCGTCTCTCCCGATCGCGATCCCTCCTCACTCCGCAGCGCCCGCTGGTTCGCGCCGGACGATCAGCGCAGCTTCGGCCATCGCTCGCGGCTGAAGCAGATGGGATTTAATACCGAGGACTTCCAGGCCAAGCCCGTCATCGGTATCCTGAACACGTGGTCCGACATGAACAACTGCCACAGCCACTTCCGCGACCGCGCCGAAGAGGTGAAACGCGGCGTCTGGCAGGCAGGCGGCTTCCCCGTCGAGATCCCCGTGATGTCCATGTCGGAGAGTTTCATGAAACCGACGAGCATGCTCTACCGCAACCTCCTCGCCCTCGAGGTCGAGGAGACGCTGCGCTGCTACCCACTCGACGGAGCCGTCCTCATGGGCGGGTGCGACAAGACCGTCCCCGCGCTCATCATGGGCGCGACCTCGGCGAACATCCCCTCCATTTTCCTCCCCGCCGGTCCCATGCTGAAAGGCTGCTGGCGCGGCGAAATCCTTGGTTCGGGCACCGACATGTGGCGATTCTGGGCCGAGCGCCAGGCCGGCAATCTCTGCGAGGACGGCTGGAATGAACTCGAGGACAGCATCGCCCGGTCCCCCGGCCATTGCATGACGATGGGCACGGCCTCGACCATGACCGCGATCGTCGAAGTGATGGGCCTCTGCCTCCCCGGCTCGACCTCGATCCCCGCAGTCCACTCGACCCACGCCCGCATGGCCTCGAGCTGCGGTCGCCGCATCGTCGATCTGGCCTGGGACAAGATCACGCCCCGCATGCTCCTCACCGAGGACGCCTTTCACAATGCCATCGTCACCGACATGGCGCTGGGCGGCTCGACCAATGCGATCATCCACCTCATCGCGATGGCGGGCCGGGCCGGGATCAAGCTGACTCTCGAGCAGTTCGACCACATCTCGCAGCAGGTCCAGGTCATCGCGAACATCCGCCCCTGCGGCGATTACGTGATGGAGGACTTCTACGACGCCGGCGGGCTCCTCGCCCTGCTCTCGCAGATCAAAGCCCATCTCAAACTCGACTGCCTCACCGTCTCGGGGGAGACTCTCGGAAAAAATCTCGAAGGCGCGATCGTTTACAACGACGACGTCATCCGCCCGCTCGATCGACCCGTCTCCAAGGCCGGCGGCACCTTTGTCCTGCGGGGAAATCTCGCGCCCGATGGTGCGGTCATCAAGCCCACCGCCGCCGAGCCGCATCTCCTCGCGCACCGCGGAGTCGCCGCCGTTTTCGCCGACTACGGAGACTTGAAAAACCGCATCCACGACGAGTCGGTCGGTCTCACCGCCGACCACATCATCGTCCTCCAGCACGCTGGCCCGATCGGGGCACCGGGCATTCCCGAGTGGGGCATGCTCCCGATCCCGAACTACCTGCTCAAGCAGGGCGTGCGCGACATGCTGCGGATCTCCGACGCGCGCATGAGCGGGACCAGCTACGGAGCCTGCGTCCTCCACGTCTCGCCCGAGTCCGCCATCGGAGGTCCCCTCGCCCTCGTGCAGGATGGCGACATCATCGAAGTGAATGTCGCCGAGCGCCGCCTCCATCTCGAAGTCAGCGACGAAGAGCTCGCGATCCGCCGGGCCGCCTGGACGCCGCGACCCGCCCGATTTCGCCGCGGCTACGGCCTGCTCTACGCCGAAGAGGTCACCCAGGCGCCCGAGGGCTGCGATTTCCGATTCCTCCACCACGGCGAAGACGCTCCCGAACCCGATATTTTCTAGAAAAGATAGGACTCGATCCTTTCGCAAGCTTCGCGTAATCTGAAACCTGATGAAGCAGACCGGCGACCCGTCCCCTGACACCCCTCGCGAGATTAGGGAAACGAAATCGTCCCTCTACGTCCTCGTCTCCGCGACGGTGGCGGCGATCATCCTCGGGCTCACGATCTTCCTCCTCGTGCGCGGATTCCAATGGCGAGCCACCCTCGCCGACCTGCGCGCCGAACCCGGCATCGAGATCCTCAGCGTCGAGCGTCTCGGTTTTTTCAAAAAACGGCTCCTTGGGCTGCGCGATCCGCTCGCCCCGACGGCGGAGAGCATCCTGCGGAAAAACAACATCGGTCCCCTCACCGCCGAAGTCATCCTGACCGAATACTATTCTCTCAACACCCCCTACGCCCTCGAACGCGAGGCGATGGAAAAGGCCCGTTTTGACGAGCTGCGCCAGTCCGTCCTCAGCGCCGTCGGTGAGTTCGCCGCGACGACCACGGCAAAGCGCGAAGCCGATCTTGAGCGCATCACCCGAATGCTCTTTCAGGCCCGCTTCCCCGAAGCGATGAAGACCGTCGACCTTGAGTGGAAAGACGGGGCCTGGTTCGCGAAGGGCGAAATGTATGCCCCGGCCCGCGAGATCTTCGTGAAAGAATCGCCCGCCTACATCGTCGAGGGCGACTTGAAGTTCGATCATCTCGTGAATCTCACCGAGAGCCGCGCCTCCTCGGTCCGGGCCGATCTCGATGCCACGGACCTCTTTACCGTGGACCTCGACGGAGGCTACGTACACATCGACCGCATGCGGCGCCTCGTCGCCGACTACGACCTCGTCTGTCGCAACTCGGGTCTCCCGTCCCCGCGTCTGCAACTCGAGATCACCACCGCAGATCTCGCCGGCATCGCACACAAAGTCGCCGCCGTGAAACGGGGGCTCACCTCCCCGGGCGGCATCGCTGAAGATCGTTTCCTGCCCGATCTTGCGAAGGGAGCGACCGCCGGCGATACGGCGAAGGCCTTCCTGCGACTGGTCGCCGCCCCCGCCCCCTGATGAGCGAAGGGCCCGCCCGTGTTCGGCGTGCCGAGGTGCTCGTGCCGCCCCTCGTGACTTTCGCGGGAGTCGTCGTGCTGCTGATCGCCGCCCGCTTTTATGAAAGACTCCCGGTGCAGGCTCCACCCTGCGGATTTAAGGCCACTCTCGGCATCCCCTGCCTCGGCTGCGGCGGCACCCGCGCGATCAAAGCCCTCGCTTCGGGACAAATCGTCGAGGCGATCGCCTTTAATCCGGCGGTTGTCTTTGGTGTCTTTGTCAGTGCCGCCTGGCTCTTCACGGGACTGCGACGGTTTTGGAACAGCGCGTCCCCGCTCACCGTGCCCGAACAAAATCTCCGGATCAGGCGGGTTGCCCTGATCGCGATCGGCGTTCTCACTCTCAATTGGATCTACCTCCTCTTTTTTCTCCCATGACACCTCCTCTACAGAACCAGACCGCAGTCGTCACCGGCGGAGCCAAGGGCATCGGTCTCGCCATCGCCAACTCCTTTCTTGAAGCGGGCGCGAAGGTCATCGCGATCGATCTTGATGCCGGGGCTCTTGCCCAATTTCGCGCCACCGCTCCGGACCGCATCGAGGCGCTGTGCCTTAACGTCGCAGACTTCGCCGCCCTCAAAAGCGGTCTCGCCGGGCGCGGGATCGATCATCTCGTCTGCGCCGCGGCGGTCGGTTCGGGGAAGATGGGATTCCCCTTCTGGAACCTCGAACCCGACGACTGGAAACGGGTCCTCGACATCACCCTGATGGGAACTGTCAACACCGTGCACGCCTGCGTGCCCGCCCTCCTTGCCGGAGAGACGGCAAGGAAGTCCGTGCTCCTCCTCGCCTCGGTCGCCGGGCAAATTGGATCCCAGACCGACCCGCCCTACAGCGCCGCCAAGGCCGCCACGATCAACTTCGCCCAGCTCGCCGCCAAGGATTTCGCTCCCTACGGCGTGCGGGTCAATGCGATGTCTCCCGGGATGGTGAAGACAAGTCTGAACCGGGCGGTCTTCGACTCGTCAAAGGAATCCGCCACGATGACTTATGAAGAATGGGCCGGGGAAAAAATCGAGCGGGTCTCCCCTCTCGGCCGCTGGCAGGACGCTGCGGAGTTCGGCGCCATGGCGGTTTTTTTAGCGAGTGAGTGCGGACGCAATATGACCGGGCAAACGCTGAATATCGACGGCGGACAGGTGATGCATAGTTGAGGCGGGGGTGGAACAAGGCCGATAGGAATGTCGCCCCTCCTT
>JBDNIL010000363.1:0-4416 GCA_041688355.1 Verrucomicrobiales bacterium | reverse complement strand
CTCCCGGGCAGCAGGGAGCTGCCACCCTCTTGAAAATACCCCGCCACGAAGGTCATGACGAGCATCAGCGAGATCCCGATCGAGGCGATCGCGAGCACACCGAGATAACCGACCGCGCCGGCGGCGATCTCTTTTCCCCATCCCTTCCCGCGATGGAGCCCGATCGCCGCGCTAAAGTCCCGCCAGGTCACGCCGCGGACACGGGGCCACACTAGAGGGATGACCACCGCCGCGAAGTAACTTATGATCGAAAACGACTCATGAACATAAGCCCCGAGCAGGGCGCCGAACGTCATGATGCCCAGATAGAGGGCAAAACACTCCAGCAACACTCCGGCCGGACCCGACCCCGGGACGAAGGCATTGACCGTCTTTCCCTCTCTGAGGCGCCGCAGATGGAGGAAGAGCAGGACACCCCCGACGAGGATCCCAACCGAACCGGCGGCAAAGATCAGCCCCATCGCCCCGAGCACCACGAGTGATCGCACGCGAATCGCCTCATCCTGCGGCGGCGGGGTGAGACCCGGATCGCGCGCGAGATCGGCGAACCAGCCGAGGTGCTCGCGCAGATCCTCGCGCATCGTCTCGTCCACCCCGCCGGAGACGGCTGCTTCGGTGGCGGCGGCGAGATCTTCGGGGACCTCTTTCGAAAAACGTTTCAGAAGCGGCCCGACCCTGGGTGAATCGGGCTGCACGAAGCACTCGAGCAGGGCGAGCGCAGCGACTGAGTGATCATCTCCGGCGAGTTCGGAAAGATCCTCGAGCGCCTCTTTTGCCGCGAGAGGATTGAGCCTGAAGGTAGCGATGACGACCTGCCCCTGCATCTTCAGGATGGCGAGATCACTCGGATTGTGCGCGGGAGCGAGACTCTCACCCCCGGGGGCGCGGCCGCCGTCAAACCAGGCAAAGGGGAACAGGGCAAAAGCGATGAGCGGCCAACACCACCATGCCGCTTTTTTGGAACCGGGCATCGGCGCGACTGAATCGGGCTCACCGGGCAGCGGAGGGGGACCTGGCGAATCCATTTTGATCGGGCGAACAGGATTGAGTCGAGCAGTCAACCCTGTTCCGCCCGGCCCGGGCGGGGCTCGGGGCCGGAAAGAGGAGATCCGCCGTTTACTTGGCGCTCACGTCGTAGCAGACGATGAACTCCTGGTCGCGGAGATAGAGTTTGCCATCAAGGACGAGCGGGTGGGTCCAGACCTTGCCCTTGGGATTGCGATTGGGGCTCTGGGGATCGAGCTTGAACTGGCCTTTCTGCTTGTACTCCTTGGGGTTCACTTCGACGAGAGTGAGAGTGCCATCATCTTCGTTGAGCGCGTAGATTTGCCCGTCGGCGACGTGGACGGAGCCTTTGGTGGTAAACTGGCCTTTTTCGTTCCAGACCATCTCGCCGGTTTTCCAATCCTGACAGATCAGACCGCCGCCGTCCGAGAAGCCGTAGAGGTGTTCGCCCACTTTCACGACCCCGCCGTGGTGATTCTTCATCACTGTGTTAATCCACACGTCCGTCGGGGTGTTGTCACTGCCGATGCGGACGAGCTTGCAGCCGACCCCGTAGCCGGAGGAAACGTAGATCTCATTGCCCGAGACGATGGGCGTGGGGATGACGGCAGTCTTGCCGCCCCAGGGAGAAGTCCAGACGACTTTGCCGTCTTCGGCATTCACCCCGACGAGCTCCTGCTCGAAGAGTTTCACATACTGCCTGATGCCGTTGATCTCGGTGGGAATGACAGTCGCATACTCGGCCTTGCCGGGCTTCAGATCACTGGCGGCCCAGATCGTCGAGCCGGTCTTTTTGTCGAGGGCGACCATACCTGCTTCTTTGCCGCCGGGAGCGAGGATGAGTTTGTCCCCATCGATGAGAGGAGACTCGGAGAAACCCCAGCCGCCCATCTGGCCTTTGAAATCATCGACGAGATGCTTTTTCCAGACGACCTCGCCGGACTCGGCACTGAGGCAGAAGACGCCGCCCTTGGGATCGATCCCGTAGACGTGACCGTCGGAGTAGGTCGGGGTGCTGCGGGGGCCGTGTCCCCAGCCGGAGGCATAGCCCTCTTTGTCATCCTTCGAAACTGCCTTTGCCCAGATCTCTTTGCCGGTCGCGGCATCGACGGCCACTATCGTGACATCATCTCCCCGTGTGCCCATGGTGTAGAGGCGCCCGTCGACGATACTAAAGCCCGAGTAGCCCATGCCGGCCTGGTCGTAGACCCAGAGCTGCTTCGGACCGCCCTCGGGCCACTCTTTGAGAAGGCTGCTATCCGGCGAGATGCCGTCGCCTTTGGGCCCACGGAAGGCAGGCCACTGACCGCCACCGGCAGCGGCGCCTTTTTCGACCGAGGCGAGGAATTCCTGGTCTTCGAGGCTGAGAGAGAGAACTTCGACGATACCGGTACGACCGCCGGCGAGCTTGAGATGCACTTTGCCGTCCTCCACCTTGATGAGTTCGGCGTCGATCGCTTTGCCGGTCGAGGCCTGCTTCCACGTCCGCGCGACCAGAGGCAAGGTCATGGTGAGCAGGACGACAACGAGGATGAGGGAACGTTTCATGGGAGGAAAAATCGTCGCAGGCGGGGGAAAACGCAAGTCACGTGATTCAACGTATCTGCCAACCTTTTACTCTGCCGGCGCGTCACGCTTTTTCCACACTTTCACATAGTCGATGAGGTAGTCGGCGGGGAAGACCGTCTCCGGCACGGGTGCCCCGGCCCAATCGCCGCCGACTGCGAGATTCACGAGCATGAACATGGGCTGTTCGGGCACCTCCTCAGTGACCCGGTGCCGCTCGACGCCGTCGATGTACCAGCGGATCTCCCCTTTTTCCCACTCGACCGCGATGGTGTGAAAGCCGTCAGCGAAGTCGACGCCCTGATACTCGCCGGTGACGGAGAGGGAGTCGCCGTCGGGCTTCGCCGGATCGGGCCAGTGCAGGGACATGTAGACCTTGTCCGTCTCGTGACCGAGGATCTCGAGGATGTCGATCTCGGGCGGCCATGCCGGCGGATCGGGGAGCAGCCAGAACGCGGGCCAGAGCCCCCTCCCTTTCGGAACCCGGCAGCGGATCTCAAAGCGTCCGTAGGTCTGGGCGAACTTGCCCGAGGTGGACATCATACCCGAGCGGTAGTCGCGCTTTGCCCCGTCGTAAAACGCGGGCTCGTCCTCGCAGCGTATCGTGAGGATGCCTCCGCTCGAGCTGAAGGCCTTGAAGATGTATGCCTGGAGCTCGTCATTGCGGACGACACCCCAGGGATCTTTCGGGGTCCATTTGGCGTAGTCGAGCTTCGCCCCGTCGAACTCGTCGGAAAAGGTGAGCTCCCACTGATGAGGATTGGCCGGACCCTGGGCGGATGAAAAAGCAGGGAGCCCCATCATCAGAAACACAGCGATCAGACAGCGGGGCCACTTCATCTCGCAATTACCGTAATTTTAAAAAGATATGCAACTCAATAATCCTTCTCGCGCCAGGAGATGAGA
This sequence comes from Verrucomicrobiales bacterium, assembly GCA_041688355.1. Taxonomy (GTDB): domain Bacteria; phylum Verrucomicrobiota; class Verrucomicrobiia; order Verrucomicrobiales; family DEV007; genus Arctic95D-9. The sequence continues at coordinate 939 of JBDNIL010000363.1, read as the reverse complement.
TGAGGACTCTCGTGATTTTTGCCCTTCTTAAGAAGCCCGTGCCGGTCAAGGAAATCGTCCATCGTCGCGAGACTGGCCTCGTAGGAAGCGGGATCGACATTGAGGTTGTAGAAGTTCTGATCACGTCCTTCGAACTCGGCCAACTCGCAGACGTTGCGCCGCCGTTCCATTTTGGCAGCGAACTCGGCGACATCCTCGCAGGGGACGATGCGGTCGGCGGTGCCGTGGATGAGAAGCATGGGCGGCATCCCGGAGTCGATCGCGCGGGAGAGCGAAGCGAGCCGGGCCTCGGCCGCGTCGGTGAACTGATCGTAGCCGTAGCCACCTTTGTTGATGTCGAGGATCGCGCTGAAGAGAATGGCCGCGTCGGGACGGGCCGTCGCGGCATTGATTGACGCATCGCTCCCGGGCAGGGAGACGCGCATCGCGGCGCTGGCGGCGATATTGGCCCCCGCGCCCCCGCCCACGACGATGACACGCGCTGGATCGAGATGGAGCGAATCGGCATGCTGGCGCAGGCAATGGATCGCGGCCCGCCCGTCGCGCAGGGCGTCAGTCGGACGCGACTCGGGATGGCTGCTGCGGTTGCGGTACTCGACCAGTCCGCAGATCGCGCCGCGATCGACGTAGTAGAGCGCCTGGGGAGCGAACTGGATGATGCTGCCGCGACCCCACGCGCCGCTGTTGAAAAAGAGAAAGCCCGGACGCGGCTCGCCCTCGCGCAAGTCGCGGGGCAGGTAGAGATGAATGACGAGCTCGCGACCGTCCTCGAGCGCTTGATACGGCAGGGGTTTGGCGCTTTTCAGGAGGAGCTTCTCCCGTTCGTTCATCCAATTAAATGCTTTCGTCATGCTGCCACCGCCGATGATGATCCGCGGCTGAACGAGAGTAGGATCTGGCCGGTGATATTCAAGACCGAAAAGTGTGAACCTTTTGGGG
>JBDNIL010000362.1:0-5010 GCA_041688355.1 Verrucomicrobiales bacterium | reverse complement strand
GCTCCGCCAAACGGATGGCCTCCCTCTTTTTCCCGGGGCTACTTTAATCCCGATGACAATCCGTGGCAGAGTCCGGGCGGTCAAACGCTCGAAGAATTCTGGGCGATCGGCCTGCGATCTCCTTTCCGGATGAGCTTCGACGAGACTTCCGGTAACTTCTGGGTCGGCGATGTCGGCCAAAATTCGCGGGAGGAAATCAATCTCCTCTCGCGCGAAGCGAACTACCAATGGCCCTATCGCGAGGGTACTCTGGCCGGCACCAGGGCAAGCCCGTCACCTTTGCTCGGAATCGAGAAGCCGCCTTTGTTCGAATATGGCCGGCAGCAGGGTGGCTGCATCATTGGCGGTCTGGTCTATCGCGGCGGGGACCATCCCGATCTCGTCGGTCACTATGTCTACGGGGATTGGAACACGGGGGTGATTCGTTCACTCTCTCAGAGTCCCGGCGGACCATGGGTCGCGACCGACCTCGTGACACAGGCGCGCGAGGGGTGGGGCCGCCACGTTGGTCTATCCGGCTTCGCCGCCGATGCGGATGGCGAACTCTACGCCTTCTCCCTCGCCGGGACCAATCGCGATGGCGGCGTCATCCAACGACTCGTTCGCAACGTGGAATCCCTCCCCGAGCCGCCCGCCTTGCTCTCCCTCACCGGGGCCTTCACCGATCTCACGACGCTTTCCCCCGCGACCTCCCTGATCCCCTACGCGCCGATCCAGGGTTTCTGGTCCGACGGAGCCGCAAAACAGCGCTGGATCGCGATTCCCAATGACGGGACGCCCAACTCGCCCGGCGAGCGCATCGCCTACTCCGAGACCGGCGAGTGGGCCTTTCCGAACGGGACCGTCCTCGTGAAACATTTCGGTTTCGGCGGGCTCCGTGTCGAGACTCGATTCTTCGTGCGCGGATCCGACGGGGTCTGGTTCGGATTCACCTACCGATGGCGCGAAGATCAGAGCGAGGCCGACCTGTTGCCGGGCGAAGCCGTCGAATCGACCATCGAGATCTCGCCCGACGATTCTCTCGTCTGGCATTTCCCGAGCCGCGCGGAGTGCATCACCTGCCACAACGCCGCCGCCGGCCACGTCCTCGGTCTCAAGGCCCGGCATCTCAACGGACCGCAGTCCTACCCGGCCACGGGCCGCAGCGCGAACCAACTCGTCACCCTGAATCGACTCGGGTTTCTCACCCCTGCCCTGGACGAGAGTCGCCTCCCCGCGATCCTCACCGCCAAAAATCTCGAAGACGGCACGGCCACGCTTGAGCGACGGGCGCGATCCTACCTCGATATGAATTGCTCGCACTGCCACCGGGCCGGAGGAACCGCACCCACGGGCTTCGACCTGCGGCTCCCCATCGCTCCCTTTTTTCAAAACCTCATCGGGGTTCCGGCGGCGAACCCTTTCGGGATCGAGGGGGCGGTCCTCCTCCAGGCGGGAGACGAGAGCCGCTCCCTCCTCCACTACCGTCTCGCCTCGGCGGAAGAGGCTCTCGCGATGCCGCCGCTCGCAAAGTCACGCGTCGATGAGACCGCCGTCTCGATCGTGACCGCGTGGATCCGGTCGCTCGATCCGGCGGCGACCCCCGGGGGGCTGATTCAGGGGCCGGGACCTGCGGACCACGTCGCCCCCCGGTTCACCGCGATCTCGCCTTCGGGGACGATTCTCTATGGCCCGAAACGGGTGCGGCTTTCTTTCTCCGAGGCGGTCGCGGCCCGTAGCGCGGGGGATTTCGAGACGAGCAACGCAGAGCTGACCGACCTTGATGGATCCGGTGCGGAATACACCGCGACTCTGACGCCCGTCTCCCCCGGTCCGGTCTCGATCGCCCTGCCGTCTGATCGCCTCACCGACCTCAACGGCAACGCGAATGCCGCCGCGTCCGAATCTCTCTACGAGTTCCGCGAGCCCATCGAGCTCGAAGGGCTGCGCTACGACTACTACGAGATCCGTTTGCAGCGTCTCCCCGATTTCTCCACCCTCGTCCCGACACGCTCCGGCGTCGCTCGGGTGATCGATCTCACACCTCGCCTCCGAAACGATGATTTTGCCCTGCGCTTTTACGGCGACCTTCTCGTTCCGTCGGCGGGAGAATACGAGATCACCCTCGAGTCCGACGAAGGCAGTCGGCTCTGGATCGACGGGACTCTTCGCATCGATCTCGACGGACTTCACGCTCTCGCCGAAAAGCGCGCCCGCGTTTCCCTCGGCGCAGGTCGCCATCATCTCGAGGTGGCTTACTTCGAACGCGACGGAGGAGAGTCTCTCCGTGTCGGGATCTCCGCCCCGGGTCTGGTCGCCGCCCCCATTCCCGCCGACTTCCTCGGCCACCGGGCCGACCCTGGACCGCTCGCCGGGGGCGATCCCGCGATCGGCTCCTTTTTCTATCCTGACTCCACCGAGGCGGTTCTCTCTGCTGTCGCGACCGGCTACCAGCCCGATCAGTGGATCGCGGCAAAGCGACCGCACCCTCGCGGTGACGATGTTTACAATCTCTCCGCAGTCGGTCAGACCCTGAACCTCTCCCTTGCGCCTCGCGGACAAACCCGCTTTTTCGTGACCCTCGAGAACGACCGGCTTGTCCCGGATTCTCCCTTTCTGCGGGCGAGATCGACGGGGCGAGGCCTGCGTCCGGACTTCCGGCTCGGCGGTCGCACGGTGACCGCCGCCCTGCTTTCGGGGCGACTGCGCCCCGGATTGATCGCGCCCTCTGACCTCTGGTTGATCGATGTCAACGTTCGTGTCTCTGCGGGCCAACGCCCCGGGGGTGTGAACTCGCTCGAGCTGATCGCGACTTCCTCCTATCCCGGAGTCGGGGCTGACCGCGTCCGCGCTCTGCTCAGGGGTTCTTCGCGAAAACGTCGCTGAGAGGTGAGCCGATGGTTTCTTTTCCACCCTTCGGCACCTCTCCTGCCGAAGGCCAAATCGCGAGCGCAGGACTACCGAAAGGTGACGTAGACCCATCCTTCGTCGATCATACCGCCGTATTGGCTTGTGAGCCCGAGAGCCGCGCGAATCCGTTTCCCGCGCTTGAAGCTGCCTTTTGATCGACGTGAGAGAGAGACTCGAGTGCGGAAGGTCTTGAGTTCGTCACTGGCCATGCCGAAGACGCTGCCACGACCGTTCATCGGCGCGCTGATGTTGCGGGGCTGCGGACCGGAGGTGTCGAAGTGAACGACCCGGAGCTGCCGGGACCCGCCAGCGCGACAATGAAGCCGGCAGTTGCGGCGGTCGCCGCTCTCGTTCTGAAGAGACGCGAAAAAAGTGCGGGCGCGGATCGACTTCAACTCGAGACGCAGGACCTGAGTCAGAGCCGGGTGACCGTGATCAGAGTGAGGGTGATCGGAATGATCCTGCGAGCTCCCGCCGCCGGATTCGTAGACATCATTACCAAGATGGCTGGCGGGATCGGGGCTGATTCCGAGGCGAAGGTCGGGGCGATTGTGATTGTCGCCGTGATGATCGACGGGAACGACTTCGAGCGGCCCGTCTATAAAGGTGGGCTCGGTGAGTTCCACGAGAATTCTCGAGATGTTGTTGTCCTCGTCGAGCTCGAGAATGCGATTGTCGGGATCGACCTCTGATTCAAGCCAGTAGCTGCCCGGGGGGAGACCGAGGACATTGATGTTCTGCCCGATGAGGTTTTTCTCGTAGACATCGACCCAGCCGACTGAGATCCCCTGCGCGAGTTCGCCGCAGGTGCGATAGGTTCGAAAGGGGCGGTAGCCCGTGAGCGAGGTGTCGTACGGGGCGGAATCGAGGAGGCAGAAACTCGTTTTGGCGCTCTCGAGCAGGACATCCCCGACCCCGCCGCCGGGAAGGCTGGCCCGGAGTCGGTAGATCGCCCATCCCTCGACATGGACGTGGTCATGGCCGGGGTGGAAGGTGAAACGTCCGGCGGGCCGGTCATAATGGGTCCCGTCGTCGCGGAAGATGCGCTGGTTCACGCTCTGGGTGCCGTCCGGATTGGCGGGGAGGACACCGACGACGTGGAGAGGCCCCGCGCCGATGTTCGGGGTGCCGTTGGCGAAGCGGAGAAGGACGCGATTCCCGTCGGTGACGTGGTCGTGGCGCAGGAGGTCTCTTTCCCGCACGACCATGTCGGGCAGGAGATCTTCCGCCGCCCCTGCCTTGCTACCGGATAGCGCGTAGAGTGTGCAAATGGCGGCGAAGAGGAGGCGGTTCGGAAAGTCCATCGGTAGGGATACGACCCGGGAAGAATTCACGAATCCTATCGCCGGGAATTCCCTTTTTCAACCCTTACGCTCCTATTACAACGAGTTTGGTCTAATTCCGCTGAAAACTGCGGTGTGGCGGTTTCTCCTCACCACGATCTACGTGGCTCATCTCGGTGACCAGCACGGAATTCACTGGTGGACTGGGTCAGGGAACCAATTCCAAAACTAACACTAATCCAACAGCCCTCCCCTCCTGTGTGATCCACTCTTTCCTCAAACGCCCCCCCGTCGCACACGTTACTTCTCAGCGGTCGGAATCTTCTTTTTGGGGTTGGAGCCTTTCCTTCGGCCATTGATGGCTAAAAGGAGCCGCGCGGGGCAGTTGCTGAGGGGTGGCGGGTTGATCAAGGACTCCCGCTGTGGTTGGATTATTCGAGTTCCGCTTTTCGTGCTCAGCTCTGCGAGGCTGGTCACGATGATCGGGTGATGAAGGGAGACCGCCGGCCAAAGGGCGCGAGAGAGGGCAATCCGGCCTCGCAGAGGCCAGCTACAGGGAAGCGGGAGACGGAGTCAGAGCCAATTCCCAATCGAACACTAACTCAACACCTCCCCGCCCTCCCGAACGATTCTCTCTCCCTGCAACCGCATCCTGCGGCCCCCCTTCGTTACCAGTGTGATGAGGTCCGTGAGACCTTCGGGCGATGGCTCAGACCGCCAAAACTCTTACGAGACCGTTGCAAAACTCGCGGGAAAATGAATTTTGGGTCCCTTCTTCGGTTCCCGGGCTTTTTCCAATCCGTGCCAATCTGAGGGAGCAAAGCGGATCTGTGATCAT
>JBDNIL010000361.1:0-19408 GCA_041688355.1 Verrucomicrobiales bacterium | reverse complement strand
CTACCGGAATGCGCGAATCGCTTGTCTGCCCTCCCGCTCTTTTGCATTCTCCCACGGGGATGATAGCTTGTTCGATGATTCTCAACCGCCTGCTCCGAATCGTGGCCCTCTCCGCCGCCTCTTCTCCTCTCTTCGCGACGGCCCAGGCGCCCGAATCGACGGCCCAGACCGACAACACGATCCGTGTCTCGCTGGAGTCCGCCTTCGATGCCTGGCGCAACTCCATGGCCGCCGGGGACCTCAAGACCTGGGAGGCGACAACTGCCTTCAGCCGTCAGATCGAGACCCGCAACCGCATCGTCTCGCAGAAGCAGCCCTTCCCCCAGGCCCTTTTTGACGATCCGGTCGAAGCCCCGACGCTCGGAGGTCTCATCGCGCTCGGGGTCCTCTCCACCGGCGAGACGGCGACCTCGACTTATTTTGGAAAAGCCAACTTCGGCGACGAACCGGGCGTGGCGGTTTCTGACAACCTCCTCGTGCTCCATTTCCTGAAAGAGGACGGGCGCTGGAAATTCGACAACCTGCGGATCGTCAAGATCGGGAACGACGGGGAGATCCTGCTGCAGATTCGGAACAGCGATTTCAGCTTTCTGAGAGGAGAAGAATTCCAGCCCGCTCCCTATCTGCCCCCTATCCCCCAGCCCGTCGAAATGCCCGAACTCATCGCCGAAGCCTGGATCGATGCGACCGGCTACGAGGTCAAAATCACCGTGAACGGGCACCTCACCGGAACCTTCAAAAACATCAAGACGTCAGAGCTTGTCGTCGGCGGAGTCAGGAAAGGGCAGAACCAGATACGCGTCGAGACGAGGCAGATCGAGGGTGCCCCCTCGGGGGCGAGCCCGAAAGTGGAAGTCGCCCTCTACGCCACCGAAGATCCCGCCGGAAAAGCAAATCGGGTCTATCATTTCAAACCGGGAGCGTCGATCGCGCCGGTGGTGACGGAGAGTTTTACGGGCGGGCAGTGAGGGGTGGGAAAGTAAACGAGTCAGCGTAGCGGAATTTGCCAAAATTCCCCGCGTCAGTACGGCGCGGGCCAATGCATCGCCGGGGAACATTGGCATGTTCCGCTACGGGAAGATCACCCGCGTTCCTCACTCCCCGCAAAAAGCGGCAGTAGCAGTGAAGCGGGCGGGACGCCCGCGCTCCCAGTAACAACCCAAGCACCAAGCACTAATCCCGCATCAGCACCACCCGAAAACCGACATCATACCGATCCTCCGCCGAGGGGCGGGCGGCCATGCGGTTGGCGACGGCGAGGTCGAACTGGGAAGAGCGGTTCCAGGCCCCGCCCCGCAGCACTTTGCGGTCGGTCCCGACCCACTCGGCGGTGGCGGTGGAGCCTTCTTTCTGGACCCGGTTGAGGATCGTTTGCGAATACCAGTCATTGACCCATTCCCAGACGTTCCCGCGGATGTCGTAGAGGCCGAATTCGTTCGGAGCAAGCGAGCCGACGGGAGCACTCGATTTTTGCCGCTCAAAGAGGCTCGAGATGGCTCCATCGAGCTTTTGCGCGCCGACAAGACTGCTCCACTCGTCATCGGTGGGGAGTCGATAGCGGTAACCCGCCGGGAGGGTGCCTAGTGAGCGCTCCTGCACGGTGAGGGCCTCGCAGAACTTCACCGCCTGGTACCAGGTGAGGCTCTCGACGGGATGGTTGGGAGCTTTAAAGTAGCTCGGGTTGGCGCCCGAGAGGCGCTCGTATTCGCCCTGCGTGACCTCGTAGACCCCGGCCCAGCCGTTGAGGGGGGCTATCCAGGCGAGTTGCTGTCCAAGTCCATTTTTGAAATCACGGCTCGCCACGGGCGCGGAGTCGTAGGTGAGGGTCGCGGTGAAATTGAGCGCTCCGCCCGCCTCGACCGATCCGGAGACGGAAGTGGCCCGGTGCTGCTCTTTGCTGAGTTCATAGGTGTAGGTCCCCGGAGGCACCACCGCGAGGGTGAGCGGGGTTCGTCCCATGGGCATGCCACCCGAAACAACAGCAGCCCCGGCCGGATCGCTCGAGAGGGTGACCGAGCCGTAGGCAAAGCGGAAATTCACGGCATTGGATCCGGTGTCGGAATCGACGTAAGCAGCAAGGGTCACGGGATCGAGCTTGGAGTGGCGAGCGGAGAATTGATAATCACCCTCGGGCAACTCGATCTGGAAAGGGGTCTTCTGCTGGCCGCGTCCGAGCGGCTTGGTGTCGAGAAAGACCTCGGCCCCGGGCGGGTCGCTCGTGAAGGAGACGAGAGCCCGCTCCCAGGAAAATTCGAGATCCTGAGTCGAACCGCCACTGACCTCGACAGAGCGGCTGATGGGGGCCCAGTCAGCGAAGCGCAACTCGAGGCGGTGCTTGCCGACGGGGAGGTCGGCGAGGCTGAGCGGGGTTTTCCCGGCCTTGCGGATGGCGGACTCCCCGGCCTCGATCCAGACTTCGGCCCCGGCGGGATCGCTCGTGATATTGAGCCCGCCTTTGGCGAAAACGGCCGAGACGGAGGTGTTGCGATTGTTTTCCACGCGGACAAACTGCGACTGCTCGGGCCAGCCTTTGACGGCCATGAGAACCTGGTATTCGCCGGGATCGAGCCGCTCGATGCGGGCCGGGGTCGTCCCGATCTGGACGAGCTCTTCGGCGACCCGCTCCCTCGTTCGGATGACTTTGAAGTCCGCGCCCCGGGGTTCGCTCACGACGTCGATTTGCCCGGAGCTCTTTGCCAGGGTAATGGCGGCGAGGTTCTGCGGCGCTTCGCTCTCGACGACGAGACGGCGCGTCACGGGGTCGAAGCCCGCCAGGGTCACGACGAGATCGTGTTCGCCGAGGGGTATGCCGGTAAAGGTCGCGGGGCTGGTCTGCTCTTTGAGCGATCCCACTCTGACGAGGGCGCCGGGGGGAACGGTGGAGACGGTGATCGTTCCGCGCGCTTCGTCGAGGCGACGCTCGATCAGGGGCAGGGAGGCGAGGGCGTCGGGATTGTCCGGATCGAGATCGCGGACTTCTTCAAAAAGGCGGCGGGCGCTGAGCCAGTCGCCCGAGGCGACGGCAAGGCGGGCCTCGCCGACTTTCTTTGCGGCGGCTTGGTCAGCGGCTTCGCTCCCGGTCGCGCTGCTATCGGGCGTTGGTTCACTCTGCTTCACCCCGAGATACCATCCGCCGCCGGCCCCGAGGAGGAGGGAGAGGACGATGAGCGCGATCCATGTCCAACGGGGCACCCTCGGTCGGTGGGACCGAATCATCTGCGGCGGGGGCAGCGTGATCCTGGTGGTTTCGGGGTGCATGGACGGCAGGGGGGAGGTTCTTCGGTCACCTCCGGGTTTCAAGAAAAACAAACACTTCTGAAAATTCTAGCAGAGAGTTTTCATTCGTTCTCTCACTCTTTTTTCGCCAGGGACGGTTTTGTGACCTGTTTTCGGGCTTTTTGCACAAAAAAAGGAGCAGGGACTCGACCCTGCTCCTTTTTTGAAAAGGTTTTCCCGGGGATGGAAGCCCCGGTAGTCACTTGTGTGGACCTCAGTCCTGAGAACCTCAGTCCTTCGAACTGTCGCTCGGGCGCCACTCTTCGGTCGCGAGATTGAAGGCCTGCTCGAGTCCGACGAGGTCGGAGCTGGGGCGCAGGGCGTCGAAAGCGGCAGTCTCTTTCTTGAGCTGCTCTTCGGAATACTCGGCCGCTTTGATGGAGAGGCCGATGCGGCGCTCGATCTTGTCGACTTTGATGACGCGGGCTTCTACTTCGTCGCCCACTTTGATGACGTCTTTGACTTTGGCCACGTGGTCTTCGCTGAGTTGCGAGATGTGGACGAGACCGTCGATGTCGTCTTCGAGCTGGATGAAGGCGCCAAAGCTGGCGATCTTCGCGACGGTTCCTTTGAGGAGGTCGCCCACTTTGAAGCGGCTGTCGATCTCGCTCCATGGATCGTTCTCGAGCTGCTTGACGCCCAGGCTGATGCGCTGGTTGGTCTTGTCGATCTCGAGCACGGTGGCCTCGACCACTTCGCCCTTCTTCACGACTTCGCTCGGGTGGTTGATCTTGCGGGTCCAGCTGAGGTCCGAGACGTGGATCATGCCGTCAATGCCATCTTCGAGCTCAACAAAGGCACCGTAAGGGGTGAGGTTGCGGATCTCGCCCTTGATCGTGGTGCCGATGGGGTAGCGGGCTTCGACTTCGTCCCAGGGGTTGACGTCGAGCTGGCGCACGCCGAGGGAGATCTTCTGCTCTTCTTTGCTGATCGCAAGAACGACCGCTTTGATCTCCTGATCGAGAGAAAGAACGTCGCTGGGGCGGGTGATGCGCTTGGTCCAGGAAAGCTCGGAGACGTGGATGAGGCCTTCGACACCCTTCTCGATCTCGACGAAGGCGCCGTAGGGGACGAGTTTGGTGACCTTGCCGGCCACTTCCATGCCGATGGGGAATTTCGCTTCGATCTCCTCCCAGGGATTGGATTGGAGTTGCTTGGAACCGAGGGAGACGCGCTCTTTTTCCTTGTCCACGTCGAGGATGACGACATCGACTTTCTGGCCGATGGAGAGCATCTCGCTGGGGTGGTTGATGCGGCCCCAGCTCATGTCAGTGATGTGGAGGAGACCGTCCATGCCCTGAAGATCGATGAAGGCACCGAAGTCGGTGATGTTCTTGACGATCCCTTCGACGCGGTCGCCGATCTTGACGGAGTCGAGGAACTCGGCACGCTGCTCGGCGCGCTCGGCCTCGATGACTTCGCGGCGGCTGAGGACGATGTTCTTACGGATGTCGTTGACCTTGACGATCTTGAACTCATAGACGTTGCCCACGTATTCGTTGAGATCCTTCGGCGGGATGATGTCGATCTGCGATCCGGGGAGGAAAGCCTCGACCCCGACGTTGACCATGAGACCGCCTTTGACGACAGACTTGACCTTGCCTTTGACGAGGCCGCCGTCTTCGAACACTTTGACGATCTTGTCCCAGTTCTGTTTGTGAGCCGCTTTCTCTTTGGAAAGGACGACCATGCCCTCGTCGTTCTCGAGCTTCTCGAGGAGGACTTCAATTTCGTCGCCGACGGCAAATTCTTCGTCTTCGAACTCGGAGATCGGGATGATCCCCTCGGATTTCGCACCGACGTCCACGACCACGACCTGCGGGCGAACTTCGATGATGGTGCCCCGCACGATGGAATTCTCGCGGTGGGAGTGGAACTTCTGATCGATCAGGGCCATGAGGTCCAGACCGGATTGAGTGAGTGTTGCTGACATATATTAAGGTTGGGGTTAGTTACTGGTTGGTAAGCCTTCCGACATTGCTCCGTTTGGTTGACCCGCCCGCTCATGGAGCACCTGCAAGCGGTCGGGGGGCGGAAATGTAGGGGGGAAAAGCGATTTCACAAGAGATTTTCCCGGTCGCGAAGAAGTCTCTCGTCCCGCTCCGCAGTCGCGCCGCAGGCTATGCCAATCGGGCGACTGGCCCGCCTCTTGCCCGCTTCCGCGAAACTCGATTCGACTTGACGACATCACGGTGGATGCTTCATAAGTCTTCGTTGTGGAGCACGAAGACGAACTTGAATCGCTGCCTTTTCACGGCGGCAGCATTTTGGGAACCCGAATCGCATGAGGAAGGAAACGATCCTACGCCCCGCCGGGCTGCTAAAACTGAGCGAGGGAGCAAAGGTCTTGCCGGGCATCCTCGCGACAGTGATCGGGGTCTACGCGATCCTCGGCGGGATCGTCACCCTGATCGGCTGGGCGATCCCCTATCCCCGGTTCACCGACTGGGCCTGGCTTGGAATCTCGATGTTTCCCAATGCGGCCGTCTGCAGCATCGCCGGGGGGCTTGCCCTACTGCTGCTCAATCATTCGAACCGCGAGACGAAATTCCGAGCCGGAGTTCTCGCTCTCGCCCTCGTCACCAGTCTGATCGGCGGCCTCACGCTCCTCGAGCATCTCACCGGTATGAATCTCGGGATAGACGAATACCTCTTCGCCGGCACCTGGGGCCAGGCCGCGAGCGCCGCGCCCATGCGTATTGGGATCCCCGCCTCGACTTCATTCCTCCTCCTCGGCATCGCCCTCGCCCTCGCCACAGGGGGAAGGCGTCTGCGGGGCATCGCCGGCACGCTGGCGATGATCCCCATCGTCATCGCCTCTCTTTCCATCGTCGGTTACTGGTTCGGGGCGAGCCAGCTCTTCGGCGTAGCTCGCTACACCGGGATCGCGTGGCAGACCGCCACGATCATCGCCGCCCTCGGTGCCGGACTCGTCGCTACCCTGCGCGAGTGCGGCTTCATGGCCTTCGTCCTCAGACAAGATGCGGGTGGCCTCGTCGCCCGACGTCTCCTCATTCCCCTCGTCGCGATCCCGCTGCTGCTCGGCTATATCCGCATCCTCGGGCAGGACTACGGCGTCTTCGATGCGGCCTTCGGAGCCGCGATCCGCACCCTGCTCGAGATCGGTCTCTTCCTAGGATTCCTCTGGTGGACCGCCAGCAGCATCTCCCGCCATGCGACCGCCGCAAGTGAGGCCACCGAGGCGCTCTACACCAGCGAGCAGCGGTTCACCCGCTTTATGCAATCACTCCCCGGTCTCGCCTGGATCAAGGATCTCGAAGGGCGATACATCTACGCCAATGACGCGGCGCTGAGAGCCTTCCAAAAGATCCCCGGAGAACTCTACGGGCTCACCGACGCGGATCTGCTCCCCGAAGATACCGCCGCCGAGTTCATGGAAAACGACAGGCGGGCCTTGCAGGAACCGGCCGGACTTCAGGTCATCGAAACGCTGCCGCAAAGCGACGGCATCCTCCATCCCTCACTTGTGAGCAAGTTCCCCATTCCCGGTCGCGACGGTAGACCCACCCTCGTCGGCGGCATGGCCCTCGACATCACCGACCGCCTCCGCGCCGAAGAGGTGTTGAAAGAGGCGCACCGCCGCAAAGATGAATTTCTCGCCACCCTCGCGCACGAGTTGCGCAACCCTCTCTCGCCGATCCGCTTTTCGGTCGAGGTCTGCCGGTCCCAGGCGGATCCGGCAAAGCGCACCCGGGCACTCGACATCATCGACCGGCAGGTCCAGCAGATGTCGCGGCTCCTCGATGACCTGCTCGACGTCTCACGCATCTCCTATGGTAAGCTGACCCTGCGACCAGAGGAGATCGACCTCGCCCGCATCATCGAGAGAGCGACCGAGACGAGCCAGCCTTTGCGGGACGAAGCCGGGCAGACCTTCGAGATCGACCTGCCCGACGACCCCGTCTTTCTCCATGCCGACCCTGTCCGTCTCGAGCAGATTTTCGCCAATCTGCTCAACAACGCGGCGAAATATGGCGGCAGGGGGTCGCACGTGATTCTCACCGCCACGACCGGGACCGACTCGGTCGATGTCTCTGTCCGGGACAACGGCGTCGGCATCCCCGCGGACCGGCTTGCCGATATCTTTGAAATGTTCTCCCAGATAAAAGCAACGGGCAGCGGGTCTCAGGGCGGGCTGGGCATCGGGCTCTCGCTGGTGCAGGGACTCACACAGCTCCACGCCGGCGAGGTCGAGGCGCGCAGCGAAGGCGTCGGCAAAGGCAGCGAATTCATCGTGAGACTTCCGCTCCAAGCCGGGGACGCGGGCTCGCCCGAAAGCGCGGTCGAACCTGCCCGAACCGAAACAGACCCGGCTACTCCCGGGCCTCTCGAGCAATCCCTGCGGCTCCTCATCGCCGACGATCTCCGCGACAATGCCGACAGCCTCACCGCCTACTTCCGCTCCGCAAACCACGAGGTCCGCACCGCATACGATGGCGCCGAGGCACTCGCCGAGGCGGAGGACTTCCGTCCCCACGTCATCTTTCTCGACATCGGCATGCCGAAGCTCAGCGGGCACGAAGTCTGCCGTCGCATCCGCGAGGAGCCCTGGGGAAAAGACATTTCTATTATCGCGATCACCGGATGGGGTCAGGAGACCGACCGCCGTCTCACCGCTGAGGCGGGATTTGACCATCATCTCGTCAAGCCCGTCGATGTCGGCGAACTCCTCGCGATCGTTTCCGCGGCCGGCTTGAAAAAGGCCGGTAAATGAGGTCATTTTGACGTCCTCCCCCATGGCCTCCGAAACCGCCCCCGCCCTCAAAGACTGGTTTGATGAAACCCGCTTCCGCACCATCGCGGGACAGCTCGGGTCGCTGCACCCCCGCTTTGACACGAAACGCTTTCTCCGTCTCTCCCTCGCCGGGCTCGACGAACTCTCTCTCCTGCAGCGACTGCGTCGCATGAGCGCGTCCACCCGCGAGTCGCTGCCGCTCGACTATCGGGACTCGCTTGAAGTTCTCTTCGGGCTCGCGCCGCAGATCGATCATCGCTTTGTGACGGTCTTTCTCCCTGACTTTGTGGGCCTCTACGGCCATGGCCACGGCGACTTCGACGCATCGATGAAGGCCCTGAAGTTTTTCACCCCCTTTGGCTCGTCCGAATTCGCGATCCGCGAATTTTTGAAACGCGACCTTCGTCGCACCCTCGCGGTCATGCACGAATGGTCGCACGATCCCGACGAGCACGTCCGCCGTCTCGCCAGCGAAGGCTGCCGTCCACGCCTCCCCTGGTCCTTCCGCCTCGTCGAACTCGTCGCCGATCCTGCGCCCGCCCTGCCCATTCTCGAAAATCTCAAGGCCGATCCCAGTCTCTACGTGCGCAAGTCCGTCGCGAATCACCTCAACGACATCGCCAGGGATCACCCTGACAAAGCGCTATCAGTGCTCCAGTCATGGGACCGCGATCATCCCCACACCGCCTGGATTACGAAACGGGCCCTGCGAACTCTCATCAAAGAGGGTCATGCCGGGGCCCTGACCCTGTTGGGTGCCGGCGAACCGCCAAAGGTGCGGGTCGAGTCTTTCTCCACGTCACCCGAACGGATCGTCCTGGGAGAGGCAATCCAACTTTCCCTCCGCCTTACCTCGACCGCGCCGACTACCCGGCGGCTCCTCATCGACTACGTCGTCCACTACGTGAAAAAGTCCGGCGGGACCTCGGAGAAGGTCTTTAAATGGAAGGAACTCGACCTCGCGCCGGGGGAAACCGTCGCCCTGGAAAAACGCCAAGTGATTCGAGACTTCACGACCCGGAGACATTATCCCGGTAGGCATCGCGTCGAAGTGCAGGTGAACGGCGCGCGCCTGGTGGAGGGGGAGTTTGGGTTGGCGGTGTGAGGAGTGAGCGACCCTGTCCCCCATGCCAATAATCATCATGCAAGATCAGAATTCCTCTCTAAAATCTGTTGATACAGGCTCTCGGTTATGCGGATATTGGTCTGCTGAAGCCGGTCGAAGGAATCCCTCAAGGAGATAAGACCGCGTCGTGCTGCAATCTCGATCACCTCGAGAGTTCCGACCACTGCCAGACCCAATGACTGTGCGTACCTGCGAGCGGCCAAGTCGTCCATTAGAACTACGCTCTTTGTTTCGATGGCCAGAATCAAAACTTCAATATCGGCGTCTGAAAGTCCCTTTTTGAGAGCTAAGTTCAGGGCTTGAGCCTTCACGGATTTCCATCCACGAAGGAAGCGAATCTGCCCATTGGCGAACCCGCCCTGGAGCGCTCTCAGACAGAAGCTCCCGAAGACAAGACCTCGGGAGGATGACGGGCTCAAAAAGAGAAGGTATCAGCCAGACACTTTCAATCTGAACGAGATAATTTACCGGTCCCGTATCACAGACGACCGACTTCATTCCAGAATCAACGACTCGAGCAGCTCCTGATCATCAATCGGTGACACACTGAGAGGCACGCCGTGCTCGGCGCGCAAAGCATCCGCTTTCCAGACATCAGTGCCCAATCCGGCGAAACGTCCCATCGTTCGCAGGCTAATCAGCCCCTCCCGATAGAGTTCTAAAGCGATTAATTCGCGCGCATGGCGAGTTCGCTCCATGGCATTACTGCCCAACTCGGCGGCGATTTCATCAGGAATTTCGATCGTCAGAGACATGGAGGAAAAGATACGGGAAGCCCGGTGGAAGATCAATCGGTTCCCCCCCCTCCCCCCCAATTCCGACACAAACCTTGCCGCGCCTCACGCGACTTTCGACGTGCGTAACCAATAAAAAAGGTCATCTTTGCAATCATGAAATCCCCCCCTGGTCTTCTCCCGCTGCTTTTTGCCGCACTCTTCGCCATCTCCCCCTCCCACGCCGAGGATGGTTTTGTCGAACTCTTCAATGGCGAAGACCTCAGCGGCTGGGACGGCAATCCCGAACTCTGGTCGGTCGAGGACGGCGCCATCACCGGCAAAACGAACGGGCCCGAACACCTCGCTTACAATCAGTTCCTCATTTGGAGGGCCGGCACGCTCGAGAACTTCGAACTGCGCGTGAAGATCAAGGTCACCGGAGACAACAACAGCGGCGTCCAATACCGCTCGAAGGAACTACCCGAAAACGGAAAATGGTCCATCGGCGGCTACCAGTGCGACGTCCACCCGGCCGCTCCGAACAACGCCATGGTCTACCACGAGCGCGGCCGCGGCATCGTCGCGAAGAACGGCCAGACCGTCGTCGTCGATCCGCAGACCAAGAAATGGCTCACCGGCGACCGCGATCCCGTCGCCGTCGATATCGCCGAGTGGAACGAATACACAATCATCGCGAAGGGCAATCACATCGTCCACCAGATCAACGGGAAGCTCGCCACCGAACTCCACGACTACGACGAGGCGGGGCGTTCCCTCGAGGGACTGCTCGCCTTCCAGATCCATCGCGGCCCGGCCATGACAGTGCAGATCAAGGACGTGCGGCTCAAGGTGCTGCCCGACGGCGGAGTCACCCCATTCGCAAAAGCCGACCTGCCCAACGACGCGCAGGAGATCATGCCGCCGGCTCCGAAGGCCAAGGGAAAAGCGAAAGAAGCCCCCAAGGCCCCCGGTGCCGCAAAAGGGAAGGGTAAGGGAAAAGAAAAAGCGAAAGCCCCCGCGCCCCCGCGCCAGGGCGAAGTCGGCCCCGCTATCGGCGAAAACGTGGCCACGCCAGTCTCGCGGATTAAAGCGCCCGAGGGTTTTCAGGTCGAGCTCCTCTATTCCGTGCCCGGCGTCGAACTCGGCTCGTGGGTCGCGCTCTGCGCCGATGACAAAGGCCGCATCTATGCGAGCGACCAGTACGGCGGACTTTACCGATTCCCCGCTCCTGCGGTCGGGGCGACGCTCGATCCGAAAGCGGTCGAAAAAGTCCCCGCCGAGATCCGTGCGGTCAACGGCATGCACTTCTCCGACGGCGCTCTCTATGTCGGCGTGAACGACTACGAACAGAAGATCTCGAGCGGCTTTTACAAGCTCACCGACAGCAACGGCGACGATCAACTCGACAAGGTCGAGACGCTCCGCGCGATGGATTCGAAAGGGGACCACGGCGTCCACGCCGTCGTGCCCGTGCCCGGCAGTGAAGACTTTTACCTCATCTGCGGGAACAACACCATTCCCGTCGAGGCCGACCCCGCCTCGCCCGTGCCCGCGATCTGGGGCGAAGATCACCTGCTCGACCGCATGCCCGACGGCCGCGGACACAATCGCCACGTCCTCGCGCCGGGCGGCATCATCTACCGCGTCTCGCGCGACGGGAAGAACTTCTCGCGCTTTTCCTCGGGCTTCCGCAATATCTACGACGCCTCGGTCAATCACGCGGGCGAGCTCTTCACCTACGACGCGGACATGGAGTACGACTTCAACACTCCCTGGTACCGGCCCACACGCGTGAACCACGTCGTCAGCGGCGGCGAGTTCGGCTGGCGCAACGGAGCCGGCAAATACCCCGAGTTCTACCCCGACAATCTTCCCGCGACGGTCAACATCGGACCCGGCTCGCCCACCGGCACGACCTTCGGCTACGGCGCGAAATTCCCTGCCAAATACCAAAATGCCTTTTACATTCTCGACTGGAGCTGGGGCAAAATCTACGCCGTCAACCTCGAGGCCAAAGGCGCGAGCTACACCGGAGTGAAAGAAGACTTCATCTCCGGCGCTCCCCTCCCCGTGACCGACGCCTTTATCCATCCGCAAGACGGCGCGATGTACTTCGCGATCGGCGGACGCCGCGTCCAGTCGGGCCTCTACCGCGTCACCTACACCGGCAGCGAGTCCACCACCACCGTCGAGCCTGACACAAGCATCACCGACGCGGCGAAGCTGCGTCACAGGCTCGAGTCCTACCATGGCAACCCCGATCCCAAAGCGATCGAGGTCGCCTGGCCGCATCTTTCCAGCCCCGACCGCCATCTGCGCTGGGCCGCGCGCACCGTGCTCGAGCACCAGCCGATCGCCTCGTGGAAAGAAAAAGCCCTCGCCGAAAGCGACCCCGCGAAGCAGGTCGAGGCCCTCCTCGCTCTCGCCCGACTCGGCGGGATCGATCCCTACCACCGCGTCCCGGCAAAGCCGCTCGGCGTCCCCGCCGGCGAACCGGCCCCGAAAGCCGCTCCCGTCGCTGCCGGGGCAATGCCGACTCCGCCCGTCGACACCGCCCTGCGCGACCAGATCCTCGGGGCTCTCGTCGCGATCGACTTCGCCGCACTTTCTCAAGAATCGCAGCTCACCCACGTGCGGACCGTGCAGATCACCCTGAACCGCTTCGATGGCGCGAGCGATGAGATGACAAAACGACTTATCGCCGATCTCGATCCCGCTTTCCCGGCCAAATCCTTCCCCTTGAACTGGCTCCTTTGCGAGACCCTCGCCTATCTCCAGTCACCGACTATCGCCACCAAAGGCATCGCCCTTCTCGGTGACGCAGTCTCGCAGGAGGAGCAACTCGAGTATGCCCGCAGTCTCCGCTTCGTCTCCGTCGGCTGGACGAAGGAGCTGCGCACCGCCTATCTCGAGTGGTTCCTCAAGGCAGCCAACTACCGCGGCGGCTCCAGCTTCGACAAGTTCATCGAGTTCATCCGCAACGACGCCCTCGCCACCTTCACCGAGGCAGAGAAGACAGAGCTGACCGAGTTGATCTCGAAGAAACCCGAACGTATCTCCGTCATCGAGAACCTTGGTGCCGTCTTCGCCGGACGCACCCCCACGATGTGGACACTGGAGGAACTCAGCGCCGCCGCCGAGACCGGCATGACCGAACGCAACTTCGAAACCGGACGCAAGATGTTCGCCGCCACCGCCTGCTACGCCTGCCATCGCTTCGGCGATGGCGGAGGAATGAACGGCCCCGATCTCACCGGTGCGGGCGGCCGCTATTCGCCGCACGATTTTCTCGACCAGATCATCAATCCGAGCAAAGAGATCAACGAGCAATTCGCCCCCGTCGTCGTCACCCTCAACAACGATACCGTCGTCAGCGGCGTCGTCGTGAATCTCAACGGCGACAGTGTCACCCTCAATACAGACCTCTCCGACCCTAACCAGCGCACCAACGTTGATCGCAAAGAAGTGAAGAGCATGGAAGTCTCCAAAGTCTCGCCGATGCCCCCGATGCTGCTTTCGATGCTGACGAAAGATGAAGTCCTCGACCTTGTCGCGTATGTGCTGAGCGGCGGGGACGCGGAAAACGAGCGGTTTAAGAAGTGAGGGGAACAGGGAGGAGCGGCGGAGCTCGGCCATTTCCTTCCTGAGTTTCGGTCCTCCGGTAGTGGTGACCTCCAGGTCGCCACCGTCAGTCATGAGCAACGCGGTGGCGACGTGGATGTCACCACTACGGTGGCGGATCAGTCGATCTTCTTCTTACTCTTCCCCTTCGACACCTTCTCCACCGGCGGGATGAGCCCGTCACCAGGCTGATCCCACATCCGCCAGGGATCGTCGTGCTTCCGCATTTCCGCCAGCAGCAGTGACTTCATCTCCGCGAGCTTTTCCGCGTAGGCGGGATCTTCGGCGAGGTCGCGCTGTTGCGGCTCGGGTTTCACGCCGGTGAGGGCGACGACGGCGGGATCGTGATGTTGTGTCAGGAACTCGTCGGGATTTTCGGCGAGGTTGAAGAGTTGCGTCTCACGCACAGAGCCGTCCAGCACATCATACTGGACCAGCTTCCAGTCGCCCTGACGCACGCACCGCATTCCCGGTTTGGTGCCGCCGTTGTAGACGCCGTAGAGAGTGTCGCGGATCGTCTTCTTTTCCCCGGTGAGGACGGGTTTGAAGCTGATCCCCTCGTTCGTGTCCGGAGCCTCGATCCCGGCGAGATTGCAGACCGTCGCAAGGGTGTCGAGGAGGTAAACATTGCCCTCTGCGCGAGATCCAGCCTTGATGCCCGGGCCTTTCACGATGTAGGGCACGCGCCAGGAATGCTCGTAGAGGTTCTGCTTGCCCATCAGGGCATGACGCCCGATTGCGATGCCGTGGTCGGAGGTGTAGACGATGTAGGTGTTGTCGAGCTCGCCCATCGCCTCGAGCTTCGCGAGGACCCTGCCGATCTGGATGTCGATGTTCTCGACACAGGCATATTCCCGTCCGACTTCGTTGCGGATCGTGATGGCGTCACGGTTTTTCCAGACTCCACTAACGGCGACCTCGTCGCGCAGATTGGGATGGCCGTGATGAAAGGGATACTCCGGCAGCCAGTTGCGCGGCAGAGCGGGGGCTTTCGCACCCGCAGGCGGCAGGGTTTTTTCGTCGGCGTGATTGGAGGCCCCGTACTTCGCGAGCAGCTCCGGTGTGCCGTCGCGGGTGTCGTGAGGATGGGAAAAGCCGAAGTAGATGAAAAAAGGATCGACGTCCTTCGTCTCCTCGCGCGTCTCGAGGTAGTCGAGGACCTGCGCAGCGTGCCAGGCGCTGCCCGACTCGTCATCGCCACCGCGCTTCGAGGCGTCGTGGCGAACGGTGAATTCCTTATTGGCCGCCTCGTAGCTGTTGCCCTGCTTGCAGGTTCGCATCGTATCGTAGCCGGCGCGGTTGAAAACGGCGGGGATCGTCTCCTTTTCGAGATTCGGCGGGCAGTGCGTTTTCGCGAGCGGCCCGATCGGCAGATGCCAGAGAGTGCGGCCAGACATGATCATGTGGCGAGAGGGTGTGCAGACCCCGCCGACAAAGCCGCCCATATGGTAGGCCCGATCGATCACGATGCCCCCGGCGGCAAGCGCGTCGAGATGCGGGGTCTCGAGGGTCGAGGTCGGATCGTAGACCTTGAGGTCAAAGGGCGATTGGTCATCGACAAGAATGAAGAGAATATTCGGGCGTTTTTCCTCCGCGGATGCCAGTGAAACCAGGGTGAGAAGGAAAGCGAGAATGGAGGGGAATTTCATCAGATCGAGTGAACAGAATCATAGGGCCCTCATATCCTTGCGGTAAACAGGAATCGCGACCCGATCGCGCCAACACACTTCCCAAAAACTCCCACAACGCCGTCTGCACGTCGCGGAATCCCCGTCCTTGCGGCACGAGGTAGAGGGGCGATAAAATCA
This sequence comes from Verrucomicrobiales bacterium, assembly GCA_041688355.1. GTDB lineage: Bacteria > Verrucomicrobiota > Verrucomicrobiia > Verrucomicrobiales > DEV007 > Arctic95D-9. Next base: position 4,105 of record JBDNIL010000361.1, on the reverse strand, counting down.
GGCTGGCGGACCGGAAATCGCTCGGCACGGGGACGAGATCGAGACCCTGTGACTCGGCCTCCTGCAGGGCACGGTGCAGGTGCGAAGCCGAACTCGAGAGCCCCACCCTTTTCCACTCGGGATGTTTTGCGAGCAGCTTCGCCACAGCCGCCAGTTCCTCGCTCGTGTTGCGGGGTTCGGGCACTTCGATGATCACCCCGGCAGGCACGCCCAGTCCCTCCCAGATCATGGAGGTCTCGCGGGAGAGCAGCCTGTCCTCGCCCGCCTCGGTGATGCTGCGGCCTGTCGTGATGAGGGTGCCGACGAGTCCCTCGTGAAAGAGGATCGCCGGACGGGTCAGCCTGTCCCCGTGCGTCCCGAGGGCGGGTCGTCCGCCCGGTGAGAGACCGGTGCCGCCGCCGAGGAGCACGAGCGCATCGAGCTTTTCGGTCGGTTGCTCGTAGACGAAGTAGGGCTCCTCGAGAACTCGCAGCAGCGCCACTCCGGCGTAGGGACTGCCGGCAAAAGAATACAGGATCCACGCGGCCACCACGCCGAAGCGAGCGGACTTTTTAAGCCCGCCCGCAAAAAGAAACCCGAATCCCGCGAGCCAGAGAAATCCCGCCGGCAGGATGAGATGAGCGATCACTTTTTTGGCGATGAGCCCCTCGCCACTCAGTGCGATGAGGACTGCGGCAAGAGCAAGGGCGGCCATCACCGGATATAGCCGGGAGAGTCTTTTCATAGGAACGGAAGGAGATGCAAGGAAGCAACGATACGATCGACTTCATTGAAAGCTTACATTCCCTTCCCGCAGTCCCTCACCCCGCCAGGATCTGCTCCAGAACATAGGGCAGGATGCCGCCGGCGTTGTAGTAGTCCACTTCGGCGGGAGTATCGAGTCTCACCTTGAGCGGGATCTCGAGATTGGTCCCGTCGCTGAGATGGGCCACGAGGGTCGCGGTCTGCATGGGCTTGAGCTCACCGGCGATGCCGACGATGTCAAAGGTGGCGTCGGCGAGATCTTTGACCTTCTCGTAGTGGGCCGGGTCCGCAAAATTCAGCGGCAGCACACCCATCCCGATGAGGTTGGAGCGGTGGATACGCTCAAAAGACTTCGTCACCACCGCGCTGACGCCGAGGAGACGGGTGCCTTTGGCGGCCCAGTCGCGGCTGCTTCCCATCCCGTAGTCGGACCCGCCGATGATGATGAGCGGCGTGCCCTCGGCCTGGTAGGCCATCGAGGCGTTGTAAATGAAGCTGGGTTTGGCTCCGGCAGCGCTGGAGATCGTCGTGTCGGGTGCGGCCACTTCGGAAGCGCCGAAGTACTGGGTGTAGCCGCCCTCGATCCCGGGGCACATCAGGTTCTTGATCCGCACGTTGGCAAAGGTGCCGCGGGTCATGACGCGGTCATTGCCGCGACGGGCACCGTAGGAGTTGAACGATGCTTTTTCGACCCCGTTGGCGAGCAGGTACTGACCGGCGGGCGAGGTTTCCTTGATCGATCCGGCCGGGGATATGTGGTCGGTCGTGACGGAGTCGCCGAAGATCCCGAGAGGGCGTGCCCCGACGATATCTTCGCTGCCGCCGACTTTGCTTTCGAAGAAAGGCGGAGACTGAACGTAGGTCGATCCTTCGTCCCAGGTGTAGGTCGATCCCGTCGAGCCGGCGATCTCGCCCCACTTGGGGTTGGCGGTATCGACATTGCCGTAGAGTTTGGCGTAGACCTCTGGCTTGAGGGCACTTGCGAGCTGGGCGCGGATCTCCGCCTGCGAAGGCCAGAGATCGGCGAGGAAAACGGGGTTGCCGTCGACATCACTGCCGAGGGGCTCGGTCGTGAGATCGATATCGACGCGACCGGCGAGGGCGTAGGCGACGACGAGCGGCGGCGACATGAGGAAATTCGCGCGGATCGAGCCATGGACGCGGGCCTCGAAGTTGCGGTTGCCGGAAAGGACGGAGGCACAGACGAGGTCGCCCTGCTTGATGGCGTCTTCGATGGCGGGGTGGAGCGGACCGGAGTTGCCGATGCAGGTAGTGCAGCCGTAGCCGACCGTTTCAAAGCCGAGTTTGTCGAGCTCGGTCTGGAGACCGGTCGCTTCGAGGTAGTCGGTCACGACACGCGAGCCCGGCCCGAGGGAGGTCTTCACAAACGGGGCGACGGTGAGGCCTTTTTCGTTGGCCTTTTTCGCGACGAGTCCGGCTGCGAGCATGACGCTCGGGTTGGAGGTATTCGTGCAACTCGTGATTGCGGCAATGAGGACACTGCCGTGCCGGAGCTGAGTGTCCACGTCGATGGCGGTGATGATCTCGCCCGTGATGAGCGGGTTGTCGAACTCACCGGCAGGCGAGTTGAGGTGCAGCGGGACGGAGATGCCGCGGTTCGCAGGATCGAGCCCGAAGCCGCCGGCACTGACGGGAGCGGCGTAGAGCTGGTTGAACTTGTTGCCGAGTTCGGGCACGTCGATGCGGTCCTGCGGGCGCTTCGGTCCGGCTACGGCGGGGACGATGGTGGAAAGGTCGAGTTCGAGCAGGTCGGTGTAGTCGCACTCGTCCTTATCGGGGATGCCGAAGAGATTCTGCGCTTTGTAATAATTCTCCACCGTGGTGCAGAGCTCCTCGGAACGGCCGGTGCCGCGGAGGTAGTTGATGGTCTCGCCATCGACGGGGAAGAAGCCCATCGTGGCGCCATACTCGGGAGCCATGTTGGCGATGGTGGCGCGGTCGGGGAGCGAGAGGGCGGTCGCGCCGGGGCCGAAGAACTCGACGAACTTCCCGACGACGCCGTAAGCACGGAGAATCTCGGTGACGCGGAGGGTGAGGTCGGTCGCGGTGACGCCCTCGGCGAGAGAACCGTGGAGGTAGACCCCGACGACTTCGGGAACGAGGAAGGTGACGGGCTGACCGAGCATCCCGGCCTCGGCTTCGATGCCGCCCACGCCCCAGCCGACGACGCCGAGGCCGTTGATCATGGTGGTGTGGGAATCGGTCCCGACGAGAGTGTCCGGGTAATAGACTCCGTCTTTGGAAAGCACTCCTTTGGCGAGGTACTCGAGGTTCACCTGGTGCACGATCCCGATCCCGGGAGGCACGACGGAGAAGGTCTCGAAGGCCTGCTGGCCCCATTTGAGGAATTCGTAGCGCTCGCGGTTGCGGATGAACTCGATCGCCATATTGCGGTCGAGGGCGACCTGAGAGCCCGAAAAATCGACCTGGACGGAGTGATCGACGACGAGATCGACGGGCACAAGCGGCTCGACCTTGGAAGCGGAGGCTCCGCGAGCGACGGCGGCGTCACGCATCGCGGCGATATCGACGAGGAGCGGAACGCCGGTGAAGTCCTGGAGGACGATGCGCGCCACGGTGAAGGGGATCTCGTATTCACCCGGTGCCTTGGCATTCCAATTCGCGAGATTCTTGACATCGACCTCGCTGACCTTGCGACCATCGACATTGCGCAGCACCGATTCCAGCACGATGCGGATGCTCACGGGGAGTCGACTGAGGTTCGCTGCGACTCCGGCCTCGGCGAGAGCGGGCAGTGAATAGAATTTCCCTTCGGCTCCGGAGCCGGTGGTGAACGAACGGACTACGTCAAAACTCATCTTTTCAGGTCAATTTACAAATTTCAGAATGGCGGAATTCCCGCCTGATCTCCGGACCAGACAGGGCTGGGTGATAGCCCCGACCCTGTTATCCCGAACGTACGGCAGTATCCGGACGATTTTGCCCCATCTGTAAAGCACGAAGCGCACCGGTTCAACAAGGGGTTTTCAGACAAAAAGCGGGGCGACTTCGAGTTGCAGGACGCAACCGGGGTGGATCTCGAAGGGGTCTTCGGGCGGGAGTTCACGGTAGACCCCGTCGCTGCCAAGGGAGAGGAGCAGGGCGGATTTGTCGTCGGGATCGACAATGAGATAAAAAGGGACGCCGTTCGCCGCATAGAGATCGCGCTTGGCGGTGAGGTCCTTCCGGCGGGTCGAGGGCGAAAGAATCTCCACGGCGAGTTCGGGTCGTCTGGTGATCCACTGTCCATCGGGCTTTTCGCAGACGACCATGAGATCGGGACGAACGACGGTGGTCGAGTCAACGTGCCAGTCGCTTTCGTAAACGGCGACGCACTCGT